>JAFIFY010000107.1 GCA_020831765.1 Phycisphaeraceae bacterium | reverse complement strand
GCTACATGCGTTTGCCCTGGGTTTGGGACATTTCCGGGCGGCGCTGAGGACCATCGTAGAATGATCTCGCTTTCCATGTGTTTACCCAGCGGCGATTCCGGTCTCGGGGGAGAGGCCTGATCATGAGTGAGAAGGAATGGAGCCGTAGCCGTTACTGGCTGTTTCACTTCCTCCAGAGCCGTCACCTGCGCCCGAAGTTCCGTTGGCCGCCGCGTGCGATCGGTACGCGGTTGAGCCAGGCGCTTGCGTTGGCTTTGCCCGCCTGGAGCAGTCAGGATCGCGCCTGGCTGACTCGTCGCCTGGCCGATCGTGCCCGATGCGATCCGGCCTGGGTTCAGGCCGTCCGCCTGATGGTGCGCGAAGCCGATCACCACGAGCATCTGCTGGGCAAGTGGAGCGGTACCGCGCGTGTCCGGGAGCCTGAAGGGAATCTCAGGGTTCGGTTTCGGGCATTGCGTTGCCGATTGGGCGTTCGCTTCGAACTGTCCCGGGTTCTGCTGTTGGGTCTGATCCGATCGGGATTGATGGAAGCCGTGGAAAGGTACAGCGCCGCCGACGATGATCTGACCCGAACGCTCATGCGCGACCTGCGTCGCGAACTGGACGGCCATCGACAGTTTCTCAGCGAATGGCTGACCGCTGAGTTCGCCGACTTCAACTTCGTTCGCCGCAATCTTCGACGTTGGCGGCTGAGGCTGATGTTCGCATCGCTCCTGAGTGTCCATCTGCTTTGCCGGGGCGCGTTGATCCGCCGTTGTGGAACCTCGCCGATCGCCTTTGCGCTTGAACAGTGGCGGGGTTTTGCGAGGATGCTCGAGGAGATGGTGCCGTATCGTCGTGAAGCGCTGCTAACGGCGCTTCTCAATCAGCGGGAATATCCGTGGGGTGCCGAATCCAGCGCAGCGCGGCATGAATGACACGTTTCGATCCGCTCGATGGTTCAGTTCATGGACCGGGTGCGTGTGGGCATGCATCCGGCGCGATCACCAAGGCTGGAGGTTGACCACCTGGTGGGTGAACTGCCCCGGTAATGGGCCGTGATTGCAGGTCAGCATGGGTACTTGGCGAGGGCAGAAGATTCGCATGGGCAGCGCGGTTTCACCGATCCCCCGGGTTACCACGGCGAGGGTGTTCTGGTGTCGGAGCAGGCCGGCCGAGAAGCGCAGGGGAAAGTCAGTCGAGTTGTAGATCGCCCGCTTGCCGGGAAAGCGAATCTGCCCGCCGTGGGTGTGACCGCTGAGCATCAGATCGATGTCCAGATCGGCGGCGATGGGAAGCCAGGTGGGATGATGGGCAAGAAGCAGGATGAAGGAATGGCGCCGGGCATCTGGCCGTTGCGCGGTGGGCATGATCTGCTCACGCCCGGACTGCGGGTCCGGACCGGTGGAAAGCGACGGGGGACCGGACTCGCGACGTGGGGTCGCTCCCGGTTCCCGCTCCGTGTGGCTTGGCAGCCCGGTCATCGACGCCATCAGTGCCATCGGGTCGGCCTCGCGGGTGATGTCGCCATCCAGTCCGGCAATGATCATCGAAGAGCCTTCGATCAGCGGCTTGGCCTGGTTGTCCAGAATGTTCAGCCACGGGCATTGGGCGATCAGGCGCCGGCGAAGTTCAGGCGAATCATGATTGCCCAGCACCGCGTGGAAGCCCAACCGTGGCCGAACCCGTCGTTCCAGGGCTTCGAAAAACTCCAGGGCCAGAGGCTCATCACCCGGCTTGTCCATGTAATCGCCGGTCAATGCCACCAGATCGAGCTTCGTCGGCGCCAGGCGATCGATGATCAGGTTGATCATCCTGCGAGCGCGGCGAGGATGATGCAGATGCAGGTCCGAAAGATGAGCCACCCGCAGCCCCTGGCATGAGCCGGGCAATCGAGGAAAACTCAGGGCAATCGGGTCAAGCATGCCGGTATCGCTGGATGGCCATTGAAAGTGTCCATTATCCCGTGCCATGGCTTCAGGGCAAGCACGGCGTCCGGGGGCATGGTAATCCACGCACTCAAGCTGGATCTCCGACCGCTTGCGGAGGCGCGGGGTGTCGGGCTGTTGAATGTTCGCTTGAATAGCGGACCGCCAGGTTGACAAACTGCCTATCGTGCGCATAGTTGTACAGATCGATGCGTGGGAAGCTCGTCAGGAGCTCGAATCCTCGGGAAGATGGGGAATCAGGGTAATTGAGAGAATTATTTCAACGGTATTTGTAAGCTTGGCGCTGGTCATGGTGATGGCCGGCGGCGATATTGTGCCATGTGGAATCCATGTGCGGTCTCCCGCGGCTTTGTTGTGAGAGTGTTGAGTTTTTTGGCAGGGAAGGAGTAGAGCGATGCTTGAGTTGAACAGGGGTGTGACCCCTCTCTTGGTCTCGGCGATGAGTCTGGGTCTGATCGGGACGGCATCGGCGGCCCCGATCGGCGCTTCAATGTTGATCGATGTCACGCTGGAAGTGAGCTTTGAGCCGACCGATGATCCGGACGAGGACATGATGGAATTTCCTGTCTTCGGATGGGTGCCGTATCAGCTTGGCGATCCTCCGCTCGATCTCAGCCCGCTGGGTTCACTGGGTTCACCCATGCGGGTAAGCAGTTCGGTTGAGACCGTCGGTGATCAGCGAAGCATCGTCGTGCGACTGGAAACGATTGACGGTGGGGCAATCTTTCAAGAGTCCGATGTCGATGACATGGTCGAACCGGACTTTGATGGGACGGTCACCGGTTATGGGATCAGCTTCTCCCTGTTCGCATTCATTGTCGAGGATCCCGATCGAGTCAGCCCATGGACATTGGTGACATCAATCCTCAATGGTAACGGCGAGGACTGGGTGTCAACGCCATCGGAATCCGAGTTCTTCGCCGGTGGCTTCGGTTTCAGCGATGGCATGAACTCCCCGGCCGGTCCGGACTTTTTCGGTGTCACCCCCTCGGGGTTTCAGGCGGTTTACAGCTACCAGATACCCGAGCCCGCTTCACTTGCACTCGCGGCCTTGGGCGGGTTGGTTCTGTTGCGCCGACGTTGAGCGGAACCCGCCGGCCCGTGGTTTATCCGTACGTGACGTGAATCCTGTGTGTTGGCCGGACCGAGACGGTTAGACCAGCAGGCGAGCGCCCAGAAGCAGGATGATGGCCGAGACGCCGGCACCGATCGTGGCGATGGCGAGGTTGGTCATGTTCGAGACCGAAGCCGAAGCCATCGCGGTGTTCAGGTCCGGTTGATTGATTCGGGCGTAGTTGCGCGCGGCCACGGTCAGTTCCGGCAGGCTGGTGATCAGTGCGCCCACGAAATAATGCAGCCCCGCGAAGACCGCCGCGCCGATCCACAGGGAGAGGGAGTCGGCGAACAGTTGGCTGAAGGCAAGAAACAGGCTGTTCATCACGTAGCACGCCGCCACCAGTCCCGCCGACCCCAGAAAAAACCGCATCCAGCTTGCGCTATGGCCCTCTTCATTGATGTCATCATAAAGATGGGGCTTACGAAGTTGCAGCCAGCGATCGAGCCGCACAAAGATCAGCACCCCCACCGCGCCGATCGCCAAGACGGCCAGCATGGCGAGTAGCGTCACCGAGGGCATCGATCCGGGTTCAGGGGTCGTATCGAAATCGCCCGTCGGCTGGCCGAGCAGGATCGCGTAGGCCACCACGGCGAAACCCCACATCAGCGCCGCCAGGCCGATATGCCAGGCCACCAGTTTCCAGTTCCGCCGGAAGAGCCTGATGAAAGCCAGGGCTTCACCGGACCGGCCCAGGACACCGAGCTTGATGATGACATAGAGCGGCGCGAGCAGGAAAATAAGGTAAATATTGGCCAGGTTGCTGCCCAGTGGGTTGGCGATGCCCCCGATACGACCCAGCCCCATCGCCACCAGCATGGAGACGGCCTCGGGGTTGTTGGTGCTGCAGTTGATCACCAGGGTTCGATGGCGTCTGCCCAGATAGCGTGCGGTCAGGCCGGCCGAGGCGTTGACCATCACCTCGGTCGTCTTCGGAATCATCCAGATGCACAGCAGAAGCCCGATCCCGATCGCGACCACGCTGAAGACAGCCGCGCCGGTCACTTCATAGAGACTCACGAACCATGCATCCAACGGGAACACTCCGAACAAGTGCTTGGTCGCGACAGCATAACTGGTGGCGCGAACATCGACGATGACCGACATGGCTCACAGCCCGCGCAGGGTGCTTTGTGTCCCGGGCGGCCTTGGTTGGAACGGATACGCTCATGGTATGGTTAGGGGGATTGTCTCGCGCGGGCATGTTGGCCCCGAACCCGGAGTGCAAGGATGAATGGCTGCGACTGGCTCGTACTGACGGCCGCCAATCCGGTACAGGCGCGTGGTTATAAGGCTCAGCTTGAATCAAGGCGGAAGCGGGGGCTGCTCGACCCGGTGAACCGTTGGCGGATTCTGGCCGACCCCCGAGGACAGCGTGTGGGGTCCGGTGGTTCGACGCTCTGGGTGCTCTGGCAGCTTGCCCGGGAGTTGTCGGCCCGGCGGCCGGGGATCCGCGACTTGGCATCGTTATTTGCCGGTCAACGCATCGTGGTGATTCACTCCGGCGGAGACAGTCGCCGGCTTTGTGCATACGCGGCGCAGGGTAAGGTCTTTGCACCGCTGCCTTGTGATGTGCCGGGTCGCAGCGATCAGCCGGCGACGCTGTTCGATCTGATTCTGCGGGACTTGCTGGAGCTTCCGGCGGCTCCGGATGGTCAGGTGCTGCTGGCGGCCGGCGATGTGCTGTTGACCTTTGATTCATCGGCGACGCGATTCGACCGGCCGGGCATCACCGGCGTTGCTTATCCCGGGCCGCTGGAGCGAGGCACCAAGCATGGGGTTTACCTGACCGATGCCGGCCATCGGGTGGTGGACTTCCTTCAGAAACCGGATGAGGCCGCCGCGCGGGCGAGCGGTGCGGTCGATGATGTCGGACGCGTACTGATCGATACAGGGATCATCAGCCTTGATCCTCCGACCGTGGAAAAGATGCTGCGGATGGCCGGAGCGAGGATATCGCGCGGCCGGCCGGTCAGGGGAGTGAGTATCCTCAAGCAACTCGAAGAGGGCGGGTGCCCGACGATCGACCTCTATGAGCAACTGCTTATCGCCGTGCCGGGCGGGATCGATCAGCGGTCCTACCTCAAGCGGTTGGGTGGTGCCCACACAACCGGGACGGCATCGAGCCGAAGCACCGAGGCGATTCTCAAGAAGATTCATGGAGGACTCAACGGGATTCCGTTTCACGCCAATGTGCTTCCATGGTGCGAGTTCTTCCATATCGGGGCGACGCGCGAGCTGCTCACCAACATGAGCGGCCTGAACCGCACCGCCCAGCACTTCCAGTTCCGCAATCTGGACCGCAGCAGCCTTCCGGCCAATGCTTCGATCGAAGGTGCGTTCATTTTCAACTCGATCCTCGCTGATTGCGCAATCCGCACCGGCCCGAACGTCTATATCGAGGCGTGCCACCTTCAAGGTGTGGACCTGGTCCTGGAGGGTCGGAATGTGCTGGTGGGGCTTCCCTCGAAGCTCAAGCGGAAGCTGGTGTTGCCCGAGGGCGTGGGCCTGGCGTGTTTTCCGTTGCCGCGCGGGCGATGGACGGCGGTACTCTTTGGCATTGAAGATGATTTCAAGACGCCGCTGGAGCGTGGCGGGACGTTTCTACATGAGCCGATGGACCGGATGCTGAGCCGGCGAGGCTGGGAGCCGGGGCGACTCTGGCCGAAGGGAGCCGAGTCCGGGCGAACGCTGTGGGAAGCCCGTCTGTGGTCGAGTGGGTCACTTTCGCAGGTGGTGGATCATGCGCTAGGATTCCTCGATCAATCTTCCCGGCGGGCCAAATGGTCGGCGGCGGGAAAGCTGAACATGGCCGAAATCCTTCGGCGAGTGGATCACGCCCGGCTGATCGAGCACCGGCTGGACATTCAGCGGCGAGGCGAGCTTGAACACCTGGGTACCCGATTGCTTCGCCATCCCTGGCTGCCGGCCGAGCACATCGTGGCCCAGCTTCAGGACCAGACCGAAGCGCGGGAAGCCCTCAGCCAGATTCGGGGAGTTCTCAAGCGCAACGACCAGCCCTTGGTGGAAGCTCGTCTGCTGAAACTGGTGGATGTCATTCTCAAGGCGTATCCCAAACTTGGCCAGGTATTGCCGGCTGGTTCTGGGGCCGATCCGCTTTCAGATTCCCTGGCCGCGGTGGCCCGCGCTGTCGCTCAGCAGGCCCCAGCGGTGACCGAGCCCAAGCCGGCGGCGATCCTGCACGATCAGGCCTGTTGGGTGACAACCCCAGCGCGGCTGGATTTCGCCGGGGGATGGTCAGATACACCACCAATCTGCACCGAGCTGGGGGGCACCGTGATCAACGCCGCGGTCACCCTGAACGGCCAGTATCCGATCCAGGTCATGGCCAAGCTTTCGGAGAACCCCTGGATTACCTTGTCCAGCATCGATCTGGGCCGTCGCATCGAGATTCGTTCAACGCGTGATGCCCTGACCTACACCGATCCGGCCGACTGGGCAGCGCTGCCCAAGGCGGCCCTGGTCCTGGCCGGCATCTGTCCGCGCGATCCGAAGCGGAAGCTCGAGGATTGGCTCAATGTGCTCGGTGGCGGCCTCGATGTCACGCTGTTCAGTGCCCTGCCCAAGGGTTCCGGGCTGGGAACCAGTTCGATCCTGGGCGCGGCAATGCTGGCATGCCTGGCGAGAATCACCGGCGAGCCGATGGCCGGCAGCGGTGCCCCCAAGCTGATCGCCCGGACATCGATCCTCGAGCAGATGATGACCACGGCGGGAGGATGGCAGGACCAGGTCGGTGGTATGACGCCGGGTGTCAAGATCATCCGCTCCTCTCCCGGGCCCGAGCAGGCGCTATCGCTTCACTGGGCGGGGATGGATATGTCGATGCGAGACGCCCTGCGCGACCGGATGCTGCTGTATTTCACTGGACAGAAGCGGCTGGCGCGGAACATCCTGCAGAATGTGGTGGGGCGGTACCTGGGGCGCGATCCGGCGACGGTGGCCCTGATCGGTCAACTGAAGGATGGCGCTGAGAGAATGAAGGACCACCTGGACCGGGGTGATGTCGAGGCCTTTGCACGGGGCATTGATGATTACTGGTCGATGAAGAAGCGGATCGATCCAGGCTCGACCAATCCGGCGATCGAGAAACTGTTGCGCCCGATTGAGCCGCTGCTGGCCGGCAAGGTTCTACCCGGCGCTGGGGGCGGCGGGTTCATCTTCATGATCGCTCGTGACGCGGAGGCGGCAAGGGCCATCCGCAATGTGCTGGAAAGTAAGCCGCCGAATCGGTTTGCGCGATTTTTTGAGTTCGGCATCGACCCGGTCGGCATGAAGATCACTGTGCTCTAAGCCCCCCGGGCCCCGGCCCCCGGCCCCCGGGCACCCCCGGAATTCGGCCCCGCCCGCAGAACTCCGCCGCCGGAACTCCGCCCCCGGAACTTCGCCCTCGGCCGGCCGGATCGATCGGGCTGGAGGCTGGCGCGTCGGGGGTCGGTGTTGCCCGGGCGTGCCTTTGCGCTCGATCCGGCCTGGAGATAAGCAATTTCTGGAAAATTCCGATTTGACTAACAAAAGTGCATGCGATGGTGTCTATGCTTAGCGATGGCTTGCCAAATGGATTTGTTGGCGATAAAATAGGCAACTGATGGACAGAACTGAGCAAGAATTAGACATTCTTGAGGGAATCAGCCAGATTCTCGGCGATGGGCTGGAGCTGACGGAGGTCTTCCAGAGGGCTATGGCCGTGCTCAGCGATCGGCTTCGGATCGAGCGGGCGGCGCTGGTTCTGTGGGATGACACCACCGACCAACTTCGGACGGCGGCGGCCATCGGCCTATCCCGGGAGGAGATGCAGCGTGGCCGATACGCGCCCGGCGAAGGGGTGACCGGGGCCGTGGTCGCTTCCGGTCAGCCGCGCATCATCCCTGATGTGAGACAGTTCCCTGAGTTTCTCAATCGCACCGGCAGCCGGCGCATCCGTGAGGGCGAGGGGGATGGCGGTCCGATCAGCTTCATCTGCGTGCCGGTGAAAGACGGTGACCGCATCGTTGGAGCGATCAGCGCCGACAAGGCATTCGTGGATGAAGCGACGTTGGCCGCCGATGCGCGGCTGCTGACGATCATCGCCGGCTCCATCGGCCAGACGATCCGGATTCACAATCTTGTGCAGGTTGAGAAGGACCAGATGCTGGCCGAGCGGCAGGAGCTGCTGGACAATCTGCACAGCAAGTACAAGTTCGACAACATCATCGGCAGCAGCCCGGCGATGATGGATGTGCTGGCCACGATCGCCCAGGTCGCCGTCAGCCGCGCCACGGTATTGCTTCTGGGCGAGACCGGTGTGGGCAAGGAATTGGTGGCCAAGGCGATCCACTACAACTCCGACCGACGGGAGAAAGCGCTGATCCGGGTGAACTGTGGGGCCTTGTCGCCCCAGTTGCTTGAATCAGAACTGTTCGGCCATGTCAAGGGGGCTTTCACGGGCGCGGTTCGGGACAAGGTGGGTCGATTCGAGGCCGCGGAGGGTGGCACGATCTTTCTGGATGAGATCGGCACGCTGGACATGCAGTTGCAGGTCAAGCTGCTGCGCGTGTTGCAGGAACGGGAGTTCGAGCGGGTCGGTGATCACCGAACATTGCGGACCAACGTCCGCGTGATCGCGGCGACCAATCTCGATCTTGAAGAGGAGATACGCAAGGGCACGTTCCGGGAAGACCTCTATTACCGGCTCAACGTGGTGACGATCAATATTCCACCGCTGCGCGCGCGTCGCGAAGACATTCCGAAGTTGATTGATTTCTTCCTGGATCGCTACAACAAGGAGAACGCACGCAATCTCCGTAAGATCAGTCGCGAAGTTCTGAACAATCTTCTTCGATATCCATGGCCGGGCAACGTTCGCGAGCTGGAGAACTGCGTCGAGCGGGCGGTGGTGCTTTCCCAGGGTGAGGATTTCACCGAAGACCTGTTGCCGCTTTCCATTCGCCTTTTCGCCCAGCAGGTTCGGGGCGATGGCCAGGATGAATCGCTTGAAGCGCTGGCCCAGAATATCGCGGCCCATGCCATCCGCAATCTCGCCGCCGAGGAAGGCCGGATTCACGAGCTGGTCATCCATGAGATCGAGCGACAGCTCATCATTCACGCGCTGGAATACAACGGCGGCGTCAAAACCCGGACGGCCGACTTCCTGGGTATCAACCGCAATACGCTGAACAAGAAGGTGAAGGACCTGGAAATCACCGCCACGGATGATTGATCGTGGCGTGGAGTCCCAATCCGCGGCTTGGGCGATTCATCGCGTCCCGCACAGGCAGCTCACTCGCATTGCGGCTGAGCTTCGGTCGCCGACGCCGGAGGTGATGAGTCGTCGGTGGTCGGCGCGGCCGTGACGGCTGAAGTCTCTTCCGCTCGACGCCAACTGACGACCACGGCCGGCAGGACATTGAACCAGATCGCCCGGCTGACCCGGTACGGCCCGAACCATTCGCTCATCATGGCTCGGAACCGCGTCGATGTCCGGTACTTGTAGATATGCAGATACTGGAACGTCCTGAACTCGCTGCCGGGCTGCATCAGCCGGTTGAGCGAGCCGACGATGTCACGCTGCATCTGCTCGGGCATGCTGGCCCAGGGGAGGCCGGACACCACGGCCTTGATTCGCCTGATGCCGGCCTCGCGGACATGGCGATCGACTTCCTCGGCCATGCCTTGGACGAAGTTCAATTGAGGATATCGCTTGCGGAGAAGCGGAACGAACACCGGATCGCGATCGATGCCGATATAGCAGGATGGATCGGGCAGAAGCGGAACGAGACGTTCGGTAAAGACCCCGGTTCCCGGCCCCAACTCAACGACGCCTTCGCCCGGCTCGAAGGTCAGCCCCTCAACCATCAGGCGCGCCAGGCCCCGCGAACTGGGAACCAGCGCCGCGACCTGCAGCGGATGCTGCATGAACCGCTTGAAGAAGAGAAATTGGTCGCTCAGGGCCATGTTCGATTCCCGATCGGCGGGCGCCAACGCTGGACCGTACGACCGTTTCCGGACACGAACCGGGGAAGCGTTGAGGCCGATTCCGGCGCGCTATTGGCCAAGTTTCTGACCCGGCAGCAACGGCGGCATTGGACAATCCAGTGTATCACAGATGGCCCGCAGCAATTCCCCCTCGCGGCGATTAACCTGAAGATTCGCGCTGATGCAGGCGGCCATGGCGCCGACCACCCGCTGCTTGGCCCGGGGGGTGAGTTGCTCCAGGCTATCCAGGGCATGGTCGAGCTGGCCTAGGCCGCACTCGGACGCAGGCAGAAGCTCGATGCCCCGCGTCTGCAGGAAGACGCAGCCGGCGGCGAATGCCTTGTTGACTTCATCGGACCGGCTCGAACCAACCCTTGCCAGCGTGGACAGCACCGTGCATAGGGGGCCTCGAACGCCATTGAGGTTGTAGATCGAAGCGCGTGGGGCGGCCCGGAGCCCAAGGCGGCGCTCGAGGTGATGGACCAGCACCCGGCGAAGCGACCACTCAAACAGCGTGATCTTCTTATTCGCGGCGATCAGCACATCGACATTGGCCAGGAAAGTCCGGTACTGCTCCACCGTCATGTTCGAAAGCGCAGGGATCGCCAGGTCCACGGTCATCAGCATGGCTTCTTCGGGGATCTGCCCGATCAGGGCATGGAGTTTCTCGGCCATGCGGCGCGTATGGGCGTCCGAATGGCTTGCCAGGCGGTCGAGTTGGGTGCGTCGGATCGATTCATCCTGATCCAGCAGCAGGGCGTGAACGACCGCGCGGGCATCATCGGGGGAGTGGACGGCATCGAGGACCGACTCGGGCAGGCCCTGGATCAACTCCCTGGCATAACCGATATGGGCCTGTGTCGGTTGGCCGATCATCTTCACCGCGCCGTCGATCTGCTGGGCGCTGACCGCACCGATCGCCACGGTGCCCATGAACGCCCGCTTGCGGTCGGGGGCCTGATCCTGGCGCACCTTCGGCTCAAGACGAACCGGCTCGACCTTCGGAAACCGCCCATCGAATGAAGGGTCGATGCGACGGATTCGCTCAGGCAGGGGGGGATGGGTCGAGAAGAGCTGGCTCATGCTGTCGGTAAAGCCCTGACTGAAGAGCATGTGGCTGATTTCCGAGCCTTCGCCGCGCAACAGGGTCGATCCCCGGCTCATGCCGCCGATCTTGCGCAGGGCTCCGCCGATGCCCGATGGATTGCGCGTGAACTGCACGGCGGCGGCATCGGCCAGATACTCGCGTTGGCGGCTGATCGCGGATTTGAGGATGCTGCTGATCAGATAGCCGATCCAGCCGACGACGATCAGGATGCCGGCGATGATGAACAGAACCGCCCGTGGATCGCCGCCGCGATCGCCTCGGCCGGACGAGCGGACCGGCCGGGATGGACCCATGATCAGGGCGGTGCGAAAGAGTGTCAGGCCGATGGAAGAGAGCATGACGATGCCGTAGATCACACCCATCAGACGGATGTTCAATCGCATATCGCCGTTGAGGATATGGGCGAATTCATGGGCCACCACGCCCTGAAGCTCATCACGATTCAGCGCGACCATGCAGCCGCGCGTCACGCCGATCACCGCATCCTGGCTCGAGTACCCGGCGGCGAAGGCGTTGATGCCCGTCTCATCCGCCATCAGGTAGACCGGGGGGACGGGTGTGCCCGAGGCGATGGCCATTTCCTCGACGACGTTCAATAGTTTGCGTTCATCCGGATCGGTGGAATTGGGCTGCACAAGCCTGCAGCGCATCATTTCCGCAACCGCCTTGCCACCGGAGCTCAACTGGCTGATCTTGAACAACGTCGTGCCACCGACCACAACGGTGGTGAAGAGCAGGATGCCCAGGAACAACTCAGGATGGAACAGCCAGTCCGTGCCCGCGCCCGAACCCTCAGCCGCGAACATCAGGGTGATGACGGTCAGCGTATAGAGCAGCAGGACGATCGAGATGACGCCGATGACAAAGCCGATCACCAGGAGCGTGGTGCGCCATCGCGCATCCTGCTGATGCTGGAAGAAGTCCATGGTCATCCGGACGCCCTCGGCGGGCGGGGATGCCGGTTGGGGTGAACCATGACTCAAGGGAATCCCTCCTGAATCACTACCCGAGGGCGTTCCAAGCGGTAATGATCGGCACCGATGGCCGGGTGATCGAGCCGATTCAGGTGAAGGAAACCTTCACGGCCTCGCGCTGGGCTTTGTCTTCAATTTCAAAGAGCTGGGCTTCGTTGAAGTTGAACATTCCGGCGATGATGTTGCTGGGAAAGACCTCCCGTTTGGTGTTGTACGTCATGACACTGTCATTGAAGGATTGCCGGGCGAACGCGATGCGGTTCTCGGTGCTGGTCAGCTCCTCGCTGAGCTGCATCATGTTCTGGTTGGCCTTGAGGTCCGGGTATGCCTCCATGACGGCGAACAGGCGGCCCATGGCGCCACCCAGCGCGGCCTCGGCGCCCATGAGGCCCTTGATCGCGGAGGCATCGCTCGGATCGCCCGCCGCGGCCTTGGCGGCCTGCTGGGCCTGATTTCGCGCGGCGATCACCGCCTCGAGTGTTTCCCGTTCGTGCTTCATGTAGCCCTTGGCCGTTTCGACGAGGTTCGGGATCAGGTCATAGCGGCGTTTGAGCTGGACATCGATCTGGGCGAAGGCGTTCTTGAAACGATTGCGCAGTGTCACGAGGTTGTTGTAGATGCCCACCACGATCACGACGAGGACGATCGCAATGACCAGCAGTATGCCGAGGACGATGAGCACAAGGACGAACGGTTCCATTTTCGGGTCTCCTTAACCGGAATGCGCGGCCAGCGATAGAATACAAAGGTAACCGCCCCGGCCGTAAATCGCCATCGACCAGGCCGCCCGCGCTTGTGGTGTCCAGCCAATCGGGTTTCGGCACACGTCGCCGGTGCCCGATCATCGCCGCCGTTGTCATGTCCCATCCCACCCGGACCAAGCACACGCTCACCGCCGCCGAATCCCAGGCATTGCACGCCTGGATTCAGGAGTTTGCCCGTGAACTGGGGTTTTTCGCCGCCGGGTTCGCCCCCGCGGAGCCAGTGGATCAGCCGGATCGGTTTCTGCTTTGGCTGGAGGAGGGCCGGCATGGCGAGATGGCTTATCTGGCCCGCTCGCCGGAAGTGCGGCTGGACCCGCGCCGTTTTGTCCCCGGAGCCCGGAGCATCATCGCATTGATCCAACGCCATGCCGACGATGCTGATGAGCTTGGATTGCGCGGCGGCGATGGAGCCGAGCGGCCGCGCGGCCGAGTGGCCCGCTACGCCTGGGGCCGCGATTACCATCGGGCGATCCGCACTCGGCTTCATCGCATCAGTGATGGGCTTCGATCGCGGTTTCCCCATCATGAATTCCGTTCCACCGTCGATACCGCGCCGCTGATGGAGCGGGAACACGCCCGTCGGGCCGGGCTGGGCTTCATCGGCAAGCATACGCTGTTGATCCACCCGCATCTGGGTTCATGGTTCCTGATCGGTTGCATCGTGACGACACTCGACCTGCTGGGCGATCACCCGATGGTACGCGGGCCCCAAGCGGAGGAAGTCCGTCAAGGTGAAAAAGCCGTCAGTGGGGAAAAGACCGAGGCTGAGGGTCGAACCTTCAACGCGCTCGGACAGCCGGGCTTTGAAGGTTGCGGCACCTGCACCCGGTGCATTGATGCGTGCCCGACCGGATGCATCGATCCGGCTGGATATCGAATCGATGCCTCGCGATGCATCAGTTACCTGACCCTGGAGCACCGTTCGGCGATCGATCCGGCCATGTTCGCGCCGATGGGCGATTGGCTGGCCGGATGCGATGTCTGTCAGGAGGTGTGTCCGTTCAATCAGCCATCGAGACCGGTGACCCGGCGGACTCGGCGTGATTCGCCGCTGGATGCCGACAGCCTGCCGCGCAAGTGGGCTTTGAGCCTGGACCTTCTTGAAGTGCTCAACTGGACGGAGGCGGATCGTCAGGCGAATCTGGCCGGGTCGGCGTTGATGCGCATGAAGCTGCCGATGATTCAGCGCAACGCCATCATCAACGCGGGGCATGTGCTCAAGGGTCGTCGGGATGATGCGTTACTTGAGCGGCTGCGTGCGCTGGCCGATTCGGATAATCCGTGCGAGTTGACACGGCGGACGGCGCGGGAGGTTCTGGCCCAACGGAACCAGGCGGGTGAGACAGGATCGGCGGTGACGGGTGATGGTGATTGATGTCTGTGAATGGATCGCGGTCCGTCGGAATCCCGCCTTGCGATGTTCAGGATTCAGTTGCCACCGATTCGGGTTCGGGCGTGGAGGCGGTGTTTTGGGCCGACTCCTGATCGATCGCCTTATCCGCCACTGAAGCGTGCAGTACGGCCAGCACGGTGCTTCCGCCGTACACACGCTGGCCCTGATTGACGGTGATTTCCGGTTCGAGAAACGCGGCGATGTACAACTCGGTGGTCGAGCCGAATTTGATCATGCCGTAGCGCTGGCCGCGCTGGAGGATTTTCCCCGGTTCGACATCACAGACGATGCGTCGGGCGATCGCACCGACGATCTGCTTCACCGCGGCCAGGGCCACGCGCCGGGCTGGATGCTCCAGGACCATCAGCACGCTCTCGTTGGTCTGGGCCGAATCGGCATAAAGCGCGTTGCGTCTGGTTCCCGGTGATGGCGTGATCGACCGGACCATGGCGTGGCATGGTGAGCGGTTCACATGCACATCCAACACCGAGAGAAAGATGCGGATGCGGATCGCCGGGCCGTCAAGCGGCTCGAAGTGTTCCAGCCGATCGATCAGCGTGACCTTCCCGTCGGCGGGGCTGACCATGATGCTGCGTTGGGCCGGAATCTCACGGCGTGGGTCACGGAAAAACGCCAGCAGGGCGAATCCCAGCAATGCCACGAGGACCAAGGGAATCCACCAATGGAAATAGGCCAGTAGCGCCAGCAGCAGCAGGCAGCCCACCGCCACGGCCACACATTCGTTTCGACCGTATCGACTCAACATGAAAAACCAATTCCTGGCCCATCGCCCTTGCCCAGCCGGTGGCGGCCGATGGTTCGGATCGTCGCCACGCTCAACCCTGGGCCTTGCCGACCAGCAAGCCGACCACGCCCATGATGATGCTGGCCAGCAGCAGGCCACCACCGACCAGGAGCGCGGTGTTGGAACCTGGATCCCCGGCAAGCGTTCGGGTCAACTCCAGCGGCGCATCCATGATGAGGGAAATGCCGACGATGGTCGCGAGCACCACGGCCACCATGGCACCGAGCAGAAAGCCGAAGCTCATGAAACTTCCGCCCGGATCGTACGGTTCCTCGGCGGCGCCGACGGATTGAAGATCGCCATATTCGTCGTCATGGGCGGCGTAGGTGCCCTGCTCGGGGGGCTCGAGGCCCGCCCCGGTCTGCTCGGCGAGGATGCCATCGAAAACGCCCGATGAAGCGGGAACCGCACTGCCGCCAGCCGCGGATTGATCGGCGGGGGCAAAGTCATCCAGCAGGTCCGCGCCCAGACTGGTGTCATCGCTTTCCTTGGTCAGGTCCAGGAGGCCTGAGCCCGAGCCAACGCTTTCCAGTGCCAGGTCTTCATCGTCGATCGATGGCTCGCTGACCTGGGTCTGGGCCATCGGGTCGGCGGCATCGATCTCGCTGGCGTCGAACACGCTGATTCCGGTGGCGTGGCGAGGGTCTTCGGCGCGGCCCTTGGACTTGCCGCCATCGTCCAGGCTCGGCTCCTCAGCCAGCTCGATCTGGTCGGTGTCCTCGTTGATACTTTCCGTCGCCGGCATCGAGGTGCCTGAACCGCTCGCCGATGATCGAGCCATCGAATCGATCTGATCGCGCTTGAACATCAGCTTATCGCGGTCTCGGAACTGCTGAACCTTGCCGCTGGCGGCCAGATCGCGCACCTGTTCCTCTTCGATGCCAAGCACCTGGGCGGCTTCTTCGAGCGTGTAAAACATTCGAGCCATGGGTTTAGCTCCAGATTGATCGGGGCGAGGCGGAACCCGAAGCGAACATCCAACGGGCCGCCCGAGCGGGAACCGATTGCGGTCGGTCTCCTTAATAATGTACGCCGATCGGTTGCCATCGACAACCCGCCCGCCGCCGACCGGATCGGTTTGCCGTCGGTCTGCCGCATCCTTCGGAAAGCGGCATGCCGGGTGTAAGCGCTGACCGGCATGGCAGATGTGGCCGCGCCCCGGACGTGGCGGGATGGGGAACGGTGCCCCGCGACGCTCGGGCGGCGCAGCCTGCACGTGCCCCACGGGCCCTGACGATCGACCCCGGACCCCGGACCCCCTCCGCCAGAGCCGATTGACGGATTCGAACCGGCACGGATATCCTTATGGGTGTGCCGCCGCGAGGGTTCATCCCCCTCACCCGATTCGCCATCGATCATGGGCTTGTTCAAGCCGCATGATGCCAGGAGCGAGGAATACATGAAGTACACGCCGTCCGTCTGTCGTGCTGTTCGATCCGTTCGTCAACTTTCCGCCATTGAGTCCGGGTCGGAGCTGTCGTGGCGTGGGTTGGAGATGCTTGAGCCCCGCCTCCTGCTTTCAGGGTCGGGGCTGGGCTTTGACTACTCCACCTCCTCGTGGCTGGGCGGGGCGGGCAACGATCAGGAGGTTCGCGGGGCGATCATCCAGTCGGACGGCACGGTGGTGCTGGCGGCCAACATCGGCAATGCCCAGCCCGGCGGATTGACACCGGACCTGCTGGGCAGCGCCACGGGCAGTTCGTCGGGGGCCATCATCCGGCTCTCGGCCGATGGGACTCAGGTGCTTTCGGTGGCCCGGTTGGCGGGCAAGGTGATGGACCTGGCGGCGGACTCGGCTGGGAATCTCTATGTCGCCATGTGGACCGAGGGGTTCGCGAAGCTGAATCCGGACGCGACGAGTGTGCTCTGGTCCAAGTCGACCATGGATCTTGGTTTCGCCAATGTGCAGCGGATCGATGCCGGGCCGGATGGATATGTGGCGGTGCTGGGCGGCGGCTCATTGGACGCGGGGACGACGCTGGGCGGTCATGTCCAGGTTTTTGATCCGACCGGCATCCATCTTGGCGGGGTGAGTGACAGCAAGTGGAAGAACGATGTGGCCATTCACGAGCCCAGCGGGACGGTCGTCTTCCTGGGCTATCGAAACGCCACCGATGGTGCCAGCGGCCTGCCGGTTCAGATCAGCTACTACCGGGGCATCGCCTACGACGGCACGATCAAGTACACCGGCTACGACTGGTCGGGCAATCCCAACAGTCCGGACTATCTCAATTCTCCGACCAACAACATGGCCGATACGCGCGGCTACCGGGCCGCGATCGGCGATGATGGATACCTCTATCTGGCGTTCGAGTCGGCGGGCGGCAACAACCTCTTCCGATACGATCCGTTTGATATCAACACGCCGGTGTCGCTGGCCGGCGGTGATTCCTTCCATTCGCCGTTCAATACCGGGGCGAATCACATCACGTTCTTTGGCAAGTACGAGCCGGCGACGGGCGAATTCGTCAACGGCAACCACTTCCTGACTCGCCTGACCAACGGATCGGGAAATACGGCCTTCATGCGGCGCGGCGACATCCACGCCGACAGTGAGGGCCGGGTTTACGTGGTCGGACAATCGGCGTGGGGGCTCCCGCTTCCCTCGCACCCGAGCTATTCGGGCAGCGCGGGATTCAATCCCGGCGTGGACAACAACTACCTGGGCGGATCGTTTCTGCTGGTGATGGAGCCGAACCTGACCACGCGTGCCCACATCAGCAGCCTGACCGGCGGCATGAACCACACCGTCGCCGCGCGGGTCTTGCCGGGCGGATCGGCCCAGATCGTGACCGGCGGCCGGGCCGGCGGCGATCTTTACCTGCTCGACCCGATCCAGAGCCAGCCGGGCACCGGCCATAATGGATGGTTCGCCGTGATCGCCGACAGCGCACCGACTCCCGGCAACCAGGCGCCGACGGCCGCGTTCAGCGTGACGGTCGTCGATACCACGCTGACGGAGATGACGCTGCGGATGGATGCGGGCGCTTCGAGCGATCCGGATGATGACACCTTGCGGTATCTCTGGAACTTTGGTGATGGAACGAGCGCCGAAGGTCTGATCGTTGAGCACACGTTCGAGCTTGGGGCCACGCGGACCATCACTCTGACGGTTCTGGATGGTGAAGGCGGCTGGAGCCACGCCCAATATCGATTGGGCACCCCCAACGCATCGTTCAATGTCTCGGCCTTCTACGGCGATGCGCCGGTCACGGTCGATTTTGATGCGTCGGCCAGCTCGCACCTGAGCCAGGACCCGGCCACGCTCGGTTATGTCTGGGATTTTGGCGACGGCAACACCGGCGTGGGCATCACGCCATGGCACACCTACGAGGAAGCCGGCGTCTATCAGGTCACATTGACGGTGACCGACAATCTGGGGCTGCAGAGCACCACGAGCCGAACCATCGTTGTCGCCGACCCGAATGCCTGGAACCTGCGACTGGACTTCCAGGATTTCGATCAGCCGTTCACGACGGTTGCGCCGGGCTGGACGGCGGCTTTCCTCGAGGAATATGACTCCGAGCGCGGTTTTGGTTATGAATCCATTCACAGCGAATACCGGGTTCGCCAACAGTCCTCGCATTTCTCCGATCTGATGCTGCGCGAGGCTCACCTGGCCGGGACCTCGTATCAGACCCATATCCCGGCGACGTTCCTCGTGGATGTGCCCAACGGAACCTACCGGGTGGTGGCCTATCTGACCGCGGCCAACCACGGTTACACCTTTCTGGGAATCGAGGCCGAGGGCGAGTTGCGGGATAAGTACCGGTCGGTCGGCTCGAGTTCCATGTATCAGTCGATTTTCGAGGTCGTCGTGGAAGATGGCCAGTTGACCCTGGACCTGCACGCTCAGTCAGGTGCCGGCAGCCATGGTCGTTGGGAATGGTCGGGACTGGAGATTCATCAACTCAGCGATCAGACACAGGAGGCGGCCCGCTTGTCCGGCATGCCCGGTGGCCCGGCGATGATGACCGGCGCGGCTCAGACTCTTGCTCCCGGTCTGTTGATCGCGGGCGACCCGGCCGCGACGCTCCAGCATGCGACGGTGCGCATCGCCCAAGGCTATCTCTCGGCCGAAGACGTACTCACTGTCCAGACCCAGGGCAACATCAGCGCGGATTGGGATGTCCGGACCGGCACCCTGACGCTCTGGGGCGAGGACAGCGCGGCCAACTACCAGGCGGTGTTGCGCAGTGTGCAGTATGACAACGTGCAGGCGACGCCCAGCGGGGGTGAGCGGGTCATCGAGATTCAGGTCCATGACGGCCTGGTCGCCTCCAACCGGACATCGCTATTCCTCGTGCCGCAGCATCTGGCTTCGGTGACGGTGGTTGAAGATTTTGAAAACTACACGGCCGGTCAGCCGCTGCACGGTTCCGGGTCGTGGACCAGTCAGGGCGCGGCGGCGGTGGTCCAGGACCCATCGGGGGCGGACAATCTCGTGGGCTTTGTGATCAACCGCGATACGCAGTCAAGCAACAGCGACCCCGGATTCCTGATCGATGCTGATGAACAGGCGACGCTGTTCTTCCGCGCTTACGTCGGCCCCAATACCGGCTCGGGCGGCAACTTCGGCATGGGGGTGGCCGGAACCAATCAGGTCAACGCCGGCGTCTTCATCGGCCAGGGGCATGTTGCGATCGGGCCAGCATCCAACCAGGTACACCACGCGCCTGAAGCCGGCGCCTGGTATCGCATCTGGATCGAGATCGACAATCAGCAGAAGCGGTATTCGGTCTACCTGCAGAGTGACGATGACGGCTATTACGCCGAGCGGCGATTGCTCGGATCACGGAATTTCCAGGGCGGTACGGTCACGGGCGCGCTGGATACGTTCTACGTCCGCTACAACAACCATCCCAGCCAGCACTTCGTCCACATGGATGACTTCACGATGATCCGGCCGGTCGGCGATGCCACGTCGCAACTGCCGATCGTCGAGGTGGTCACCACGGATGCGCTGGCCCATGAGGGAGACGCGTTGGATACCGCCGAGTGGACGATCCTTCGTGATGGTGACACGACGGGCGATCTGGTGGTCCATTACACCATCCAGACCGACACGCCGGCGTCCAATTATGAGTTGCTGACCGCGACGCCCGGAATCCTGGTGATTCCCGCCGGCGATCCATTCGCCAAGCTGCAGATCAGGGCGATCGATAACGACATTGCCGATGGTCTTCGGGCCGTCACGCTTCAGTTGCAGGCCGACAGCGCGTACAACCTGGGAACGCGGATTGATTCAACCGTGATCCTGGTTGATGACGAAACACCGGCGACGGTGACGGTGCTGGCCACGCAGCCCAACACCGGAGAAGAAGGCTTCCCGCCCGGCGAAGTGACGTTTTTCCGTACCGGTCCGACCACGTATGACATGGTCGTGCGTTATGTGCTTTCGGGCGCGGCGACCCATGGTGAAGATTACACCGTTTCCACGCCGGAGGTCGGCACGATCCTGATTCCCGCGGGTCAGGACTCGGCATCGATGACCATCACGCCCATCAATGATGCGCTGGAAGAGGGTTTTGAATGGGTCATCGTGACGGTGGACCGGCTCGGCCCGGATTATGTGATCGGCGGTTTCAACGAGACGCGCGTGGTGATCTTCGACAGCGAGGTGCCGCTCAACTATGTGCTGATCGACGATTTCGAGGACTACCACCACCAGATGCCCGTGCGTGACAGTTGGACGTGGCTGGGTGATTCCAATGCGCGTGTCCTGCACGATCCGCTGGATGAAGGCAACCTCACGCTCTTCAGCCGCGATCGGACCCAGCGCGCCGGAAGCATTGATGACATGATCTGGATCGGGGACAACCAGGTCGGCACCATGTTCTTCCGCATGCTGGTCGATCAGGCGGCATCGCAGGCCACTTACATCGGCTTCCATGCCGGAACATACACACAGACCACCGTGGCCGGGCCGATCATCAACATCAACGGCATCGAAGGCCAGCCCTATCAACTCGACACCTGGTACAACGTCTGGGTGGTGGCCGATAGCTCGACCAACCGCTACTCGGTCTACATGCAGAGCAATGACGATCCGGCGTATTCAGAGCAACAAGTGGTCGCCACCGATCGCCCGTTCCGCACGGGTTCGGGCTTTGCCAACCCGATGCCGTTGACGATGTTCAACGTCTCGCACGCCAACCATCCCAATTTCACCAGCGTCTTTATTGACGATCTGTATTTCGCCGCGGGCGATGCGCATTCGATTCAACCCATCTCGCCGATCTACAGCATGCCGGTGGTCACGGGGGTCTTGCGCGATGATGGGCAGGTGACGCCCGCGACCCTGGAGAGCCTCCGCTTCACGTTCAATGTGGATGTGCCGACGATCACGGCTGATGCTCTATCCCTTATCGATCAGACCACCGGATCGCCTGTCGATCTGTCCAGCGGTGTGGTCTTCAGTTACGATCCGGTGAGCTTTGAGGCGACATGGGACCTGGCGGCTTTGGGCCTGGGCGCGGGCTTCTATACCGCCGAGCTCGATGCCGACCTGATCGTCAGTGCGACCGGCTACAACCTGGATGGCAATGGCGATGGGGCTCCCGGCGGCAACTTCCTGCTCGAAGACGTTCTGGTCGCGTTGCCCGGTGATGCGAATCTGGATGGTGTGGTGGACGATTCGGACCTTGCGATCGTGCAGGCGAACCTTCTGATGAGCGGAGCGGGCTTCACCGATGGCGACTTTACCGGCGACGGCCGCGTCGGGCTTCGCGATGCGTTCCTGCTGTTGGAGCATCACGGCCAGAGCGTGGTTCCGCCCGAGCCCGAGGCGTTGATGGTTGGGCTGGGCGATGCGGACGATGGCCAGGCCTCGCCGCCAACGGAGTTGGCGACATCGAGTGATGATTCGGCGTTGGTGATGGGGGATGAATCGGCGTTGTCCGCGGGGTTGAGTGAATCGGAAGTTGTCCAGACCGCTTCATCGCCGGTGTTGATGCCGGTCGTGAATGAGGAATCGGATTCGGCCACAAGCCTCGCGGGCACCGGTGACTGGTCATCGGATCCCATCCCAGGGCCGATTCCGGACAACGCCGGGGCGCTGAGTCCAGTTCCGGTGTTCGTCCGAGGCGCGGCCGGTGAGGTTCCCGGCCCCAGCGCGGGCATGCCCGGGGCTTTGGCCGGACTGCTGACTTCGCGTCCGTCGGGCGGCGTTCTCGCTTCGACGCCCGCCGGCGGCTTGCTGGGCTTGTGGGAGGATGGCGAGGATGATGAGGATGAGCGCCTGAGCCTGTGATATCGAGCTCGGGCGTCGGTGGAGAATCGCCCCCGCCTGGCCCTGGCACGTGGTCAAGTGGTGGTTGAAACCGCCCAACGAGGAAGGGCGTCTGTCTCAGTTCTGTTTAATTTTTGCACCCATTGGGCCGATCGAATCTGATGTAAGTCACACCCTTGCAAGTGCTTGAGACTGAATCGATCTGGCGGCATGGTCGCCGGACCCTGCGCGCTGGCGTTGGTTGTGATCTTTTGTTGACGCGATACGGTTTGTGGGGTTAGATTTAGCGTCTCGTGCGAGTGGTATTCAAGCTGCCGCGCTTGGGCTCTCGATTGCGAATGGCCCCGATATTCATCGTGGCGATTTCAGGTTCCGGCAGGAGAAGGAAACATGGTTGGTCGATCCGTTGCATCGCGTTGTCTCCGTGGCTTCGTTCAGGCTTTATCGATGCGCGACCGCATCTCCGGTCCGACATGGCGGGGGTTGGAGACTCTTGAGCCGCGCCTGCTCCTGTCGGTCAGTGGAATGGGGTTTGATCCATCGGCCTCCTCGTGGCTGGGTGGATCGGGCACCAATGATGCGGTTCGCGGCGCGGTGATCCAATCGGACGGCACCGTGGTGCTGGCGGCCAACATCAGTGATGCGCTGCCCGGCGGACTCACGCCGACCATTCTCGGTAGCGCGACGGCCAACTCATCGGGCTCGATCGTTCGGCTTTCCTCCGACGGCACGCAAGTTCTTTCAGTCACGCGCCTGGCCAACATGGTGCTTGATCTTTCCTCGGATGATGCAGGCAATCTCTATGTCGCCATGGCGGGTGAGGGTTTTGCCAAGCTCAATCCCGATGCCGATCAACTGCTGTGGAGCAAGGACACAACGACGCTGAGCATGAGCAACGTCCAGCGGGTTGATGCGGCGTCGGGTGGGACCGTTGCGGTTCTGGGCGGAGGCGGCATCGATGCGGTGACGTCGCTGGGTGGAGACATGCGGGTCTTTGACTCGGCGGGCAATCAGCTCGGCGGCTTCACCACCGGCCGGTGGACCAACGACATCGCCCTGCACGAAGATAGCCAGACCCTGATCCACCTGGGGTTCAAGAACGCTTTTGATTCGGCAAGCGGGCTGCCGGTGCAGATATCCTACTACGAAGGACGGGACTACAACGGTGTGGTCAAGTACACCGGCTACGACTGGGTGGGTGACGAGAACTCCGATCGATACCTGAACTCGCCGACCAACAACATGGCCGACACGCGGGGTTACCGGGCGACGATCGGTGACGATGGTTACCTCTATCTGTTCTTTGAATCCGCGGGCGGCAACAACCTCTTCCGATATGATCCGTTCGATATCGATACCCCGGTTTCGCTCTCCGGCGGCGACAGTTTCCATTCGCCCTTCAATACCGGCGCCAACCACATCAGCTTTTTCGGTAAGTACGAACCGGAAACCGGCGCGTTCGTCGATGGAAACCACTTTCTGACGCGATTGAGTGGGGGTGAAGGTAACACGGTGGGTGTGCGAAACGGCGCCATCCATGCCGACAGCGAGGGCCGGGTCTATATCGCGGGCAGCACGGCATGGGGGCTTCCGCTGCCGACCCATCCCGCCTACAGTTCAGCCCAGACGGGATTCAATCCCGGTGTGAACAACAATTATCTGGGCGGCTCCTATCTGATGATCATGGAGTCGGACCTGACGGTGAGGGAATACACGTTCCGCCCGACCGGCGGTATCACGCGGACGATCGCCGTGCGCGAACTTGGCGGCGATGCGCGGCAGATCGTCATTGGCGGCAGCAGCAACAATCAACTCTACCTGGTCGATCCCGTGCAGGGCACGGCCGGGCCGGGCAATACCGGATGGTTTTCGGTCATCGCCGATTCGGCCGGTGATCCGTTCAATTCCGCGCCGGTAGCGCAGTTCGAAAGCACGGTCATCGAGAATCTTGGGGGCGGACAGGTTCTGCTGGAGTTGGATGCAAGTTTGTCCTTTGATGCCGATGATGATTCGCTGACCTATACCTGGGTCTTTTCCGACGGCACCCAGCAGAGTGGCCAGACCATTGAGCACACGTTCAACCTTCTGGCCAACGCATCGCTGACGCTCGTGGTGACCGATGGGCGCGGCGGCTGGTCGACCACGACCCAGGTCGTCGGTCCGCCCAACGCTTCTTACTCGATCAGCAACCTCGCGGGCGTGGCGCCTCTGGACCTGACTTTCGATGCTTCAAGCACCACGACGCCGTCCGGCGACACCTCCGGCCTGACCTATGAATGGGACTTTGGCGATGGTCAGACGGCCGAAGGCATGATCGTGAACCATCGCTTCGACCGGGGCGGGGTGTTTAAGGTTCGCCTGACGGTCAGCGATGATTTCGGTGGAGTCTCGACGTATGAAGAGATTATCGGTGTAGCGCAACGGGACGGGGTCAGTGTCCGACTGGACCTTAACTCCAACGCCAACTACATCCAGCCGGGATATATCCCGCTGACTCTGGCAAATGCCCTTTACTCGCCGGAGACCGGTTTCGGCTGGCGGGAGATCGGGCCTGACTTCGCCTCGGGCTCGAATCGCAACTCGGTGAGCTGGTATGGCCGCGATCTGTACAACGATTGGCACCAGTTCAGCAAGTACCCCGGTGGGCCGGATCAGGCCGGCGTATTCCTGGTCGATCTGCCCGACGGGGAGTATCAGGTGCTTCTTCGTCTGAGCCACAACGACAACCCAACCTATCCGGGCATCCTGGCCAATGGTGAGCGGGTGGTTTCCAACGCCAACACGCTCAACAACGGCCGCCGCGTGTATGACTTCAAGGTGAACGTGACCGATGGTCAGCTTGAGTTGACGTTCATGCCGCCGTACTGGGTCATCTCGGGCATCGAGGTGTTCGATACCGGTCCGGCCAACCAGCCCGATGCCACGGGCAGTTTTCGTGCGGACCCGGTCAGCGGTGAATCGCCGTTGCTGGTGCGGTTCACCGCCACCGGCTTCGATGACACCGGCCTGAACTACGCATGGGACTTTGGCGATGGCCAGTTCGGCAGCGGCGCGGTGGTGGACCACCTCTACGATGAACCTGGCGATTACGTGGTGAGCCTGACGGTGAGCGGCGGGTCGAGTGACACGATCGTTTCCTTCGGCGGCGACATGATCTCCAACAATCAGTCGCTGCCCGGGCTGCTGCGGCTCTCGGGTGTGGATGCCTCCGGCAACGGCTTTGATGACGATTCGGTACGCGCTGCCCCCTTTGGCACCACACCCGGCGGCTTCCTGGCCAATGCCGGCAATAACGTGCCCAGTGGGCGCGTCTATGGCGGAATCGAGAGCATCGCCATCGATGCGCTGACCATGGGCGGCTTTCCGACGCATCAGTTCACCAACAGCGGAGCCGAGGATTACATCAACATCCGCGATCAGCGGCCCAGCGGCGCGGCCGAACTCCAGCATCGCGCGGCATTCCTCTTCATCAAGGAGGACTTTCTCGCCGGGGCCCATGCCCAGCGGGTCTACTTTGATGTCGATAGTGAGCTGACCGTCACTTACCTGCGCTGGGAGAATACCGGAGTGGGTCGATGGCTGATCAAGGACGGCGATCAATATTTCGTCTCGGAGGCGACCTTCAGCGGCATCGCCACGCATTCGATCAACCCGGCGGATACCGACTGGGCGCCGTACTCGCCGCGCACCGATGTCTTCGGCGGCATGGATTTCGACCAGGATAGCGCGGTCTTTGAGCCTCGCGTGTTCAACGATATTCGGGCTCTGGGTGTTCTGACCGAGCAGGATGGGCTGGTCGGCGGCAACGGACGCATCTGGTATCACTTCGCCGGGTTCACCGCCACCGCACTTACAGCGCCGGTTTCGACCACCGTGACCGTCGTTGCGCCCACGCCCCGCGTGGACATCGAAGTGATCGAATCGGTCGCCAAGGAAAAAGACCTTTCCCCGGCCATCTTCCAGTTCAACCGCACCGGGCCGAATGATGATCCCCTGACCGCATTCTTCCAGATCGGCGGCACGGCGGGGTTCAGTGATTTCACGCTTAGCTCGCCGGATGGGATTCTCGGCGATGGCTGGATCAATTTCCTTCCGGGCAACAGCACGGCTCAATTGGTGGTCACCCCGATCGCCGACGACTTCCGCGAGCCCACTGAGACGGTGACCTTGACGCTTACCGAATCGGGGAACTACCACATCGAGCCGCCCGACAATCCCACCCTGACGGTCTTCATCGAGGACTACTCGCTTCCGTTCATCGACTGGGGCGGTGACTATGTCAGCTCCAACCAGACGCTGCGCGGCGGGACGAATCCCACGGTCACCGTCGGTGACTATTCGGGCAATGAGCTCGAGGATGATTCACGCGTCAGTTATGCGTTCAGCCTTGATACGCCCATGTCCCCCAACGTCGGCCCAAGCTACGACGGCGACAATCCGACGTTCTACGGTGGCGCGATCGGAACCGTCCTGGGCAGCACCTCGGCCGCTTTTCAGACTCGGGCGGTAACCAACAACGCGGACCAGGATCGGGTCTCCCTGCGAATGCAGCCCTCGGGGGCCGATGATGCCGAGTTGCACACCATCTGGCTCTGGCCCGAGGATGACTTCCTCCTCGAGGGCAGCCCCATGCGGCTGGGCGGCAACCGCCGCATCGAACTGAACATCAACCGTTGGGAGCGCATGGCCGAAGGACGCTGGGTGCTCGGCGATGGTGATCTGCTTCATGTTTCGGAGCAGACGTTCTCGGGCTCCGGTCTCAAGGCGTGGGAGGGCCAATCGCTTGCCGATTCGATGTGGGCGGTCTTCACCCCGGAGGCGGACAACATCAACTTTGATGCCGCCTCGGCGATCTTTGACATCCCGATTGATGCCATCGATGTGCGCATGGCCGGCTTCCTGAGCGACAAGGATTTTAACGGCGATGCCGGTCGGCACTGGCTGGAGTTCAACCGATTCCGGATCGAGGAAGGCGACAATCGGGGGCCCGAGGTGGTCGAGGTTGTCCGTGATGGCGGCGTCGGTCGGCCCGATGAGTTGAACACCATCAGCATCGAGTTCAGCAAGGATGTCATCGACTCGATCCAGCTCCAGAGCATGACGATCTGGAACCAGACGCTCGATGAGGCGGCGGACCTGTCCGGGTCATCCTTCAGCTACGACCAGTCGACCTGGACCGCGACCTGGGATCTCACTTCCCTGGCCCTGGTGCCGGCGTTCTATACCATCACGCTCGATGACCAGATGGTTTTTGATGGCATCGGCAACCTGATGGACGGCAACGGTGATGGCCGCAACGGCGGTGACTTCGTCCAGCCTGACGTTCTGGTCGCGTTGCCCGGCGATGCGAATCTGGATGGCGTGGTGGACGATGCGGACCTCGCGATCGTGCAGGCGAACCTTGGCATGAGCGGCGCGGGCTTCACCGATGGCGACTTTACCGGTGACGGCCGCGTGGGGCTTCGCGATTCGTTCCTGCTGTTGGAGCATCACGGCCAGAGCGTCGTTCCGCCCGAGCCCGCGGCGTTGATGGTTGGGTTGGGCGATGCGGACGATGGCCAGGCCTCGTCGCCGCCGGCGCTGTTGGCGGCATCGAGTGATGAACCTGGGTCGCATGGATCGCAAGCAGTTCAGGCCACTTCATCACCGATATTGTTACCGGTTTTGAGTGAAGAATCGAATTCGGCCACAAGCCTCACGGGCACGGGCGACTGGGCATCGGACCCCATCCCAGGGCCGATCCCGGACAACGCCGGGGCACTGAGTCCTGTTCCGGTGTTCGCTCGAGGCGCTGCCGGTGAGGTTCCCGGCCCGAACGCGGGCATGCCCGGGGCATTGGCCGGACTTCTGACTTCGCGTCCGTCGGGCGGCGTTCTCGCTTCGACGCCCGCCGGCGGCTTGCTGGGCTTGTGGGACGATGGTGAGGATGATGAGGATGGACTGGCTGATTGAGCGGGCACGGGCGTTGATCGCTCTGGAATCGACGTGCCGATCCTGGAATCGGGATCGCCCGGCTCCCGGTATTGATAAAGCGGCATGCCCGCGGTGCAGGCGGCATCGGTCCCGCTGATCGCATAATCAACCGTCACGGCCTGTCCCCCCGCGCGATCAACAGGCCAGGTTCCCACGATGCTGTGACCGGCAACGATTTCGACCGCAACCGCTTGCGGCGAGTTATTCGGCCCGGGCGTCTTTGTCGTCGTCGGCCGGCAGGGGGATTTCCAGTTCCTTGAGGTTGTGCAGGTCCAGCCACGCTTCGACCATCTGGCGATCGGCGATCCAGAAGTGCTTGCGGCGTTCGTCTTCGGGCACTCCCTTGGCCGGGCGGATCAGCAACTCCGGCTTGACGGTGCCCTGCTCGGTGTCGATCACCGGGTGGCGTTCATCCGGCCAGGGAATGTTGCGATATTGGCCATCAACATGGCGGAACGCCTTCCATCGCATGCCGATGGTTTCTTCGACGGCGCGCGGATGAACGAGATAACCGGTATTGGGATCGATCTGTCGCAGCTTCAGTGGTTTCTCCGTGGGGTAGCCTTCCTCGGGCAGACGAAGCTCCAGGGCCTTGTCGACAAAGAGCGACATGTAATCCCACATGCGCAGGACGCTCATCCGGCCTTCGGGCACCGGCTTGCCCCAGCCGGCGCTGCCATGCATATCGACGTAGTTGCCGTGCCCGACACCGTGGCTGACCGCCTGATGCGGAAGCCATGCATTGGTCGCCCGGTAGTTGAGCATGCTCGGCCGGACATGCCGATACCACGTGCCGTCCCACTCTTCCTGACCGTTGACAGCCAGGTACAGGATGCTCTGATCCTGCTTGGCGGCATAGGCCGGGATCGGCCAGGTGGGGGTTTCGCCGTGCCAGGTGATGCCCGCGATGGTTCGCTCGGGATAAATCCAGCCCATGCGGAACGGGAACTCGCCGCGCGAACTCTTGCCCAGCGTGACCCACGGAGCGTGCTCGAATTCAGGCTGGTCCAGCCGCTCGGCGATCAGCTTGAGCAGCTTCAGCGGGTTCTCCGGGGCCTGCGGCGGGGTCTCGACCGGTTGTCGGTGGTGGTACTCGATGCCGGTGAAGTACGCCCTCATGTAGACGATGCCGACCTTGTGCCTGGTCAGCACGCGGCGGAGTTCTTCATGTTCGAGAAAGATTTTCGAGTCGGTGTTGTTGGGCACGTACACGATCGCCCGAATGCGTTCGACCCCGGGGGGCGTCCAGATCAGGACATCGGCCGGCCGGTTCTGCCGCCTGGCCGTACGCTCGCCGACCATCTCGTCGGACAGCCGCATCCCGATCGGCCAGATATCGCCTTCTGCCATGTTCTCCCAATCCTTGGCGTCGGCTTCGTCGGCGCGGCTAGCCGCAGGCGTCGCCAGAATCGCCAGTGCGGTCAGGATCCATAAAAGGTTCAAGGTCTTCATGGGCACGATCCTCATCCGGGGTTTGAAAACGTCTGGGTCACTGAATGCTTAATCGCCATAAGCTTCGATCATGAAAACACGTATGACTTCAGCCCGCTGAGACGGGCCTGCCGCGAGGAAAAACGCCCTGTTCGTGCCCTTGATTGCATCTGCTGAATGTGGAAAAAAGACCAGACAGCCCGAGCTACTGGGCCGCCGAACGGCGCTGTGGATCCGGGCTTTGATCTTACCGGGTCTTACGCGCGGCTTGGGCGAAATTGTCCAGCCCCTTGCGGATGTCGGCGATGGGGTTTCGCGGGTTCAGTTCATATTCCAGCGAGATCGGGCCGGTGAAGTTGATCTCGCGCATGGTGCGGCAGAGGGCTTCAAGGTCGATCGCTCCCTCGCCGAGGATCGTTTCCGGCGGCTCATCGCGACCGATGTGGCGGTGATCCTTCAGATGCATGCCGTAAAGTCGCTCCCGAAGCTGTCGGACCACCTCGACCGGGTTCTCGCCCGAGCGCATGCTGTGACCGGTGTCCGGACAGAATCCGATCCGCTTGTCCCAGCGTTCCACGGCTTCGAGCATCTGCTCGGCGCGATCCCATCGGTGGCGCGGTCCGTGATTGTGAATGCCGATGCGGATATCGAATTCCTGGACCAGATCATGGAGGATGGGAAAGGAGGCGTCACTGGGATGTGCCGAGAGCACCGGAATGCCGGCCCTCTGCGCGAACTGGAACACGCGTCGGATCGCCTGGGCATTGCCTCCGAAATTATGCACGCCATGCACATGCGTCCTGATCTGATGTTTGCCAAGCGACTCTCGAACCTGGGCGATCCTTTCCCGGTCATCGGTGACGGGAAAGTGGCGCGGGAAGAACTCGATCCAGTGCAGCCCCAGATCAGCCGTATGGGCGACCGTATCAGCGAAGTTGAAATGGCGCAGCGAGTAGCTCTGGATGCCCATCTTGAAGCCGCTGTAGTGTTCGATCGAGCGATCCACGGGCGAGTGATCCTCGCCGAACAACGGGCGGCCGCCAAACGGGCATGTGGCCGCCGCCAGGGCCGCAGCGCCAAATGCCATGAACCTGCGCCGGGTTAGTTCGCTCATGAATGTTTCTCCTTTTCTAAAACCGGAAAATCATCGTTTCTGATGGCTGAGCAGGCTGGATATCGCCCCGGACAATCGTCAGGGCACTGGATTCTTGTCCAGCGGATACGGCCAACGCTGCGCTGCAATCGTCTCAAGCCGTGGATTGACCTGCTTGAGCAGTCGAATATTCAACTCGTTGACCGAATCATCCGCCCGATGCACCAGCCCGTAGCTGAACGGGCCGCGCGGATTGTGGACCCAGCGATACCAGGTGTAACCCACCAGTCCCGGGTGCTTGAAGGCTTCTTCGAGCGTGCGCGGCCCGGCGACGGAGATGTGATCGATCAGGACCTGCTCGCGATCGGCACCCGGCGGAACCGGAACCTGCGTGAAATACCCCGAATGCCAGGCGAACTCGCCATTGAGGATCGGCATCTGTGTGACGCGGTAATAGATGTCCACCCGCTCGTACATGTAGTCGCGATAGTTGTTGGCTGAAACGACATCGATGTGTGGCGGCACGAACTGGCGAAGGACCACCTCGCCGGGCGGCGCGCCGAACCTGGCGCCCAGGATCATGTGATTGGGGTCATGCCGACGGATCGCCTCGCTGGTGATGCGGACATAGCGGCCGACAAAGTCGGCGGTGAATGCATCGTGGTCCTTGCCATAGCCTTCGCTGTTGAGCGATGTCCCGGCGCGCACGAGCCGGCGGACATCATCGCGCTGCGCGATCTCCACGTCCCACGCTTTGGAGAGCTTCTCAAAGCTGTTGTCGTGGCGCTCCATGATGAAGCGCCAGGCCGCTTCATGCGCCGGCCGGTCGGCCGGAAGGCTCAGGCAGGCCTGCAAAAGCGTGAACCGAGCGCGGCCACGCTCCGGCAGCGGCTCACCCCAGACGTGATCGGTACCCGGCTGCCCCCAGCCCAGTTCGTTGTCCGTGAAGTAACCCACCAGCTCCCGGCTCTCGCGCCTCGGCGTGCAGATTTTCCGCGCATGCTCATCAACGGCCTTGATCCATTCCGGATCGTAAACATCAGGGACGTTGACGCCCGAGACATTGATCCGCCGGCCCAGATAGGCGAATTCCAGATCCTCGGTATAGGGCATGCCGCGATCGAAGAACTCTTCGGTCGTCCACGCGCCCATGGCGTTAAAGCCCCACTCACGCAGACGCTCGATGGTCGCCTCGACAAAGCGATCCGGACTTTCCCGATAGCCATACTTGCGGTCGACGGCCTGGGCATACGGACCGGGCACCGCGCGGCGGCCACCCATGCTCCCCGCCCGATTCATCCCGCACACGCCGCGGTACAGGAACGGCTTGCCGTCGGGGTCGACCAGCCACCATCGGCCGTTCGTGCATTGACCGACACGGAAGAACCCTTCATTGCCGCGCATGGTCTTGGCGTCGATTCGCACATCGGCAAGCGGGTTGGCCTGCGCTTCGGGCGTGGGGTCGGCCGTCGCACCGCCGGCCAGGAGCGGGCAAAACGCGACAAGCAAGAGGACGGCAACTCGCAGGCCTCCAAACCGCGATACAGAGATCGGGATGAGTCGCTTCAAATCATGCATCAGCAGGCTCCGTGTGATGATGGCCATCATCGTTGGCGAGTATCGTACCCGGCATCTGGATTCGAATGAGCCGCCTCCGCTTTGGTTCGGAACCAGATCGGCCGGAGTGGTGAGGCTGGGCACGACTGGCCGTGTCGGGGGCCTGCGTTCCTGGTCCGGTTATCGCTGACCATTGCTTCGCGGCAATGCAAGCATAACGCGGTCGAGCGTGTGGCTATGCCAACGCACCGATGTGGCGTGCTCGAGTCGATGGCCAGGCCTCCCCGTTGCCCGCATTTCTTCGGCAATTAAAGTGGCCCAATCGACTCTTAAATACATCTCATGCCGTAATTTAAATACGAGGGTCGGCTAAGCCGCGACTCAATTTCGAGTCATGTGAAGGTGAATGTCGTGTCGAAAGAGCATTTTCTGAAAGCGTCGCCCAAAGATGCCTCGTCTACCGCTGGAGGGCGTTGGTACAACGACCGGCCAAAGAATTGCTGCTGCCTGGTAAATTTTGTGGGTATGCTGATGGGTTCGGACGGGCCGAATCCAAGCTTGGCCAAGTGTATCGAATCTTCCTCCGAGAGCAAAGCGCATGGATGGTTGCAGGCCGCCAAAAAGATGGGACAAATGATGTTTTTCAGACAACAGCGCGCTGTCGATCCTCTACTTTCGGACAATGCAACCGAGTTGAGTTCGCCTCGACCAGGGCTGACCTGTTCCAACGCCATGAGCGCTTTACTGGCGTTTCTGCTGGTCTTGGGTGTTTTGACGGCCGTTCCGGTGACCGCCTGGGCCGATTCGGAGGCAATGGAGGATGAGCGCAGTCGGCGCGGCCTTGATCACGATCTGGATGTCGATACGTGGCTGCGGAACCTGGACCGATTCTTGCGTGGAGATGAATACGATCTGGCCGCGATGACCGTCCAGCAGATTCTTGATCGTGCTTTCGAACAACGGAGCCTGGTGATCCCGTCGGAGGACGGCCGCTTCGTTCCCGTTGCGGATCTTGTGGAACAGCGGATACTTGCCAATGCCCGATTGCGCCGGGCGTATACGCTGGCAGCGGACCGGGAAGCTCGATCTCTTTGGGCCCGGACGGATCGGGCCTCCGAGGCGGATCGGAGAGCGATTCTGGAAGAGATCGTGGCCCGATATTTTCTTTCGTCCGAGGGCGATCGGGCCGCGTTCGAGTTGGGATGCATGTTGCTCGATGAGCGGAACTTCAGAATGGCGCGAAGGCTGCTTATGCAAGCAAGCAGGCATCCGAATCCGTCGCTTGATGCCGGGATGATCGATCGAAGGCTCGCGGCGGTTCACGCTTTTCTGGGAGAGGAACAGGAACTGGCGGCCGCGCTGGAACGTCTGCGGCGAACGGAGCAGGCGTTCAAGCCCGCCATCATCGACCAGCTCAGGGAAATATCCGATCGAGAAGCATCTCTGGCCACAAGTCCGCGGGTGATACGGGATCGCTCTGCGGCCCTCGGAGATATAAGCCGGCGTGCGGTCGCGATGCCCCTTGGAGGCTCAGCCGGGCAGTCACCGTCTTGGGCCTCTCTCTGGACAACCGACGATTTCATCGGCGTTGCGGCGCCACTCTGGCTGCTGCCCAACATGCGGCAGTTCACAACGTTTGAAGAAGTACGCAATCGGACCAGCCAACCACATGAGATCACGCGACGATGGCGTCAGCATCAATGGATTCCGACAAGTCAGTTGTTCTTTGATGAGGATACCGTCTACTTTCGCACTCATCACTTCATCAACCCCCTCCGTCCCGGTTCGAAACAGGTTCCGGCATTGGTCGCGGTGAAAATCGAAACCGGAGAGTTGAAGTGGTTCATCGAGGCGACTCCTCCGCCAACCATCACAGCGGCGGCCCAGGTCTCACCGATGATGACGAGGATCAATCATATTCTGTCGTCTCGGATACCCACATCGGCCGAAGAGCAACTGTTGTTTGATGATTCGATCGCTCAGCAGATTACCCTTGATGATGGCGTGATCTATGCTGTAGAGGGGCATGAATGGGCGGTCGGTCTTCGCGTCCCGGAGACTCAGTTCGGCGTGACCAGTCAATTGCTTATCGGGCATCGCCTGATATCCGTGGATGCCCGGACCGGTCGACTTCGATGGCGAATCGCCGCGGACCGTCACTCCGGCCCGGAAGCGACCCCGACCAATTTTCTCTCAGCTCCGATGCGCATCGGGGAGAACCTGCTGGTGGTCGCCGAGATTCACCAGACCATCTATCTGATCGCCCTTGATGACCGTCCGGATACGGTCACCCGAGGACTTGGAGAGCGGGAACTCTGGAGGCGACACATCGTGTCATCTCATCAGATGATCGGGAGGATCAATCGTACGGTTGGGATGGCCTCGGACAGCGGGGAACTTTTCATTGCGACCGGACGCGGCATCGTGACGGCCGTATCTTCCTTGGACGGTCGAACACTATGGACCACTGCCTATCGGGCGGACAACACATCAATGAGAGACAGTGAACGGCAGATGATGGTGATGGGAGGTCGCAATCCGCCTCCTTACGGGTTCGCCGAAGACACCGTGATACCCGTCGGAGACTACGTCGTTGTCCTGCCATCGGATGCGGCGGCCATCCATCTTTTTGATCGCACAACCGGTCGCCTGTTGGATCACCGTGCCGTCGCGGGCCTGACTTATGCCATCGGCGCCGCCGACCAGGGTGTGATACTCGGTGGTCCGGGCAGGGCCGCCCGTTATGACGTTGGCGGTGGCCGCATCCGACAGATATGGACACGAGCGATTAATGGCAAATCGGCCCGAGGTGCGATCACCGGAGATGCGATCTATATCCCGTCCGATGTGACCATCTTCCAGCTTGATCCCAAAGATGGCCTTACGCTCAACGACATGCCAATCGCTGAATCCCATGCGGGCCCAAACGGCGGTTTTCCGGTTGGCAATCTTTTCGCATCTGACGACGGGATGCTTGTCTATCAGCCCGGACGAATCAGCCGTCTCGTCGAAACCGATCGGCAACTTCAGGTCCTGAAGCGATCGATCTTGGAGCGGCCAGACCGAGAAAAGGAAGTTCGGCTGCAAATGGCCGATTTGCTGACGGTTGCCGGTCGCCCGGTGCAGGCGATCGAGCAGCTTGGCCGGTTACTTCCAGATGACGTCGAGGATGCCGCCGGCACGGCTGTGGTGGATCGCCTTTTTGATCTTTTGCTGCAACAGGCCGATCAGCATCCGGCCAAGGCCAGGCGATGGCTTGATGAAGCCGCCACGTTGCCGATCGATGAAGCAAGACGGATGCAGTTGGGATTGGTACAAGCCAGGCTTCTTGAAAGTCTTGGAGAGATTGAAGCCGCGGTCGATCATCTGTTGCCGATCGGGCGCCAGCCGGCGCGTTCACTGTTGGCCGACTTTGGCGACAACGTCGAAAATCGGGTTCAAGCCGTTGTGTTGGCCAGACGTCACCTGAGTGAGCTTCTCTTGAAGAATCCTCTGACGATTGAGCGGGTTGTTGAGGCAGCCCGCGCCTGGTCTTCGGAGATCGGTGAGGATGCGGATGTTGCGGACTGGGTTGCCTGGGTACGAACCGTGGGCCGGACTCCGATCGGTCCGGAACTGACCTCTAAGCTGGTGGACCGGCTGGTCGCCGAAAACCGCATCGAAGAAGCTGAACGCATACTTCTGGAGATGTTCGACAGTGAATCGGAGCATGCTATTTCCTACGGTGTTCTGGTGGCCGAGTTCTACACGAGCATGAGATGGGAGACGGCCGCCGCGCGGCAATGGCGGTGGATCAGGGATGAGATCGATGCTCGGACTATGGACGGCGTCGCACCGGCTCAAGCGGAAAGGCTTGCCCAACGAGCCCGTGAAGCGCTTGCGAGCCTTTCCAAACCCCTTGCCGAAGACCGCAAGCCCCAGCCGGGCGATTACGAATATCGGCAATCATGGGTCCATGAGGTGCCTGCGACGGTGATCCTGGATACGCATGGGAGGCACGCTTCCGATCATCTGGAGGGATTGGTGGTCATGGCTTCGCCAAGATCATCTGAACCGTTCATTCACGGACGGCAGACTGATGGTTCATCGGCATGGCGTGTGCGATTAAGTGATCGGATCGAAGGTGCCGATGGTCCTGCCCCGATGCAGAATCGACGTGGGATCATCCATATGCACGAGATGGTCTTGACCCATGCCGACGCATCGTTGCTTCGAGACGGGCATATCGGCTTTGCCGTCGGTACGGACCACCTGATCGCATACGGGCTCGTCAATTGCGCGGCGGATCAAGGTGGGGAAGTCGAGCCTCTCTGGCGAGTTCCCCTGGGCGGATCGTGGATGCATCATGTCCACCAGTTTCCGGGTTGGACACCGGCTCAGGGTCGTCACGATCTTGACACTGCCGTTGCGGGTGAAGGGATATTCGCCCTGCTGGTCCGGGATGCCCGGACGAACCGCGTCGTCCTCCGGGCATTCGATACCCTCAATGGTCATGTTGTCTGGGAGAGGTATGTTCCATTCTGGCAGCCGATCGCCGTCGGATACGGACAGGGTTGCATCTGGGTACTTGGTGAAGGAAATGTGGTATCGGTTCTGGAGCGCACCGACGGTCGTGTCGTCGCTCAAGTTGAGCTTGACGACCTTTCACCGCGGATGAAGCTGATCTTGCATGATGAAGGTCTTCTCTATGGGAATGCCGACGATGGAATCACGTTGTTGGATATTGAGAACGGGAGCATCCGATGGTCGGCACGTGGGTATCGCGGCGGTACTTGGCTGTTGAACAGTGATCAGAATGTTGTCCTGAGCCTGAGTCAATTCCAGAGGGCTCTGGACTATGAGATGATCGATGTTCGCACTGGAGCGATTGTGCGCAGGCTGGAACGGAGTGTGATGGGGCCACTTGTGCGGGGATATCTGCATGGTGACGTGAATGCGGAAGGTCGGATGGTGCTCGTCGGCCACAACCGCGACTTCAATCTGTTCGTTGGATTGTGGTCCGATGCGGATGCCGATGAGATGGTTCCGATCAACTCAGTTCAAGCCCCTCACTTCATCCAGGGAATGGAAGGAGCCGTACGAAGCATCATGAATGCCGGCCCGTTGATCCCGCAGGCCAAAGCTGTGGAGGATGGAAACGTGTTCGTGGTGCGCATGGTAAGCAAAAGCGACGCCAAGCCGATTGGGCCGGAATTGGTCGGCCCTGAGGAAGGACGATTCCGGTCAGTGATGCTGGTTTTCAGCCGAAGGGATGGCGCGGTTATCCAGTGTCGAGGTGGCATTTACGCCTTTGCTCCAAAGGATGAGGACTCGATAGACGATTGATCGCATCGCCTCGGTTCCGCGCATGTCATGCCACCGGTGACCCAAGCCCTGCCGTTCTACCCCGCATCAAGCGGCAAGGGTTGGCGAGTGCGGTCTCAAACCGGCAGTGCCCCCTCATCCGGCTGCGTTTGCACGGTGGCCGGATCGGGCTTTTACCCCCACCGAGACGCTTTTGCCCCGTGACGGTTGTCCTTAGCCTTTCTGCGATATAGTCTTATGAGCATCGCGGCTCAGCCGCCCTCTGGTGAAGCGGATTGCGAACCACCGCAACGGGCATGAAACGAACGGTGGAGTTCGTCATAGTATGGCGGGGAATCAACGCGCAGTGCATTGGTTGCTGGACTGCGCAGTTTATGGAACTCGATGTTCAGGAGTTGTTCACATGATTAATCGCCTTCTGTCGTTTGTCGTTCTTTTACTGATTGTTACCAGTGTGATACCCGCTTTCGCCGCGGAGGCGACCTTCCTGCTCACGCCCGAGCGCCTCGCTGAAATTCGCCGGCAGGCTGAGCGGCGGGGGAGCCCGGCCGCTGAGATGATCGAGGGCATGCGGACGCGCATCGAGCAGGGGTGGGAGGATGGGTATCGGCCGGGATTCGGACCGGGCCGTCGGACTTATCAGAGCAGTTGGCTGGCGCGTGAAGCGGCGATGATGTATCAGATCACCGGTGATCGCCGATACGTCGCCGCGGCCGTGCGTGAGTTGCGCGAGGGTGTGCAGAATGCCACGCATTCGCGCGGCCTGAACAATGCCTTTCACAGTGTCGCCTTCGGCCTGGTGTATGCCTGGTGCAAGGATGCGATGAGCGCGGAAGACCGTCGCTGGGTCGAGCAGCGGATCACAGAAGGTTTGGATTTCTGGCCGCGCGTATCGCATCACAACTTCGGTCAGGATCGCGGGTCGAACTGGGTGTCGGTCAGTCGAGGAGGTGAGTTGATCATGCTGTTGGCTTCCGGCCAGCACGAGGAGCGGGCGGACCGCCTGCGCTTTCTGGTGCGTGAACTGCAGCGCCATATCCAGTCGGCGATCGGCTCGATCGGCTACACGCAGGAAGGCGTGGGGTACATGAGTTTTGGCGGGGCGTTCCTTGTGCCCGGGGCCTTGGCGTTGGAACAGGTGGCCGGCGACAGTTCTTTGGCCGACATGCTGCGGGAGCGATCGGCATGGGTCTTTCCGATGTTCACCGGCGCCACGGGCAATACAGCGCAGATGGGCCATCAGAAATTCCTGCCCAATGGCGTTTCCAACGTCCGCTTCATGGATGAAGGCTGGGTCAGCTCGCTGCTCGGTCTTGTGCCCGCCGAGGAAATGCCTTACTTCCTTTACTTCTACAATCGTCACGCCGGACCGGAAAATCGCCGCCCGGTCGAGTTCCGCTATGACAGCACGCGCGCCGGCACGGTCTGGGCGCTGCTCTACTATCCGTTCGATGTTCAGCCGCGCGACCCGGTCGAGAAGTACGGTCGCTTCGCCTATGACCGGCGAGGTTACTATTTCTTCCGGAACCGCTGGGGTGTGGGCGATGACATCATGACATCGATCATGGCCGACACCAACAGTCACGGTCGCGCATGGGACCAGCCCGAGGCTCTACAGATCGCTCTGCACGCCTATGACACCACCTTCATCGCCGGCCCGGCCACCCGCCGCGAGCCACACCATTACAGCGCTCCACTGATCAACGATCAGCGTAGCTCTGGTGGCAATCCCCAGCACCGCCGTGGCCAGTCCATCCACCGTCAGGCACACGATCATGGTGGTTATGTCATCGTCGGTGGCGGCGAAGTCTACCGGCCTGATCCTGTTGACGACATCCAGCGGCACTACTTCGTGGACTTTTCCGGCGCGACCGGCACCGATGCCCTGATGAGCACCCTGGATGTGATCAAATCCCAGCGCGAGAACCGTTACACATGGAACGCGGCGCTTGCTGATGCCGGTGGTCGCGATGGCATCGAGCGGGTCATCATCGGCAATGAGGCAGGGCGTCCGACATTCATACTGCGTGGCCGACACAACAGCTACGTCAAAGGCTGGGTGCTGCATCCTGCTGACGCTCAGGTCGTCGAGGCCGTGGATCAAGGTGCCGGCAAGGATGCGCTGCAGATTCACACACGAGGCAGCGATGCCAATATCTGGGTGGTGATGACCGTTGGTACCGGCAACCCGCCCGCCGCGCGGATCGCCGGCTCCGGCATGGACACCCGCTTCCAGCTCGGACGGGCGGCGCTCCGATACGATGTCGAGGAAAACCGCATCATCCACCAGCCCGCGGCCGCCGGCCGGTGAGACGGCGGGCGGCACGATGAAATCTGGATTCAGCGGTCCCGATTCGTTGGCTGGAGGCGCATGGCCGCGCTTCAGGTTGGTGACATGGTGCCGCGATCGCCCGGATCGTCTCGAGCCTGGCCTTGGTTGGCTCGGTCGGCAGGTCCGTCGGCGCGGTTTGTAGCGTTGGCACAATCGGCCCGGGCAGGATTTGGTTTGAGCCGGGCCGGATTGGCTTGTCATATTCCATTGCATGAAGCAGAGTTGCTTGAGTCCGGTAGCGGTGACGTTGTGGGTCGGACTTGAGGCCATTCGCCAGCCCGCTTTGGTCGCGCCGCGGGTAGCCCCGGCGTTCCAACGTAGAATCGCCGAATCAGGCTCGCCCGCGGAGTCAGGCACGATTCGCTAACCAGTCACCCCGGCGATGCGATACCCTGCGGGGCTGCTCGCCAAGCCGCTGGTCAGGCGGGGCAGGAGGAGCGATTCAATCATGATCATCAAGACACGAGCCTACGCCCGTGCGGGTTTGATTGGGAACCCGTCGGACGGCTATTTCGGCAAGACCATTTCGCTGATCGTTCGCAATTACTGGGCTGAGGTGACATGCTATGAATCGCCGCGCCTGAGCATCGTGCCGCGTCGGCGTGACATGCTTGAGTTTCCCTCACTCAAGGCGTTGGTGGATGATGTGGAACTCAACGGCTACTACGGGGGCATTCGCCTCATCAAGGCCGCGATCAAGCGGTTCTACTCCTATTGCCGCGAGAACGGCCAGAAGTTGGACGACCGCAACTTCACGATCGAATACGAGACGACGATTCCCGTGCGTGTGGGGCTTGCCGGCTCGAGCGGCATCATCACCGCGGTGATGCGCGCCCTGATGAGCTTCTATGGCGTCCATGTGCCGCGCCCCGTGCTGCCGAATCTGATCCTAAGCGTTGAACTCGATGAACTTGGCATCGGCGCTGGTCTTCAGGATCGGGTCATTCAGGCCTACGAGGGCGTCGTCTTCATGGACTTCGACCGGACACGGATGGAGCGTGACGGCCACGGTCACTACGAAAGTCTCGATCCCGCGCTCCTGCCGCCCCTGTTCATCGCTTTTCATGACAACCTGGCCGAGGGCACCGAGGTGACGCACAACGACCTGCGGAGCCGTTTCAACCGGGGCGACCCCACGGTGGTCGCCGCGATGCGGGACTTCGCGGGTTTCGCCCAGGAGTCCCGTGACCTGATCGTCGCCGGGCGCGGCACCGAGATCGGCCCGCTGATGGACGCCAACTTCAATCTTCGTTCGAAACTGGTGCGCATCAGCCCTGGCAACAAGCGATTGGTCGAGACCGGTCGTCAACTGGGCGCTTCGGTGAAGTTCGCCGGTAGTGGCGGCGCGGTCATCGGCACCTGGGATGGCGATCCGGATCGCCAGGAAAAGATGTGCCAGGCCTATGAATCCTTCGGGGCCCAGTTTCTGATTCCCGAGGTTCAGTAATCCTGACCATTCGGGACGCCACGGCCGGGTGGGCCCATGCCAACCCTTGAATGCAACCAGAGGAGTTCACCGCGATGCATCAGGTCAAGAAGGCCATCATCCCCGCCGCCGGATTCGGCACCCGCCTGCTCCCGGCGACCAAGAGCATGCCCAAGGAGATGCTGCCGATCATCGATAAACCCGTGCTCCAGTATGTGATCGAGGAGGCGGTGGAGAGCGGCATCGAGGACATCCTGATCATCACCGGGCGCGGCAAGCAATCGATCGAGAATCATTTCGATTATTCGCCGGACCTGGAGGTGTTCCTCCGTGAGAACGGCAAAGAAGACCTGGTTGATTCGGTCCAGTCGATCGGCGACAAATGCCGCATCTTCTATATTCGACAGAAAGTGCAACGGGGCCTGGGCGATGCCATTCGGCTGGGCGCGGACCATATTGGTCATGAGCCGTTCGCCGTACTGCTGGGCGATACCATCATCGCGCCACCTTCGGACGAGACCAGACCCGGGCTGCGGCAACTGGTCGAGGCCTACCAGACCACCGGTTCGAGCGTCGTGGCCGTGCATCACGTGCCGCGTGAATGGGTCGTTCGATATGGTGTGGTGGACGGCGCGCCGGTGAGTGAGGGATCGAATCTGTACCGGCTTGATCGACTGGTGGAGAAACCGGCGGTGGATGAAGCTCCCACCGACCTGGCCATCGCTGGGCGGTATATCTTCGAATCCGACATCTTCCAATGCATCGATCAGACGCGCGAGGGTGTGGGCGGTGAAATCCAACTGACCGATGCCATGAACCTGCTGGCCCAGCGCAAGCCCATGTATGCCCTGGCCTGGCGGGCTCGGCGTTACGATATCGGCAACCGGATCGAATACGCCAAGTGCTTCATCGATTTCGCCATGAAACGGCACGATACCCGCGATGCGATCCGGGAACATCTATCCCGCGAGAAATTGGTATAGACCAGTACATTGCACCGGTGCGGCGACTGCCGATCGGAATCCGTGTCGGGATTGAGGTGGGTTGCCGACCGGGAATCCAAGTCTCCTGTCGGATGGATTGTCCCTGTGGCAAGATGGACGTAAATCGAGGTAGTCTGAAGTCAACAGCGGCGATAGACTTATCCGTCGAATTCACACCGCGACGTTCGTGTGCGGTAGGGGGTCGAGGAGCAGTGAATCATGCCGGCGACTTCAGGCTGTACTGGAAACGTGCGTCCACCCAACGCCTTCACGCTGATTGAGCTGCTGGTGGTCATCGCCATCATCGCGCTCTTGATCGGGTTATTATTGCCGGCGTTGCAGGCCGCGCGTACGGCTGCTCATGCGACCATCTGCGCGACGCGTGTGCGCAATTTCGCCCAGGCCGCCTATAGCTACAGTGCTGACCATCGAAACATTGTGCCGCTGGATGATTTCAGCGGCGGCTCCTTCGGCGCGGGGCAGGCTTTCTGGGCGCCGCTGTTTGGGCCATATTTCGGACTCGATGCGCTCAGCTCCGATGAACTGCGCAGTCGTGATCGGCTCCACGAGTTTTTCCAGGATCATCGCATCTACCGCTGTCCCGCCCTGTCGCTGAATGATGGCGTCATCCACTACACCGCGAACAACGGCATTCAGCGGGAGCCGGATGGTTGGGCGAGGCGCGACTATGGCGGCACGTATGAGATTCGCCTTGTCCACCTTGATCAGATCGACTACAGCCCCTCCTCGGTGGGATTCAATATCGAGATTGCACAGGGGCGGGCGGTGGGCTTTCAACTCGGCTTCTTTGACATGCACTCGCCCAACCATACGCCCTTCAACAACGGCAACCCTGCCGGTTCACGCGCCATCCATCCCAATGACAAGCGCCATCGAGGCAGAACCGGAGTCAGCTTCTTCGATGGCCATGTCGAATCGCGGCCGCTGGAACCCGAGTACTTTCCGAATCAGCTCTGGTATTTCTACCGTCCGCCGGGCGGGTGAGTTTTATTCGGTGATGGTGTTGATCCTGCCGCCATCGACCTATCGGTGGGGATTCGGACCGAAGTTGGCGTTATAGAACTCGGCGATATGCCCGCCGGGTGATGACACCGCATCGAGTGCCGCGCGGTCTTCGTCGGTGATCGCAACCTCCACGGCACCGAGGTTGTCTTCAAGCTGTTCCATCGTTCGCGGCCCGATGATCGGACTGGTGATGCCCGGCTGGTTCATGCACCAGGCCAGGGCCAACTGTCCGGGGGTGCGGCGTTTGGTCGCGGCCAGTCGGTCGAGGGTTTCGACGACATCGTATGCCCGTTCATCCGTGAGCATGGCGGCACGGTGGTTATCGGGATTGATCCGCGCCCCTTCCGGCGGTTTCTCGCCGCGCCGATACTTGCCGGTCAGGAATCCGCCGGCCAGGGGTGACCAGGGAATGATCGCCATGCCGAAGGATCGGCACATCGGAATCAGTTCGCGCTCGATACGGCGGTCAAGCAGGTGGTAGGGAGGTTGCTCACAGACGAAGCGTGACAGGCCGTAACGCTCGCTCATCCAGTGGGCCTCAACCACTTGCCAGGCGGCGAATGTGCTCGTTCCGATGTAGCGCACCTTGCCGGACCGGATCAGGTCATCCATCGCGCGCAGTGTTTCATCGATCGCACAGTCCGGGTGCGGCCGGTGTATCTGATAAAGATCGATCCAATCGGTCTTCAGACGCTTGAGCGACGCTTCACATTGCTCGACGATCTGGCGGCGCGAGTTGCCCCACTGATTGGGGTTGAGCCGCGCATGCAGGCGCTTGCGCTCCGCCTCTGGCCCGGTCTGGTCCTCGCCGGGCGCTTTGTGCATGTTTCCATGGCACTTGGTGGCCAGGAAGATGAAATCGCGATGACCGTTGCGCTGGAGCGCTTCGCCGGTCACCTCTTCGCTGCGTCCGGTTCCATAGACATTGGCGGTATCCAGAAAATTGATCCCAGCATCGATCGCCCGGTCAATCATGCGACAGGATTCGTCGAGATCGGTCTTGCCGCCGAACATCATGCACCCAAGGCATAGTGGGCTGACACGGACGCCGGTTCGGCCGAAAAGTCGATATTCCATCAGATGACTCCTTGATCATGCGATGACCGGATGGTAACACAATCCATTATCCAGCAAAGTGAAGAATGGCCCTCGCCACTCCATGGCGGCTAGGATAGGGGTAGGCCAGGCTCACGTGACTGGCTCGCGATTGGAAAGTGTGTGAGTATGGGGCGCAAAATCGCGTATTGAATCGCAGGTTTCGGATAAGGAGCGTTATAGGCATGTTCAGATCAATCAGCTTCATGGGTCTATGCATCGTGATGGTCTTGGGATGGGCCATGTCGTGTCGCGCGGATTTGTCCGGTCCGGTGGAGCCTGTGGGCCGAGCCCCGGCGGAAACCGGTTGGCGCGACCAAACGGTGACGGCCGGTCTGATGCGGCCATGGGCGGCGGTCTGGCTGCCGGATCAACGCACCATGCTGGTGACCGAGCGTGAAGGAAGGCTTCGTGTCATCGAGAACGGCAGGCTTCGCGGCGATGAAGTCGAGGGTCTGCCGGATATTCTGGCGCAGGGTCAGGGTGGCCTGATGGACCTTGTGCTGCATCCGGAGTTCGAGAAGAACCGCCTGATCTACTTCACCCATTCGGTCGGGAACAATCGAGCGAATCGAACCGTGCTGACGCGAGCCCGCATCAACGATGATCTGACCAAGCTTGAAGATGTCGAGACGATTTTCCAGGTCAACGATGCCAAGCCCGGTGGTCAGCATTTTGGCTCGCGCATCGTGTGGCTGCCTGATGGTACGCTGCTCTTGTCGATTGGCGATGGGGGTAACCCGCCGACGCGACTGGACGGTGAGCTGATCCGTGAGCGCGCCCAGAATCTCGCTTCTCACTTGGGTAAAGTCCTGCGCATGGATGCTGACGGCGAAGCGCCGGAGGATAACCCCTTCAACGATGATGATCCGGATATCGATCCATTCATCTGGAGCTGGGGCCATCGCAACATCCAGGGCATGGTCCGGCACCCCACGACCGGCGAACTCTGGGCGACCGAACACGGATCACGGGGCGGTGATGAACTCAATCTTTTGGAAAAGGGCAAAAACTACGGCTGGCCGGAAGTGACTTACAGCCGCGAGTATTTCGGCCCCCGCATCTCGGAGAAAACCACCAAGGAAGGCATGGTCGATCCCAAGGCGGTGTGGACTCCCGCCCTGGCACCCTCGGGCCTGATGGTCTACACCGGCGATGAGTTTCCCGACTGGCGCGGCGACTTGCTGGCCGGCGGCCTCGCGAGCCAGCAGATCAGGAGAATCCACTTGGAGGATGGCAAGGTCGTTGGCCAGACGAACCTGCAATTCCGGGAACGCATCCGTTGGCTTGGCCAAGGGCCCGATGGCGGGATCTACGTTCTGACCGACGAGATCAATGGCCGTCTGTTCCGCATCGTGCCGGATCGCGATCAGGCGGAAAACGATGAGTCCGGGTCATGATCGGTGCCGGTCGAGGTCGGTGATCACCGGTGCGGTTCAGGTTCTGTCGGCCGGTATCGAACGTCCGGCGGAGAAGCTCAAGGCGCAATGCTTCATGCGCTTCGCTGTGGAAAGGTTCCTTGACCCGATTGGTCAGTTCGCCCGGATCGGTTTCCAGATCAAACAGCCACTGGCCACCAGCATTCGCCATGATGTATCAATATCGGCGAGTGCGGATCGCCTTGGTCGTTCGGCCGTGTGGCATGCGGTACTCAAACCAAGCGCTTGTGCGCGGCTGGTATTCCCCGCCGGTCAGCAGCGGCCAGAATGACCGGCCCTGCACACCGGCCGAAATCTTCCATTCCCGCCGCATCCAGCATCGTCGGCATCACATCGACCCGTTCGATCAACTCATCGCGCCGATGACCGGCTGGCGCTCGGCCGGGCAGCGAGAAGATCAGGGGCTCCGCGCACAGCTTCCCAAGCCCGGCGGCCCCTTCCGAACCTGACCAAGATCACCCAAATGCTCGCCGTGATCCGAGGTGAAGATGATCAGCGTGTCGTGGGTAGGACCGGTCCCAACAAGTGGGTGCAGATTGCGCCAGACCTGCTCAGCCACGTGGCTCACCAGCGCTGCATAAGCGCGGCGGAGAAAATCTACTCGACACCGCTCAGTCCCAGGTGTTTACGCTCTGATTCATTCATCCTCGGCAGCGGAGTATCGGCGTCCCGATAGTGGTCAAGCCATCGCCGATCGTCTTTATCGAAGCGTCACCGATGAACACCCCGCCCGGGCGGTAAGTGAAAAAGCCGACGATTCAAAGGTGGTGCGCAAAGCGGTGCATGCAGCTCCCGCACCCGAGCGCATTGAGGCCGGGAAACCCTGATTCAACGCCCTACGGAGAATTGAAAGCCATTATTTCCTGACTTCAACATTGGGACACCCGGTCAACAGATGAGTTCATGGAGTATCTGCTGTTCGGGGTCGAGTTTGAGGAGGATTTTCTGGGGTTGGGGGTCGTCGGGCAGTGTAAAGGTCATCTCGTACATGGTTTGCGTTAGCTCAATGGCTCTTGACGGACTCATGGGCCGTCCGGCGACCTCCAGCCGTCGCTCCAGTTCCTTGTGGATGGTGTAGGCGACAAAGGCGACGAGGATGTGGGCTTGGATTCTCCGTCGCCGATAGTGATGGACCGGGCGGATGCGCAGGTCGGTCTTGGAGATGCGGAATGCCTTCTCGATCCGCCACAACTGGCCGTAACTTTCGATCACCTCATCCGGTGGAAGTGTGGTGCTGGTCCGATAGCCCTTCAGGCCATCCCATCGCGCGGCCTGCTCGATGCTTTCCTCGTCGATCGAGATGTTCATCTGGCCTTCCATCCGCAGGAACTTGTTGTAGCCGCGCTGATTGAGACTGCTCTTGGTCAAGCGGCCGCTACGAATCTGGCGACGCAGGCGCCGCAGACCCCGCTCTCGGGTGGTCATGTCGTAGAAGACCACGGTGATGGCCCCGAGAATCCCGCGTGAATGGTGATAGGCGATCCGCCGGGCCTGATCGGCGTAACGCTGATTCAGGCGGTCCAGGAAGCGATAAATCTCCTGAACGCTGACGGTTCTGCCCCGATAGCGGAACAAATAGTCCACGGTTTTCGCCTTGCTTGTTGGATAAGCCAGTCGGGCCAGTACCACATCGCGGAACAACGGTTCATCAATCGCGTTGAAGCCGATCCCATCAAACAGTCGGCCGAGGATCAACTCCGGGCCCACAGTACGGATCGAAGCGTTCTGAAGCGTGCGGACCACATCCAGAACCGCGGCGTTGCGTTGCTGGTCGAGGGGGAACAACGAAGGCTGAGCCCGTCGTCTGGCGATGAACAGCTTGGCCAGTTCGACCAAACGGGCGATCTCCTGCGGATCACTTGCCGAGCCCATCGTCTTGACCACGTGATAACCCCCGGATTTGCTGATCACCTGCACGCTGGTGGAGCCCGAACGATTGGCCTTTTGGCGCACGAACATCGCCCCATTTTACGCGCGGGACACCCATTTCCAGAATCCACCCCTTGTAAAACAAGGACTTATGAACGCGTTTTAGCCGTGTGTTGAAGTCAGGTGAAGGCCATGGCAACGCCTGCCAAGAAGCCAACCGAAGCGAAACAGCTATCGCCGCGCCTTCTCCAGGGCCACCGAGAAAAACGGCCGCCCCTCGCGTCGATACTTTCCTGACTTCAACATTGGGACACCCAGTCAACAGATGAGTTCATGGAGTATCTGCTGTTCGGGGTCGAGTTTGAGGAGGATTTTCTGGGGTTGGGGGTCGTCGGGCAGTGTAAAGGTCATCTCGTACATGGTTTGCGTTA
>JAFIFY010000105.1 GCA_020831765.1 Phycisphaeraceae bacterium | reverse complement strand
GATGCGATATGGCTCTCCATCCTGTTCTGAATCATCCCCCTGACCGGCGCGGCGTGCATCGTTCTGGGCTTTCTGGCCCTGCCCCTGTTGGCCGACCTGGTGATCCGGGCGCTGGGATCGGATCGGGCGGAGGAGATCCTCCGAACCATCCGCCGACGCGCAACCGTCCTGGCTTGGATCGGCGTGGTCATGCAGTTTGTCAGTGGAACATGGTCCTGGATCACGCTCGGTCGGCACTACGAGCGGGTGGGCATCTGGGCCGACGTGACCCTGGCGACGAAGATGCTTCTGGCCGGTGTGATCGCCGTAATCCTTTTCATGCAGGTGGACAGTCAGCCGGTCGAGAAGCCCCGGATTGGCTGGTTGCTGGCGCGCATCGGGCTGGTGGCGCTGCTGGTCGTGCTGGCCTCGACGCTCCGGCAATGGAGGATCGCGGCCTAGACTTTGCAGAGCGTGCTGGATGCTCTTGATGTGAAAGGACTTCATGCTCATGGCTGGTGGCGGCAAGCGCAAGTCATCGAAGACCGGACCATCCACCCCAGGCCGCGGGCTGTCACCGACCGAGTGGCAATCCCGTCGTACCCAGCGCATCCGCATCGGACTGGTGCTGGGCGTGGTCGCGGTGATTCTGCTGGCGCGGATGGATTGGCGCGGCGGATTCCGGGCCAGTGGCGATGACATGACGCGGTATCACGAGCGGTGGTTCGAGGTGGCGCATGTGATTGATGGCGATACGATCCGGGTTCGTCAGCCCGATGGCGGCGACCCGACGACGCGCGTTCGCTTCTGGGGTGTGGACACACCGGAACTTGCGCGGCCGCCGCGCGTGCCCGAGGATGAACCCTTTGCCCAGGAAGCAAAGGCGCGGGTGGAGCATTGGCTGGCCGACGGCCGCGTGAAGCTGGTGCTTCAGGCTCATCAGACTCGCGATGTCTTCGGGAGATTGCTCGCGTATCCGCATGACTCACAAGGAAGATGCCTTGGTGAGATGCTGCTGGCCGAGGGGCTGGCGACCGCGGAAGATCGATTCAGTCACGAACGCATCGATCACTTCCGCCGATTGGAGGAAGAAGCGCGGCGGAAGGGGCTGGGCATCTGGTCGCTTCGCGGAGATTGAGCGAAACCGGGTCAGAAAGATGATGCGGACTCGGGTTGAAGTCGGCGGGCTGAGCCTCTGGATGGCGCGTGTTGGCTCGGTTGATGCTCATCTGGCGATCGGAAATCTCCGGCGAATCAGTGAAAAAACCTGAAATTTCCGTGAATTCTTGCGAATTTGTCGGAAAAATCAGGAAAATTTGGTGAAGTGAAGGTCAGGCGCCCAGTATTCTGCTATCATTCCCCTTGATGGGTTCGGGCTTGTGTTGAATGATCGACTTCTGATGGTTCGGCCCGAACGGCAGAGCTGACATATTGGTTGGCGGCACTGAAACCGGAACACAAGGGCAGTGGTTGCTTATTTTCCAGAATAAGGAGAGCGATGACGATGGAGTCGAAACCCACTCCGGAGACCATCAAGACTTCCCAGCGGGTATTGACGTGCCCGGATCAGGATCAGTCGTTTGGCAAAGACCCCACCAAGCGCAGGGATTCGGACAACTTTGTTCAGGAGTATGTACCCGGATTCGTGGACAAGTGGGATGAACTGATCGACTGGAAGCGCCGGGCTGAGAGCGAGGGGGATTTCTTTATTCAGGCGCTCAAGGACCGCGGTTGCCGCAAGATTCTGGATGTGGCTTGTGGTACGGGCTTTCACTCGGTGCGGCTCCGCCAGGCGGGTTTTGAGGTGGTGAGTGTGGATGGCTCGGCGTCCATGCTGGCCAAGGCATTCAACAACGGCAGGAAACACGGCTTCATCCTTCGTACCAGCCTTGTCGATTGGCGCTGGCTTTCACGCGATATCCACGACAAGTTCGACGCGGTGATCTGCCTGGGCAACAGCTTCACGCATCTCTTCAAGGAACACGATCGGCGAAAGGCGCTGGCTGAGTTCTACGCCGCGCTGCGCCACGATGGCATCCTGATTCTGGATCAGCGTAATTACGATGGCATCCTCGATGAGGGGTACTCCAGCCAGCATAAGTATTACTACTGCGGCGGTGATGTGGTGGCCGAACCGGAACACGTCGATGAGGGGCTGGCGCGGTTTCGATACGCCTTCCCGGATGGATCGGAATATTTCCTGAACATGTTCCCGCTGCGGAAGGATTACACCGTCCGACTGATGCACGAGGTGGGCTTCCAGCAGATCACCACCTACGCGGACTTTCAGGATGATGACAAGGTTGATGATCCGGACTTTTTCATCCATGTGGCGGAAAAGGATTACTCGGAGAACCCGGACCGCTTCGTGCCGAACAAGCGCGAAGTCAGCCGAGCCGATGGCATCTGATCGCCTCGCCTTTCGGGCATGGTCGCCAGCCGGAGGCGATAGGCCCATCAACCATGCAGGAGAACGGCATGACCACCAGGAGTCAATATTCGACCGTTGTTGAAACCGCTCGCGCTTACTACAACAGCGATGATGCGGACAACTTCTACTACCACGTCTGGGGCGGCGAGGATATCCACATCGGGCTGTATCAGTCGGCGGATGAATCGATCGCCGCCGCGTCCCGTCGGACGGTGGAGCGGATGGCGGGCAAGTTGCCCGAGCTCAAGCCCGGCATGCGGGTGATCGATCTGGGTGGCGGTTACGGAGGGGCGATGCGGTATCTGGCTCATGAGGTCGGGTGTTCCAGTGTGGTGCTCAATATCTCCGAGAAGGAGAACGAGCGTGACCGGGAGATGAATCGTCAGCAGAAGGTCGATCACCTGATCGAGGTCAGGGATGGCGACTTCGCCGATATGCCTTATCCCGACGCGAGCTTCGATGCCGCCTGGTCACAGGATGCGATTCTGCATGCCGATGATCGCCGTAGCGTGGTCAACGAGGTCGCGCGACTGCTCAAGCCCGGCGGCCGGTTCGTCTTTACCGATCCGATGCAGACCGACGATGCGCCCACGGAGAAGCTTCAGCCGATCTACGACCGCATCCACCTTGAATCGCTGGCCTCGCCGGGCTTCTACCGCCGCGCGGCCGAGGAAGCCGGCCTCGTGGCCGAGGAGTTCGAGGAACATGCGGAAATGCTGCCCACTCATTACGCCCGCGTGCTTGCCGAGCTCGAAGCGCGGGGCGATGATCTGATCGCCAAACGGACGTGCGGCGAGGAATACATCCAGCGAATGAAGAAGGGGCTGCAACATTGGGTCGATGGCGGGCGACAAGGCCATCTGACCTGGGGCATCTTCGTCGTTCGCAAACCGGCCTGACCGGAACTTCGCCGGAATCAGGCCGAAGAAGCCCGGCCTGGAAAAATCCGGGGCTCAACTGGCAAGCGGAGCCGGAGCGGTGTATATTACCCGGCTCGGCTGATTGGCCCAGGGTTCCGGTGCGCTGGGTCAGGGGCACGCCCAACTTCCCGCCAAGGGCGGGCCCGGCGGGCCCGGCCAGTGGGGCGACAAGCTCAAGCGATTACGATATAAGGAATTACGGCAATGTACGCGATCATTGAAGACAGCGGTTCGCAGATCATCGTCCGGGAAGGCGATGTTATCCGGGTGGCCAGCCGGGATATCGATTCCTCGGAGTCGAACCCGCCGATCACCTTCGATCGCGTGCTGTTCGTGGGCGATGAATCCGGCGAGGGGGAGTCCAGGATCGGTGCCCCGGTCGTTGAGGGTGCCAAGGTTCTTGGCGAGCTGAGCAAGGCCGACCGCACCGACAAGGTGTCCGTGATCAAGTTCAAGCGTCGCAAGAATTATCGGCGTCGCAAGAGCCACCGCCAGGATTACCTTGAAGTCAAGATCACGCAGATCCAGGCCTGATCCGGCCTGTTGATTCCGGTTTGGACTCAAAAGTGAGAATGCACCATGGCACATAAAAAAGGTCAAGGCAGTACCAAGAACGGTCGCGATTCCAACGCGCAGAACCGCGGCATCAAGAAGTATGCCGGCCAGACCGTGATCGCGGGCAACATTATCCTGCGCCAGTGCGGGACGCCGTTCCGCGCCGGCTACAAGGTCGGCATGGGACGGGACAATACCCTCTTCGCCCTGGCCGACGGGGTGGTCGAGTTCCAGGGCCGCAAGGTCCACGTCCGCGAGGCCGAGGTTTCGGCCAACTGACGGCTGCACGCGGGCCGAAGGCTCAACGCGTCCGGCGGTGTTTCACTTGGCTGGACCGGCCGCGAGGCAATCAGCAAGCGATACCATATGGGCGCCCAAGCGCCCTTTTTCATTGGCCGGGTGTCCCTTGGCCCGCGGGCATGCGCCCCCTGCGTTGTCACCGATCCTTCCAGCCTGATCCGAGTAAGAAACATGGCGTTCATCGATGAGGCGGTGATCGAGGTTCGAAGCGGAAAAGGCGGCGATGGCGCGGTCAGTTTTCGGCGCTTGAAGTACATCCCCAAGGGTGGCCCGGATGGTGGCGATGGCGGCGATGGGGGTAGTGTGATTCTGCTGGCCGATCCGGCGATCGAGACGCTGCTGGACCTCAGCGGCCGCTACCACTGGCACGCGGCCAACGGTCAGCCGGGGGGTGGGAAGCAGTGTCACGGCTCCAAGGGCGAGGATCTGATCGTGCGCATGCCGCCGGGGTCGATCGTTTTCGATCACGAAACCGGCCAGCAGCTTGTCGATCTGGACAGCCCCGGCGCTCGATGGGTCGCGGCCCGTGGGGGCCGTGGTGGGTTTGGCAACGAGCACTTCAAGTCATCCACCAACCAGACCCCGCGATCCTTCACCCCCGGCGAACCCGCCGAGCATCGCATCCTCCGCATCGAACTGAAGCTCATCGCCGACATCGGCCTGATCGGCAAGCCCAATGCGGGTAAGTCCACGTTGCTGGGCGCTGTCAGCCGCGCCAAGCCGCGCGTGGCCGATTACCCATTCACCACCCTGCATCCCAACCTGGGCATCGCCGAACTGCCCGGCTCGCGGCGAATCGTGCTGGCCGATATCCCGGGCCTGATCGAAGGCGCGAGCCAGGGGATGGGCCTGGGCACACAGTTTCTGCGGCATATCGAGCGCACCCGCCTGCTTGTGCATCTGTTGGAGCTGGAGCCGGCCGATGGCAGCGACCTGATCCGCAATTATCAGATCATTCGCGCGGAACTGGCGGCCCATTCAGCCCAACTGGCCGAACGTGAAGAACTGCTGGTGCTGACCAAGGCTGATCTGCTCGAGGGTGAGGATGATCGCCAGGCGGCCCGCGAGCTGATCCAGCGCGAGTTGGGCATTCAGCCGCTTCTGATCAGTGGTGTCACCGGTGAGGGCGCGGCGGAACTGCTCGAACAATGCTGGTTGCGGCTGCGGGATGGCAAATCGGCCCACCCCGCTTGGCCCGAGTCCGCAATACAGTAGGATGGCACATCCAAGCCGGTCGGTCCCCGCCGATGGGCTGGAGTGAATCCATGACCTTCAATCTCCTGGCGTTTTCGATCGGCAACACACGCACCCGGATGGGGACGTTTGTCGATGGCAAGCTGGCTGGCTCGCTGGCCATCAGCCATGCCGATCCGGATGAGTTCGCTGCCGCGGTCGCCGAGGCCCATGCGCCGCTTTCGGGCCGGTCGGATGCGGTGGCGGTGTTCGGGTCCGTACAGCCGCGCATCACCGAACGCTTGCGGCGGATCGTCCCGGAGCACACCGGGCTGGAGCTGCTCCGCGTGGAGGAAGACCTGCCGATTCCGATTGGTCGCAAGCTCGATCGCGAGGCCCTGGTCGGCGATGACCGGCTGCTCAACGCGGCGGCGGCGTATCACACGCTCAAGCAGTCGTGCATCGTCGTGGATGCCGGCACGGCGATGACGGTGGATCTGATCGATGGTGAGGGCACGTTTCACGGCGGGGCCATCTTGCCCGGCGCCCAGATGATGCTTGATGCCCTCGGCCGTCAGGCCGCGCAGTTGCCCGATCTGGAGATCGCGCGCCCGGATGAGGCGGTGGGGCATAACACCAACGAAGCCATGCTGACCGGCGTGTTTCACGCCCTGCGCGGCGCGGTCCGTGAACTGAGCGAGCAGTACGCCGAAGCGGCAGGGCACTTTCCCATGATCATCGCCACCGGGGGCAATGCCGATCTTCTCTTCAGCGGATGGGAATTGGTCGAGCGCATCGTCCCCGATCTGACCCTGCTGGGCGTGGCGGTGACGTTCCAGGTCTCGCGCTCCGCGGCCGACGGCTGAGCGGCAGAACGATTCGATTTTGGATATCAAGGTCGGGCTTTGGAACGCAAATTCAAGTGATGTGATTCAAAAAGTCGCTTGGAGTGACGCATTTGGTTCGTCGGGTGCATGCATTGCGGCACGATGCTTTTTTGGGATGGGAAATTCAAGTTTTTTCTCTTGACAACTGCAGAAGGCGGAGGCATATTCTTACATATATCCCAACTCGCCTTTCAGCGATTACCGAATTGTGGGTCGATTCAGGAACAGTCGTTTCGCACTTTTTGGAAGAGGAGATCACGCGTATGGGTTACAGAAAATTATGGCATGTCGGCAGTGGTACGGCTATGGTTCTCATGCTTGGCATGGGTGTTCAATCCGCATCGGGCGCGTTTATTCTTGTGGACGATTTTGAGAACCGCGATCCGGGGGCGATAGGAGGACAGGGGAACTGGGCCAGCAACTCCGCCACTTACGCGGTCAGCCCAACGCCAGACCCGGTCGGCAGCAGCCAATCGCTGCTCACCGGTTCGGGCGCCTTTGATTTTGCCGCCAACAACGATCCGAATCTGTTGATTGCCGAGGGCTCGGACGCAACCGTATTCCTCCGGTACCGTGTCAACAGCAGCATCGGGCATGGTGAGGGCCAGTTCGGAATATCACACCTCGCTGCTCCCGGGGGCGGGAACTTCAATGATTTCAAAGTTCAGATTGATGGCGGAAACGTGAATACCGAGGATGGTACGTTCCGCTTCCGTCTCAATGATGGTGGTACCTTCAGGAACATCAGTCTGGCCGGATCAGAAGAAGCTGAGACCCGATTTGACGTGGACAAGTGGTACAACATCTGGATCTACGTGGACAACAGCAGCAGTTCGTATCAGGTGTTCATCAATGAGGGCTTCAACGTTGGCAATCCCACCCAATTGGTCTTCTGGGATGGCGATGTCGAGAAGACTTCTTTCACCTACCGCGGTGGTGCCTTTAATGGCGACCTACAAAGCCTGCTTTTCCGTCGTGGCGACTACTACGTGGACGACATCTATATTTCGCCGAGCTTGAACCTTTCGCCGATTCCCGAGCCGGCCAGCGTGGCCCTGCTGGGCTTGGGTGGCCTGATGTTGATCGCACGTCGGCGCCAGGCTTGAAGCATGAATGTTGTCGGGTTGCCAGGAATCCACAACCCATCGGCTGACACGATCGAAGAACACAGAAGAGCCGCCACGTCAGCGGAACGTGGCGGCTTTTGTTTGTCTGGTGGGCTAGGCGACGAATGCCTGCCCCAGATTACGACCTTCGTCGGGCCAGCAGCGCCACACCGCCCAAAGCGAGCAGGGCAAGCGAGGCCGGCTCCGGAACGACGATGAAGTTTCCGGTCAGTCCGGCGGTATCGCCCGGGGTAAGCGTGAAGCGGTATTCGATTCCGATCGTGCTCAGAACCCCTGGAGCGGGAATGGTCGGGCCGGGCAATCCGTCGCTGACCGAAGGTATGTTCGCGGTAGACGCGGTGGTCCATGAAGATGGGTCATCGTGCAGTGTCAGCACTGTGTTGCCATCGAGCAAACCGGCATAGAGTGGAGAGCCCGATACGGTTGACACGGTGGCCGAACCATCAAAATTGGCGTCTGTGACGGAACCGCCCACCGATCCACCAACCAGCGACGTGGGAAGAATCGCAGGCGCAATCGGTGTCTGCACAACAAAGGTGAAAGTCTGGGTCACCCCCGAGTTGTTCTTGACGGTGATATTCAGATCGACGAACGGATTCTGGTTGTAGCTGAACGAACCGATCGTGATGTCCGCAGCGCCGTCCCACAGGCCGGCTATCGTAACGGGCTCAGTCAGGGTGATTGTGCCGCTGCCATCAATGCTGAAATCAGCGGTGGTAAGGTCATTGTGGATTGCTTTGTTGCCGATCTGGACCCCATCGGTTTCCATGATGAAGTTGATCGTTGGCATTGCGCCGGGGGCAATCGGCGCGGCATTCGCATCTGCGAACGAGAGCAGGGCGACGGCACATCCAACCATTGTGATTGCAAGCTTCTTCTTCACGGTCACGACCTCCATTTCCTATCAGACCTTTTCCTTCGGCCGATTCGGACCACTGATCCACCATCGAATGTGGCCGCGCTCGGTTTTCCTCGTCCATCGGCGGCACATTGCCGCGCGTTGTCGAACAACTCCTGCCCCGCCCCGGTAAGGTTTCTCTTCCCGAGTCCCCAAAATTGCCTTGGATGTCTTGCCGATGTTGGCTCGGCTGGATGTGAGCCGCTGATCGCGGCCAACAAAAAAGACACCGCAAGGGTGTCTCTCTCAATTCCGCATGTCCGGCGCTTGCCGGGAAGTCAGGGCTCAAACGATTGCGAACGCCTGACCACCTTCTCTCAAGTCGAATTCAACCACACGAAGTGCGTTCTGTCAAGGGCCACGGCATGGTTTTTGCGAATTTTGGGTTGGATTATTTTTCGACCATTGATCGCTGGAAAGCGACGTCTTGGCGGTTCGCGTTGCCCGAATCGCTTGGCAAGGTGGGATGAGATAGGCGGCCGGGCTACCCGACGGAACGAAGGGCAGACATCTGAGCGGCGTTAGTTCAATCTTGGCCCTAGTTTACAGATACACTGCTGCTTGGAATCGTATTTGGAGCCCTCGCGGATACCCGGCGGCTGGGTTTCTAGGCTTGCCTGGCGGCTCATCCCGGTTCGTCGGGAGGCTAAACTGCCCCCATGCGTCCGGTGCGCCGACATGACCTATCGCCCCGCGTCGATCTGTTGCCATTGATCGATGTGGTTTTCCTGTTGCTGACCTTTTTCATGTTCGCGATCGTGGTCCGGCCGGAGATGCTGGGGCTGACGTTCGCGATGATGCCGATCACCGGCCCTGATGCCGCGCGGCCGACGATTCAGCATGTGCTGACCCTGGACATCGAAGGCCGGATGACGCTGGGTGGGCAGGTCGTTGAGCTTGAGGATCTGCGACCCGCGTTTGAGGCTCTGCGGGAACGGGAGCCCGATGCGCGGCTGTATGTGATTCTGGAAGATGGTGGTCGTGATGCCGGAGAGGTCGCACGGCCGCGCATCGATCGATTGCCGCTATGGATTCAGATCGGGGCCATTGCACGCGAAGTCGGGCTGCGAACGGTTCAGGTCAGTGGACCGCGCGGCGCGGCCGATCAACTGCCTCGTACTGAGTAGGAGGGGGGCAGACTTCCGGGGGTTGGGGCCGGGTGACGGGGGCGGAGAGCCGGATGCCGGGGGCCGGGGCCGCGGCGACAGGACTGGGCTCGAACCGCCAATTCGTCTGGAGGGTAACAATCAACCATGTCATCGATCCGAGTCGCCCAGCCCCTTGGGTGATACGGCCCGCTCGATCACCATGACCACCAACAGCAGCCCGAACATCACCGCCAGCATGCCCAGTGCCGCGCCCAGTCCGGTGCGCTCAGCCAGCACGCCGATCAGCCAGCTTGAGAAAGCCAGTCCCGGGATACCCGCGCAGGAGAGCAGGATGAAGAGCACCGTGGAATCCACCGGCATGCGATCGGCGGCGTAGGACTGAATGCTGGGCCAGTAGCAGGCGATCGAGAGGCCGATGGCAAAGAGCATCGGATAGAGAATGGCCAGGCTCGGCACCAGGGGAACAACAGCGCTGAGCGGAATGCCCGCCGCCGCCGAGCCGATGATCAGCCGTCGCAGTCGTTGCTGACCCACCAGCCAGCCGAAACCAAAGCGGCCGGCGATCATGCCCGAGGCGAAGAAGGCGGTGCCGATCCCCCCGGCACGCGCTGTGCCGCCGAACTCCAGCTCGATCAGCGATGCGGTCCAGAATGTGAAGGCGCCCTCGACACCGCCGCCGAGAAACATCGCCATCATGAAAACCCAGAACCGACCGCGACACACGATCTCGATCATGTGCCGCCGCACGTGGCGGCTGCCCAGTGAGTGGTCCACGGGCGCTCGATGCCGCAGCGAAAGGAAAAGGATGCCGCTGAGGATGCTCAGCCCGCTCAGGCCCGCCGGCATCCATCGCCACGAAACTTCCCGCGTCAGCAGATCGCCGGTCAACAGCACGGTCAGAAGCACGCCCACCGACCAGAAGCCGTTGACAATGTTCAGATACCGCCCCGATTCACCGGGATGGGCATCCTGAACCAGCGGGTTGATCAGGGCCTCGACCAGGCCGCTCCCAGCGCCCACGACCCCGACGGCCAGCAGCACCAGCCCGAAGGAAGGCGCAATGGCATAGCAGGCAAGGCCCACACCCATGACAATCGACCCGACGCCCAACGATCTGACTTTGCCGAACCGCGCGGCGACGAACGCACCGGCCAGGAGCACCCCGAGATTGAGCAGATTCCTCGAAACCTCGATCAGCCCTCCCTGCCCCAGCGAAAACCGCAATTCAAGGATCAGCGTCTGAAGCGCTACGGCCGACACCACCGCGCTGGATGAATAGCACAGAAACGAGACGAAACAGGCATAGTCCAGCGGGTGGAATCGAAGCGGCTTCATGGGCATTTACAGAGGAATCGTGGCGAGGGCGGTATGGTAGCAATCGGCGTATCGCATAATTGAGGTTCTTTCTGAAGATTTGCGGTGATCTGGAAGGCCTGTCGCAACTCTTGACTCTTTCTTGTTTTTTGCGTAATGTTTTTTGTCAGACAGAATTAGTTTGTCTGCGTATGCGTCCTTGAGTTCGTTCCTGACATTCGTCAGGTTTCTTGTTTGTTGACTTTCCGGTTGTGTAGAAGGTCGAGCATGTCCAAATCGCACCCCCCCAGAACAGGCTTCACCCTGATCGAGTTGCTTGTGGTGATCTCGATCATCGCGCTACTGATCGCGATCCTGCTGCCGGCCCTGGGTCATGCCCGAGAGGCCGCCCGTTATGTGCTCTGCAAGTCGCAGCTTCGCCAGAACGTGCTGGGGATGGCGACCTACGCGACGGATTCGGGTGATCACTGGATTTCGAATCATTCATCGATTGAAGGCATATCGACCAACAAGATATTCGGGTACCCAGGGTGGATGGGCACAGCGCATGCTCGCCTGGCCGACTTCATGGCCGGGATTGACCATGATGGTCGTCCGGAGTGGGCGCTGCGCGGCCGGCCTCAGTTGATGCCATCGCACCTGATCCTCGAAGAGAAGTATCTCTGGTGTCCATCCGCGCCGACGCATACCGCCGAAACCATTGATCGCATGACCGGCCCTGGAACCGGAGGCGGTGATCCGCTGGTTGGCGCAAGCTACACGATCAATGGCAATCTTAATCGACCACGAGGCCAGTGGAGTAGCTGGGGGGGGTACTGGTCAAGCTCGGCGCCTCAAATGCATTACACGCCGTATCGCGGCATCGGCAATTCCAGCATCCCACCCGAAGCGGTGGTGCTGATGGGAGATGGCAACGGTTTTGCCATGCGGTTTCACGGCTATCGACAGCCGGCACCGAACTACATATCGAGTACCGGCGACCCGATGTTCCGGCACTTTAGCACCTACCAGCCTCCCGAGCATCAGCGTCAGAGCGCGATCGAGGGCGGGCACGGGCATGTG
>JAFIFY010000078.1 GCA_020831765.1 Phycisphaeraceae bacterium | reverse complement strand
GCCGCACTCAGGCAGCAGGGCGCGGCCACGATCCTGATCCGGCGCTACCGCGATGGCCGCCAGCGTGTGGTGCGCCTCAAGCTCGGGAGCCGCGATGACCGCTGATCCGCTCAAGAAAGTCCAGACCGGTCAGAAGCTGCGCATCCCCGCCGCGGCCTACAACGCCTTTGTCGATGTGGTGGCCGATCTCAAGCAGCGCCAGCGCTCCATCCATCAGGACCCATCCGCCACCGTCCGCCACAGCGGCATTGTCCTGGTCAGCAACGCCAGCGGCGCTGCCCGCGAGCGCTTCGATGCCCTGGCGGTGACGGGGCCAGTCTTCACACCCACCGACAACCTCGACAGCTTCCGCAACCGCGTGGCCCTGCGTGGCGGGCTGGCCCAATCCGCCGACGATGCGGGCCGCTTCGTCATCCTGCTCGAACCGCTTGCGCCGGGTGCGATCGGCATGGCCATGGCGGTGGGCATCTGTCCGGCACGGGTCCAGGTCAGTGATGCCGAGCACCGTTACGCCGATGTGGATGACTCCGGCGATGGCCTGCTGCACAGCGCTGAACTGGGCGCTGCCCACATCCTCTGGAAGGAAGCCGGCACCGGCACGCGCTGGGCCATCGTCCGCATCGGTTCGCCGCCGCCAATGGTGCTTGATGACCTGTTGGATGTGGAAACGCCCGATGTCGCCGCAGGTGATCTGCTGGTGCGCGAAGGTTCGGGCGAAGGTCAGCGCTGGGTGAACCTCGGCATCGGAACCAACGGCCATGTGCTCACCGTCAGCGGCGGCATGCCCGTCTGGGCCGAGCCCACTTCCGGGGGCGGGGGCGGGAACGGTTCCGGGGGTGATCCGGTCACGGGTGCTGCGCCGTGGCTGGAGCGCATCGGCGACACGATGCACCACACCGGCCCGGGCCCCAGCGTCCTGGCCACGGACATGGTCACCGATGTTCGCACCGAAGATGACATGGCCGGGTGGAACTGCGGCCGCATCCGTGTCTACCGACGCCCCCTGGACCTCGATGCCCGCGGGCACATCACACTCGGCGCTGAGTCCGATGACTGGGCCGACGTCTACTACTGATCCGTATTCGGGAGCCAACACCATGCTGCGCTACCAGCTCGCCATCTACATCCATCCCGAGGTCCACAACAGCCGCGCTGCGGAGCGCTGTCTTGATGCCATCCGGGCGCTGGACCCGCCTCCCGCCCGCATCCTCGTGGTCGACCACGCCCACGGCCGCGCTGGCTTCCCACGCACGGCGGTCAAGGACCTGGATGCCCAGCGCCCCGCCGACCGCGCGGCTTACAAGGCGCTGGCCAACGCTTCCGGGGGTGGGTCGGCTTCCGGGGGCGGGGGCGGCTTGCACCCGCCGGCGTTCCCGCCCCGGGCCGCCCTGCACGAGATCGCCGATGAAGTCCGCACCGGCCACGACTACTTCTATATGGATGAAGATGCCGACCGCCCCCAGCGCTGGCGTCGCAGCCTCCGCTTCAAGCGCTACGCCATCGAAACGGCACTGGAGCATGACCTGGATGCGGTCATGTTCCTGCGCTTCCCCGATCGTCTGCCTTCCGAAGCGCCTCGCGCCATGCTCCACCTGCTCGAATCCGATTCATCCATCACCTGGTGCTACCTGCCCATCGAGGCCGCCGACCGCGAGGGCACCCCCACAGGCCACTACCAGCCGATGCGCGGCCGCACTGACAGCCTCGACCCCGACGGCAAGATCACTGAACAGGGCTTCATGCTGCGGTTGACCGACTTCGATCCCACCGTTCTGGAACAGATCACCGCCCCAGGCCTCGCCGAGCCGATCATCATCATGACCGAACTGCTTCAGCACGGGCACGGCCAGGGCATCCGCGCTGCCAATGGCCGACCCCTGCATTACGTTGCCGTCGCACCCCCGCCCACCCACGCCGCGGTCCTCCGAAGCCTGCCCGAGCCCGCCCGCGAACGCATTCTCGCCCACATGCGGGCCGATGCCGCAACGGCCAGTCCGGTCCGCTCACCCGATCCGCCGACTTGACGCCCACACTGCCGGCGGTACGATCCCCAGCATCAACTCTCGCCCCCGGAAGCGCCCGTATCGGCCTCGTGCTGGTGCGGGCGTTTTTGCCAAACCCCATCGCCGCCTTTCCGTGCGCGGAACACACGGTAAGATGACTATTTTCGGCGAGTTGGCGCAGTGAGAATGTACGACGAGTCTCCATTCCAATGCTGACCCTACGCCGTACGTCGCAACGAACTGGAGCCGAAACGCGTTGCCCCGCAGCCCATCAATCCCGGTGATCGATCTGTTTGCCGGTCCCGGAGGCTTGGGCGAAGGCTTCAGCGCCTATCGCACGGTTCATGCCGATCAGCCGTTCCGCGTGGCGCTCTCGATAGAGAAGGACACTCAGGCGCACTCAACGCTACAACTGCGCAGTTTCGTACGCCAATTCGGCGATGATATCCCAAGGGCGTATTACGCCTTCCTGGCAGACACTGAAACGCCCCTGAGCAAACGTATTGAATCGTTGTTCGACGAGTACCCGGCTGAAGCCAGAGCAGCATGCAACGAGGCTTGGCTGGCAGAACTCGGTGACGAAAACCGTGCAACTGTTCGGGAGCGCATTGCCACCGCTCTGGGTGATAACGATCCATGGGTTCTGCTCGGGGGGCCACCGTGCCAGGCGTACTCATTGGCGGGGCGTTCCCGCAACAAGGGCAATGCAGACTACGTGGCTGAAGAAGACGGGCGGCAGGTTTTGTATGTGGAGTATCTGCAGGTCATCGCTGATCATCAGCCCGCTGTATTCGTCATGGAGAATGTAAAGGGGCTGCTC
>JAFIFY010000076.1 GCA_020831765.1 Phycisphaeraceae bacterium | reverse complement strand
GACGATGCCGAGCATGACCGGAAACCTTCGGCCGTCGGGTTGTCTGATGCGGATGCGGAAGGACTTGCCTACTCGTTCAAGCGTTGCCATGATGTGTGTTCCTCGTATCGTGCCCCGCTCGGCTTGCCGGCCGTCGGGGCTTTTTCGATTGTACCGACTTGCGCCGCTCGCCGGGCCTGGGCTTGCCAGGCAAACTCCAGAAACCTGATTTCCTCAAAGACGATCGTCGTATCGGTGACCTCGACTTCACAGGGCAAGGGGTTCATCGCGAAGATTCCTTTTTGAGAATGATTCCATGCTCGATCAACCTCAGGGTTTCAGGATCGAACGTACAGCCGATCCGGAGTCCAGCGCCCTTGCCGTTGCGGGTCTTGGCCAGGTGGACGATGCGGTTGATTTCCTGTCCCGTCTTGATGCCGCTGAGTCGATCGCGGATGGCGACACTACGCGGCTCGGGCAGGGCTTCGAGAAATAGAACCGTGTGGGCCAGTCGGCCGAAGGATGCACCGCCAGACAAGTCATCAACGCCGCGATCGGTAGCGCCTTTGCGGGGATGCAGAACCAGAACCAAACTGGACGCGCTTCCCTCGATGATCGCCTTGGCCTGAACCATGAAGTCCTGATCCGCTTCCCACGGCCGCGCATCGGTCTTGCAGATCGTCAACGGGTCCACCGCGATGATTCTCTTGCCGCTCTCGGCCTGATGGGTGATCCATGCCAGCACGCCGCGATAATCGGGGTGACCATCGCCCGGGTACTCAAAGATGCACCTGCCGAACGAATCGAGCCATGCGCGATGATCGTCATACGCCTGTCGGACCTTTTCAGGGTGATCTTTGCACCATCCATCATCAGTCAGACCGGAAAGTCCTGTCCTCTGCGCCAACGCTCGCCGAAGGTGGTAGCTTCTGCCGTCTTCAAGCTCCAACAATGCGACCGGGATACCCGCTTGGTGCCAGTGCATGCCCGCTTCCATGAGCATGAAGCTTTTGCTCGCTCCAGGTGGCGCGGCCAGCAAGCAAATGCTGCCAGGTAGCAGGGCCTTGGACAATCCACCAATGGCCGGCCAGGGCATATCGATACACTTCCGCCGGCCGCTGATGGCATCTTCGAGGATTCCCACAACGCCGCTTGATGGCCCGATGGGCTTGGCCAGCTTCAATGTTTCGCGCAGGGCCTTGGCCACCTGGGCGTCGGTTTCAACGCTCAGCCTGTCGATGTAATCGACGACATCACCCTTGGCCGGAACGTGGAGCAACCCGGGGTCCAGCAAACTGATGGTCGGAACCGGGTCCAGCGTCTCCAGAATCTTGATGATGGCGCTTCCGTGCTTCTCGCCAGGGGCGTCATGGTCGGGCCAGACAACCACGCTCTTACCAGCCAGGGGCGACCAATCGGTCAGATGGGCCTTGCCCGCTCCACCGAGCGATGTGACCGCGACAATCCCATGACGTTGCAGGATGCCCGCGCAGGCTTCCCCCTCGACAATGACAACTTCATCCGCATCGGCGATCCGCTCCAGATTGAACAGCGGATGCGGGCCACTGCCAGGTCCGCCCGATCGAAACCCGCCCTCGGGGTCGGGGACCATCTGCGAGATTTTCTTGGGCTCGCCCTGTGGATCAGATCGGACAACCAGGCAGTAGATGCCGCCGTCAGCTCTCCGATACTGGTAGACCTCGGTGCAGTGAGGCACGCGGGCCTTGATGCTCTCGACGTCGGGGTGCTTGCCACCTGAACCGCCTGAAGGCTTTCTGCGGGCCTCGGTGGGTTCGGCGGCCTCGGGGGCGTCGGATACGGGAGATGGACGTCTCTCGGGGCGTCCAGCGGCTTCCCTCAGCACGTCGGACAGGCTCCGGCCCTCGACCAGCGCTGTCAGGTCGAAGATATCGCCAGACCATCCGCATGAATGACATTTGACACGGACAACGCCGGCGGGATCGGTGAAGATGCTGGCCGATGGGTTGCGGTCATCGTGATCAGGGCTTGGGCAAGTGCAAGATGCACCATGCATCTTGCTACCGGCCCGGGTGATCATCGCGACCAGCGCCGAACGATCGCGCCGCATGGATTCAACCTCGGGTGATGGTGAACGAGTAATCACAGCCCCACCTCCCGGCATAGCCGCTCGGCTTCCTCGGGGGTCGGATCGGTGGGAAGCTCTCGCTGAAACTCGCCGGTGGGCCACTCAACCGCCCGGGTCCGCGAAGCGGAAAAACCTTCTGAACCTTCTGAACCTTCTGAACGGGGGTCACTCAGGGTGACCGGGTTTATGCTCGATTTTGACCGGGTTTCATGCTCAGAATGACCGGGTTTATCGCCCGATACCCGGTCATCTTGGGTGACAGGGTTTAGGAGTCGATATCGATTCGTTAGGCATCGCCCGCCGCCGATTTTCACGGCCAACAATCCCTTCGCCTTGAGTCGATTGACTACTCGCCGAACCGTTCGCTCACTGCGGCCGGTTGCACGCATCAGGGCCGAGTTGCCGACCTCAGCGGTCCAGCCCTTGCCAGCGAACGCGGCCACCGCCAGGTAAATCAGCAGGTCGGATGCGTTCAGCTTGGTGAGCATGCCGGTAGCGATAACCTGGGTGGGGATTCGGCCGAATTGCTCAGGCATCGGCCACCTCGTTCTCGTTGGCCTGGGCCGAAACCCACTGCCGCAGGGCGTCGGGGCTGAACAGTCTGCGCCTGCCGACTCTGAAACTGGGCAGATGGCCGCTTCGGGCCAGCTCATCGACCGTGCGGGCCGACAGGCTCAACGCCTTGGCCGCTCGGTTCAGGTCCATGGCGATGCATGGCACCTGAACGCCGGCGGGTGTGGCGTCGTCAGGCTCGCCGATGCTGGCCTCGGTCGCGGGCCGATGGCCGTTCAGGGTGACGATGGGGCGGGTCATGCGCCACCGCCTTCCCGCTGCGCGTTCGCGGCCAAGTCAGCCAGAGCGGCTTCGGTTGCCGGCAGATCAACCAGTACCCGCCGGCCAGCCCGTAGCGTCGGTATCCGGCCGTCGCGTATCAGTTGCCGAAGGTAATTCGCTGGCACGCCAAGCCGCGCGGCCGCGACGTCAGCGGGCAGGAAACGCTTGGGATGTGATGGTGTCGCCATGCCTCAACCGTACCGCTGCATTTCGGCAATGGAAGGGCTTTTGGCGCGCTGTCCGCTCGTTGTCCGCTTTGTCCGCGTTTTGTCCGCTTTACCGGCCGCGAAATTATCCCGGCCATTCCTTCAAGACTTTCGAACGCGGGTATAGCCATCGTCCACCGCGCTTGACCGAACCGGGGAGTTTGCCGCGTGTTCTTGCCTTGCGCAGCATGTCGGGTGTGACGGAATACTCAACCCGCAATTGCGCAGCCGTCAGCAATTCGTCGCCGGCCGGTGGGGTGCTATGGGCTCGGGCATCGTCCATCGCCTGGGCCGGATGATCGAGGATGGATTGGGCCACCGGGCGCGGCTCCACCTGGGCCTCTTGCGATGAGTCGTCCTGGGTCACAGTCTCCCACTGCGGGGTGACCAGCGCGTCAGCCTTGACAAGATCAGCAATCAATGGTGCTACCGCCCTCCGCGCCGCATCACGCAGGACGCCCGGGTCATCGGATCGGACATCCCGTAGCGCCTGGGTGATGGCATCGGGAATGCGGTTGTAGTCGGCCAGATGAACGAGATTCGCCGCTTTCTCAGCGTCAGCCCGACATGCCCATTGCCAGGCGCGGCCAGTCAGTTCCAGCGCCTGCCCTCGGACCGTGTGGTAGGAATCCAGCGTCCCGGGCGTTCTCTCATGGCGCGGAAGAGTCCGATTGGCCTCGACGCCGGCCGCAAGATCGGCCATCCTCACGAGCATCAGACGGGCTACAAAAATGTCACGGTTGCCGATGAAACTTTGAGACATGCGTTACCCCTTGTGTGGACCGGCCCGGCCCGATGGTCAGGCAAGGGGAACCTGCCATCGGTGCCGGCGTTGTCGGGACAAGGTGGCCACCATGCCCGAACCGGTATAGCCCGCAGAGTACCCCGGCCGATTTCGGCCGCAAGCCCGATCGGCCAGAAAATCGGCAGATTTTCCGGCAATCCAGCCGGATTTATAAAATTGCGCAGCCCAATTTGTGCAAATACGAATCAAATGAGACTCGACCGCCCCTTTTGCGTCAGCGGACCGGTTTATCCCTTAGGAGTACCTTAGGCCGATTCGTGAATGTCTCAGTGCATTCTTTGGCCGTCAGCAAACCACGGTGGAAAAGCGCCGTCGCCAGCCTCAGCAACGCCGGCCGATGAGTCTCCAGGACCAAGCGGGCCACCTCTCCGGCGTGATCGAGCAATGCATCCCCAACGGCCTCGGGCAGGGTCGGCAGTTCGACGGCCAGAAGTTCCTCATCGCTGGGTATCTCTGGCAGCAGATCGCGCCGCTTGATGCGAGTCACTGAATCACGTCTCCGGCGTGATGGCCAGCACGTGGAACCCGATGGTGGTTTCTGCCCCTGGGTCAACGTCGCGGCCATATCACCGGCCAGGATGCGACCGAGTCGAACCGACTCGTGGAGATTGACCGGCAGGTCACAGACGACAAGACCGCCACCGATCGGGCGAATCTCCGCGAACCGAACGCGCCCACCGACGGCCATGACGTAGACCGCATGACCGGCCTCATGGATAGCCGATTCCCACAACCGAGCCCTACTCGCAGGATTCAACCTCATGGTTGCCCCCCTTCATCGTCGATCAGCAACCGGCGCAGCTCCCGAAGTTCCGCCGGTGACATGCTGGCCACCAGGTCGGCCACTCGCCCCGATTTTGCGCTGCGCGCACCGGATGGCGCACCATCGCCCGCCCCGTCATCCGCGCAACTACTGTCCAAATCGCCCCTTACCGATTCCGGTTCGAATCCCGTAGGGGTCGCTTGTTCGCAATTCACTCCGAGATCATACGTAGTCATGCGGTTTGCTGGGGTTTCGGCGGTCGGTGCGCGCGGTTGCTTGTATGGCGCGCACCGCTTTGCGCACCACTTCTGGCGCGACGGTTTCACCCATCGCCTTGGCTGAAGTGTTCACCGACAACTTTCCGGTCATGGGCCTTGGCCACCCACTCGATATGGCCAACCCGCCGTCGATAGCGGCTGCCTCCTGCCCGCTGTCTTTTTACGCGTACGGCCGCAAATTCGATTTTCTAGAACATGTTTTCCGTCCTGGAACGCCTTGCGGAAAACGCCCGTGAAGGTCTTTTGAAGAATTTTTGGAAAATCGGCCCGAAGCGGTTGTCAAGGAAGGCCCGATCGGTTACTCTCTTTGATAGAGAGAGGCGGCTTCAGCTAATTCAGACATGAGGCTTCCGGCGTCCGCCGCCCGTCAGGAAGCCTGGGTAGAAGAGAACGAGAGAGAGGTATTACATGGCAGTGGGAAGATTTCTCGCAGTCGCTGCGGC
>JAFIFY010000075.1 GCA_020831765.1 Phycisphaeraceae bacterium | reverse complement strand
GATCGACCGCGTGCTTACCCACATGACCACCGCCATGCCCGCGCCGTTCGACGTCGCCACCGGCGACCCGCGAATCAACGGCGTCTACATCGAAATCGAAACCAACACACGACGCGCACGAAAGATCGAACGCATCGAACGAAGCGCCAACCCCAACAAACCCCCATTCGTCGCCTGAACCCCCGGAAGTAAAGCGCTCCGTGTCCATTCCACTAACTCCGTCTTCCAATAAGTGGCCACGTTGTCATGCTGGGGGATGAATAGAGGTGGACCCCAGATCTCGGACAGCCGGTCGGCCTGAATAAGGTGGGTGGCATGGCCCTCGATGGCTCCCGCTCGGCCATCGGAGTCGGCCGATCGCCGAAGCGCTGATCGAGTGGTGCGAGGTGCAGGCGGCCGATGCGTTACCCAAAAGCGGCTTGGGCGAGGCGGTCGGTTACGTGCTCAACCAGGCCGAAGCGCTGAGCCGTTATCTGGATGATGACCGGCTGGCGATCGACAACAACGCCTGTGAACGCAGCCTGCGCGGCAACGCCATCGGAAGGAAGAACTGGCTGTTCACCGGCTTCCGGGGGGCGGCGGCTTCCGGGGGCGGCGGCCATGTTCAGCCTTATCAGCAGCGCCAAGCGAAACCACATCGAGCCGACGGCATACCTCAACGACCTGTTCACCCGCCTGCCCGAAACCTCAACTGACAAGCTCACCCAGTTCCTCCCCGATCACGGGCAACCCCCGGCCTGAACCCATCTCCCGTCGCGGCTGTTACGGCTTCAGACCAGGGGGATGATAGAACAGTTACCCATGCCGTGACCGGCCTCATGCAACCGAATGGCCTGGTGGCGGCGCTCCTTGAGCGTTTCAGGGCTGATTCGACGGGAATCCGTTACCATGATCCCACAACGGTGACGCCCTGTACTTTCTTGCCGGATTAGTAATGGAACGGACACCCTGCAATTTCCAATCAGCCAAACGAGAACGGCACGCGTTCTTTTCGATCCAGCTCGATCGTGGCAAGCCGCATCCATATAATGAACTGCGCCATTCTTCGCAATCCCAGATCTTCAATTCGTCTGTGAATCTCCTCAGCACTCGCCCCGAATTCGCGATAGGCAGCGAAGATGTAAGAAAAATGCAATGCCTCGAAGCGCCAAGCGTCTCGGCCGTTAGGAGTCCCTTCCATTGTCATGATCCTACGAACAAGCGCGATTGCTGATTCAATGTCGCCGGATCGGGCATGGGTCACGGCGATCTGATTCAACCAATGAGGATCCGAGACATCAGCCATCTCGCCTGCTGCCAGAATCGCCCTTGCATCCTGACCTCTTCCGGCATGCGCCAATGCGTAGGCTCTCAAAACTTGCCTTTCTTCCTCCGATATCGAGTCCTTCCTTCGGGACATACTTCGTTCCAGCCGCTCCACCTCACCCTTCGCCGCAAGTAACTCAAGAGTCATCAGCCAGTCGGACTGATCGCAAGGGTCTTCCAGCCCGGCGACGATCTCGTCGAACAGGGACCAGTATCCCCCTTTAATGCACATCCGCTTGACACTTTGCACCAGCCTGCACCTCACCATCTCATCCACTGCCTGCGCCCTGCTGCTTGCGAGCACCGCATGCAGAATGGCCTCAGTGTCCGGCTGATCATAAAATGCGACTGCCGCATAAGCATCCAAAAGCAATCGAGCACCTGGGTCATCGAGCCAATTTCGAAGCCAGATAAAGATATCCATGCGGCCGACAATCATTCCTGAGTGTCCTCGAACGAAACGGCGCTGATTGTCAAGCACATCAGGGCCCATGTGTTCCCCGATGCGACGAACCTCCCGCCAATCACCCTGCTCAAGCGCAAGAAGCAGATGATAAATGCGGACCTGACTGCGCATGAACATAACACTCGAATCGGGAAGCTCTCTTGAGAAAAGGCGCCGGGCCAGAGACACAAGGTCGTCGCCGCCCGGCACATCAAGCCTATTCGCCAGTAGGGCGGCAATAAACAGAGCTTCCTGAGTCATGCGGCCCTTGAAGTGGGCAGCTTCCCGATTCATTATTTGCAGTACTTCCGCCTCACGCTCCAGAAGCTTCCGAACCCACTCTTCCAGAACGGCGGACCCCGCAGGTGTCATCTTGCCATCACCGTGCAGGTATATACCATATAACACTGTCGCCAGATCGTCCATGAGCGCTTCTGTCTCAGCGTTCCCGGTCCGCTGACTGCGCAGCGAGTGAATCACCTCGAAACGATCGGCCCAAGCCAATACATCAAAGCCAACTGAGTCGGGCAAGCCATGAAAGTCCCTGGCGGAAGAAGCGGCAAGAACTTCCGACATCCGCGCTACGGCATAATCTCGCATCGAGTTGCTCGCAGTCGGAATGGAGGGAGACTCGCGCTCCGAGTGTCTTGCTGAAGCACAGCCGATTGCCAGTGGCACCGCTATCGCTAATATAGACAAAAGGCAATGAAAAACCCAAAATGGTGAACACTTCATATTTGATCCTTTATCGCAGATAAACCATTTTCAACTCATGAACAAAGAAATGTAGTCGACCAGCACATGTATGTTCGCACCTTCGGATGTCCATCCATTGCCTCACTTGGGGCTCAAACTCGCCACATCTCACCTTGCATCAATGGGCATTCCACATTCGGGACACCGCTCGGAACGGACACTTCTGAGGTGATAGCCGCAAGCGCTACATGGATCGACAGCGAGACCAATGTATCTCGCCCTCGCTCGTATAAACCCCCATGCCAGGAATACGCCGATCGAAACTATTACCGTTCTTATCAGATTCCCTCTGGACCAATAAACATGAGTCCAGCGATTACGCGAGAGTATCGGGGGCGTCGAGCGGGTCGTGGACACCTCGGCGTACGAGAACACACCCAGCTTGTACTGTATAGAGACAGTTGTCAGTCTTGTACCGTTAGGCAGATCAACGTGGCTCGGGGTGAATCGTACAATATCCATGGGATACAACCAGAGAAAGCCAAGTATGGCTGGAGGTAGCCAGTAAAACAATTTTGACGAATTAAGCCATGTGCGACGCATGGGTGATCTCCCGATCATCGGTTAGGGTCACCGAACTACGGTCAGTTGGCACCACCGCCCTGCTTGGGCTTTTTCGTAAGTATACCCACAGCAAGTTTAAGCCATTCGTCTTTGTCGATCTCAAGGTGTCCAGGCGTTTCGCCTTGCCACGCCTCCTGCTCCACCCAAACAGTACCTACGCGATTGACATCATCTTGTTGCCAACCAGTGTACCCATAAAGCATGCACTCATACCAATTGCCGCAAGAACAAGTATATTGTCGCCAGCGAACGAGGTAATTGGTATACGGCCTCACTCTGGCATACCGCAATACCGTAACGCGAGTGCCGATGCCGACGTGCCGTGAGACGCCAACTGGATCAATGCTCCGGCGCGCGTGCCAATGTGATTCAAGTATCCATTTTTCCTTATCCTTCGAGTCAGGCTGTTCAATCAAAACGGAGTCCATTTCAACCCGACCTGTAAATCTACTGGTTCGAGGCTGAAGACCATAGCGGCTACAAAATTGCCTACACCTAAGATCGATGTCGACGTGTCTCCCAATAGTATTGAATCGGCCGAGTCTGCGTCCCCAATGACCTATATTACCTGAAGGAGAAAGGTTTGGCATTATTGTTCCCGCAGGCCTATTTAACCTCACCTCTTTAAGTGTAAACAGTCCATATGGGTCTGAATAGCGGCTTGGATTAGAGCGGGTTACTTCATACAGATTCCCCCCATCCACATACCCCAGAGGATCACGCTGCATGAAGCGGCCCAGCATCGGGTGAAGTTCTCTGTGACGGACATGGTAATAGCCGGTCTCGGGGTTGTACCGATACCCCGCGAACAGGATTTCGTTCTTCCTAGAAGCCGACCACGCGATCGAATCCCAGCCATCGTCCAGCACCATCACCCGCCCATACGGATCGTACAGGTACCGCTCGACCACGTTCCCGGTCGCCGCATTGATCAGGGCCGTCACGTTCTTGTTGGCATCGACGGTGTAGTAGAGTGTCTCATCAAGCTCCTCATTGCCCGTGGTATCCCGCCATCGCAGGACCGGGGTGTCGATGTAGCTGAGGCACCAGAGGTATTGGGCGTGGACATCGCCATCCACACGCTCCTCAACCACCTGCCACCCGGCGTTGTGGTAGTAGTCGATCCGCTTATCGGGGTTCTCCGGATCACTACCGAGCAGCTTGGCCACCCGATGCCCCAGCCCGTTATACCGGTAGGTCACAATGGTCGTCGCCGGGTCGCCACCGTCGGTCACGGCCACCAAACGATTCCAGGCATCGTAGACCAGATGCCGTTTTTCAGTGGGGTCCAGGCCATCCGGGGCCTGGGTCATGTTGCCCGCCGAGTCGTGGGAGGGGTTCACCCAGACGGGCTCCTGATGCTCTGGGGTGATGGACGTGATCTGGTTCGCCTCATCATGCAAGCGGGTGTACTCCTGATCGCCACCGCCGCCGTGCCGCGTGGCTACCCATGTCCAGTTGCCCAAGGCATCAAGCGTCGGTTCGTGGCGCATGGTCGCGCCGAGGATAAAGTACTCATCGCCGAACTGGTCCAGTTCCCCGCGTTCGGCCTGGATCAGCCGGTTGAGTTGGTCGTGGACGTACACCTCGTCAAGGTGGGTGGGCGGAGTGAGCGCCTTCGAGACTAAGTTCTCCCGCCGCGTGCGGTTGCCCGAGGCATCGTGAGCGTAGGCGTAGCCATCAAGGAGGGTGGCCGGGGTTGTGTCCGTGTCGGTCCACTTCTGCGTGGTCACGCGGCCAAACCGGTCCAGACCGGGGAAGCTGCCTGGGTCGTTGGGATTATCGTAGGTCAGCTTCAGGCCGTCCTTTACCGCCGGCCGCTCCATGCGCACGATCGAGCCAGCGCCGAGGTAGCCGTACGCGGCGTACACATCGCCACCGGAAGCCGCTGATGCGATCTCATGAACGCGACTGAGCACGTGGCCGTCTCCAGAGCCCGGATATCGGAAATGCACCTCGCGGCGGGTCTCGGTTGTCTCTGGCGGGCTGGGGTAGGTCACGCTGGCAAGCCGCATCGCCTGCACCTCCGAATCAGTCTTGACGACCTGCATAGTATACCCCACCGATGGGCTGGGGGAACCACCCTGCTTCTCGACTTCCCCGCCGTGGTCCTGCCAGATCGTCGTGAGCGCGCCCCACTGGCCGGGGTCATCGTTGTAGGTGTAGGCAACTTGATTGACTTCGCTGCCGGCGGTCGGCGCATCGTAACTGGTGACGAAGGTCACGCGGCCACGGTCATCAAAAGTCCATTCAATCCGCTGAATGTGGCCATCCGTGTCGCCGCCCAGGTTGGCCACCCGGTCGGCCTGGAGTCGCCCGGCATCGTC
>JAFIFY010000068.1 GCA_020831765.1 Phycisphaeraceae bacterium | reverse complement strand
CCATGATGCGCTCCTTTGTCGGTTCGCGGTATTGCTGCGTGGCCACGCGTGTAACTGAGGTGAGGTGTAGCCGATGCGCCCGGGGAGCGCAAACGACTATCAAGTCCTTTTATGCGCCGGGCCTACATGCGTTCGCCCTGCATCTGGACCCCAGCCGTGCCAGGCACCCAAGAGGGTCAGCCATGACCAGCGACCTGCAAACCTATCCCGAATGCAAGGACTCCGGCCTGCCGTGGCTGGGGCGGGGCTCCGGCGAAAGGGGATGTCCGCGGGAACGGCCGTCTGTTCGCGCAACGCAACGAGACCGGTTGCGGCGGCCTGCCAATCCTCGAAGTTTCCGTGAAGACCAGTGTGCGCGTCCGCGACATGGCCGAACTGAACTGTAAGCAGTTGATGCCCGACCGATTGAGGCGCTAAAAACCGGCTAAGAGCGCCATGGTCCACAATATCGGACACGGATTGGGTGGCAATCGTCTTATTTCCTCATCAGCAATGATGAGACCCCATTGGTGGAGCAGTTGAGCAGTCGATCGGTCGAGCAGGAGAGGGCTTTTCTGTTCAGTTTTTCATCGGTTGGCCTGGCGGAGGTAGATCAGCCATTCGGCGGTGAGGAGGATGAGGGCGAGCATGACCAGGTAGGGCCAGAGTTCCCTGAGGCCTTCATCGCCGGCGGTGATGGTTCGGGTGGGGGTGTTGATGAGGGGGAGTTCGGAGCGCACGTTGGGGTCGAAGGCGTGGGCGGATTCGATGTTGACGGGGATGGTTCTCCAGCTTCGGGGCACGGTATTGGCCGCGCGGTAGATGCCGGCGCGGCTTGGGGTGGGCCAGACGGCTGAATCGTCGCGCAGGCGGGCGCGGACGGTGGTGGGGCCTTGCCAGGTGACGGTTTCCAGGTCGTCCCAGATGGGCATGGGTACGGGGGCGCGGCCGGCGATGGCGGCGAGGCTGGCCAGGCTTTCGTCGCCGCCGCCCAGTTCGCCTTGGGCCGCTTCGGGGTTGAGGAAGCTCAGGGCGTTGTCGATGAAGATGGGAAAGCTGGCCTGCAAGACCCAGTCGGTCATGCGGACGCGGCGTGTGGGGTCGGTGAGTTGGAAGCCGACGAGGACGAATCGCTGGCCTCGATGTTCGAGCGCGGCGATGGCCGGGCCGCCGGGGCCTTCGACCAGGACGCGCGAGGCGGGCGTGAGACGAAGTCGGCCGGGGTTCTCGACGGTCACTTCCTCGAGCATCACGCCGCGCAGCAGCGGATGATCGCGGTCCCAGTCGAGGAAAAAATGGGCCTCGGGCGGGTCGCGGTCGTTCTCGATCCAGTCGAGGTTGGCCACGGGCGGGACGCCGGCGAAGAACATGGCGTTGACCGGCGGGGGATCGATGGGCGAATAGCCCTCGAAGATCATGATGTAGACATCGGTGATGGCGGGGAAATCTTCGGGCAGGCCGGTGCGATCGCCGCCCAGCCACGGTTCATATTGCTCCTGGGTCATGCTCCATATCCGCCGCACGCCCGAGGCGATGACGGCCTGGCGAAGGCTGGGGTTGATCCGGCCGACCATGACGACCACGGGGTCCGGCGGTGGGGCCATGACGATGCCGGCGCGCTGGTAGGGGCGGGGCGGGTCGAAGTCGGCAAGGTCCACCTCAAGCTCGACGCCGACGGGCACCTCGATCATTGGTGTGATGGCGACCTGTCCGGGCCGGCCGTCGCGGGAAGGTGGCACATCCAGCCCGAAGGTTTGCACGCGCTGACCATCGGCCCGAAGCCGGACACTGACGGGGCGTTCTTCATCGCCATATTGCGAGACGCGGATGAAAAGCTGGGCGCGGGTGGGGTCCTGGGGCAGGCGGCGGGCGCTGAAGCCGGTGATGCCGACGGTATGGGCGGGGTCGAGTGTCCGCTCGCCGCCGATCGGGTGCATGATGACCTCGGCGCGGGGCAGAGCGGGGGTGACTGAATCGGCGAAGACCCCGGGCGTGAGCACATAGACGACGGTGGAGCCGCGCTGATCGTCGCCGGTGATGGCCAGGTAGGGCTCGAGCAGTTCGGCCAGTGGCCCGAAGCGGGCGACGGTGTCGGTGGGCTGGATGGATTCGATGGCGTCGCGTACGGCGCGGCGGTCGCGGGTCAGGCCGCTGCGGATTTCCGTGTTACCGCTCATCGAGACGATCATCGTGCCGGATTCGCCCTCGAAGCGCGAGGCGAGATCGCGGGCCAGGGTGCGCGCTTTCTCGAGCCGCGTGACGCCCTCGGCGGTGTCGGTCAGGTTCATGACCGAGGAGTGGTCGATCACCAGGATGAGTCGGTCACCAGTGACGCCAAGGCCGGGGATGGCGGGCCTGCCGATGGCCAGCACCAGGCAGAGCAGGGCCAGCAACTGGAGCAGGAACAGCGGAGTGAGGCGGAGCCGCTGGAAGGGCGTGTTCACTTCCATCTCTTCGAGCACCGCGCGCCAGAGTCGCGTGGAGCTGATGCGGACCGACCGGCGGCGGAGCTTGAGGAAGTAGAGCGCAAGCAGGGCCGGGATCGCCAGGGCGCCGGCGATCGCCGCGCCCCAGGGCGAAAGGAAGGTAAGGCCGAGCGTGGCGGGTGCGACCGGGGGCATGAACAGGATGATACGCCACGGGATGGTGGCTGGCGGGCAATGGCGGGATCGCCGGGCGCAAGGTCGCTAGTGTAGTGAGTCATATTTCCTGCAATGAATAGGTCGTCTTTGGCGTTGTTCTCTGTACCGACGGAGAATAAGGCCATGCGCATCGCACCATCGATTACCCTCACGGACGAACAACGCAAGACATTGGAGGCTTGGTCGCGCGGCCGACGCATCTCGGTGCGCCTGCAACAGCGATCCAGGATCGTCCTACTGGCGGCGCAGGGTAAGCAGAATACACAGATCGCTGAGCAGGTCGGTGTCGATGTGACCACCGCAGGCCGATGGCGAAGCCGATTCGCCCAGCATGGACTGGCGGGCATCCAGAAGGACCGGCCCCGTGGTGGTCGCAAGCCTGTCAGGCAAATGGCGATCACGGCAAAGATCATCGAACTGACTACGCAGCAGACTCCGACGAACGCCACGCACTGGAGCACCAGGACGATGGCCGAGGCGACGGGCGCATCGCAGTCGATGGTCAGCCGGGTATGGCGGGC
>JAFIFY010000066.1 GCA_020831765.1 Phycisphaeraceae bacterium | reverse complement strand
GCCCGAACTCCTTCCTTGTTTTTTTTGGAGATTGGGCGCGGGGCGCTTTCGATTATTCCCGTCCACGCCGCTGTTCGGAGCGCGGTCATGTTGCAGATTGGTCTCGGGGCGGGGTCGATTACACTGAACCGGCGATACATGCCCTATGATTGCCAGTTGCAGATTGGTCTCGGGGCGGGGTCGATTACACTCTTGCTCGCCTAACGACTGCCAATCAAGGAGTTTACGGCCGATTGATGATGTCAGAAAAGCTCCAGTTGCCTTGGCGGTGATTCGGGTGGGGTGCGTTTTCTTCCCCAGAAGATGCGCATTCGCTGGAATTGCTTGTCCGTAATTTTGATCAAGCGAACTTCGCCTTCGGCAGGCAAGCTCTGCTCGACACGTTTAAGGTGAACCTGTGCGTTCTCCTCGCTGGCGCAGTGACGAACGTAAACCGAATATTGCATTTGGGAAAAGCCGTTTTCGATCAGGTGCTTGCGGAACTGGGCATAGGCGCGGCGAGCCCTCTTCGTGTCGGTTGGGAGATCGAACATCGCCATGACCCACATACAGCGGTATCCGTTGATGAACATCAGGCCTGCCCCCTATCGGCCGCCATCGGCTTTGGCGGCAACCGGAATGACCAATTTCCGAGTGTCACCGCGGTAGCAGCTGGCCAGTGAAGCGGTCATGCGAGCGAGGCTGACCATTAGTGGGCCGGTTTGTCCGTCGGTGTGGACGAGATCAGTGAGGATGTTAAGAAGTTCGGCCTTCGTGGGCTGGTCGAGTTGCCGGTGGCCGGCGAGGTAAAGCTGACGCACCCGTGCATCAACGAGTGGCCGCAGCGGTTCCATGAGGTCATCGGCGAGGCAGAACGGATTGGCACGGTTGTGGTGATGCAGCCCCAGAGCCGGGAACAGCCCACTGCTGACCAAGGCACGGCCGACGGCGGCTCGGAGCACGCCGTAGCCGTAGTTGAGCATCGCGTTCAGGGGATCCGCTGCGGCAGGATCGCGGCGGAAACCATCACTTTCCAGGCTGGACAAGACGTGATCAGCCGTACGGCTGGTCGAGGTGCGAGACGTTGGGCTTGACGTCAGCCAGGCGGACCAATAGAGACGGGCCGCTTGACCTTCCACGTTGGTGGAGTCTCCGGACTTCACCTCGGCGGCAAGTCGGAGCAATTGACGCTGTACGGGCAGATCGGGCGGGATATTGGCTGCCTGGGCAAGTATTTTGGCCCGGATCAACTGCTGCCAGAGCCGCTTCTTGGCCGGTTGGCTAACCGCGATCTGTTCCTCGATGCGCCAAACCACTTCCGAATGGCTGGGAAGTGGAAGCATCAGACCAAGGGGCAAATGGTCGCGACCGCAGATGACCAATGCCGTGCCATGCTTCATGAGCATGGCCAAGGCGTGGTAGGAGAAACTGGATCGGGGCTGATCAACCATGACCAGCCCGATGTCCTCGGCGGGGATGCTGTGGGCGGCGGCCTTGTCACGGTCAATCGGCTGGACGATCAATTGATCGAGTCTGGCCGATAGGTGTGCCGGTTGGCGGGAAATCTCGATAGTTCGCTTGATCATGGCCGGAAGCCCCACGGATGCCCACTACTTGATGCGGCGGACAGTCGCGTGTGAGGCTTATCGGCGGATTAGGCGAGGGGATTCAGTCCCCGGTCAGAATGGTGACGTCACCCAGCGGGCTGATGCGGACTTTGATGGCATGGTCGTGGCCGGCCGGGGCGAGATCCTTGAGGTCGCTCGGCGTGATGCTGAACTGCTCGCGCTTGGAGTCGGGCACCTTGCGGCCTTCGGCGTCCTTGCGCTCGGTGGCGGAGCGAGCATCCCAATGGGGTACGAGGACGATGCTCCGGGGCTTGTCGAGTTTGGCGACGACGAAGTAGCTCACCTGCCCTGTGTGCTTGTGCTTCATGCAGAGTGTCTCGCCCTCGCAGAGGCTCATGACGAACCTGCCGCCTTTCTCCTGGTTGTCCGTGCGGTCGACCAGGGGATGCTGTCTTTCAATTTCAGCAATGGTCGGGTGCAGCTTTTTGCGCTCGGCCTTGGTGAGCTTGCGGAAGACATCGGGTTTGGGAATGCCTGCCTGCCGGAAGGCGCGCAGGCGCGCGAGCTTCCGCTGGGCGGCCTGGAAGCCGGAGACGATCTGGCCGGACCACTTGCCGCGGGCATTCACGCGGATTTCGATGTGGTGGTTGTTGCCGCCGACGTAGGCCCGTTGAGAAGCGGGGTTGTCGTCGTGGACCATGCGATTGGAGGCGTAGTCAGGTCGCTTCCGGTCGATCATCACGGGATCGGTCATCGTACGCAGGAGCACAACCGACTTGATTGGCACACCGCTGGGCATTCGGAGCAGCCAGTTCGCGGGGTTGTCGGCCGGGCAGAGCCTCTTGATGTCGGTTGTGGTGAAGCTGTCCGGATCCAGCTTCTGGTCTTCAAGGCATTTGCGAATGGCGCGGCGTAGAGCCCGGTCGCGAACGACGCCGCTCTTGCCCGGTGGCGGGTCGATGATGGCCGGTTTATAGCCTGGCGTCGAGACGATGGATCGCGCCCACTTCCGTGCCGTCTTCTCATCGACATTCTTTTGGCGCTGCCGCCGGGCGGCAAGGCGGTCGATGGCTTCCTTTTCCGTCTCGGGCCGGGGCATACGAAGGTGGTTGGGCTCGAGGGAGAGCGCGCTCTTTCGAGCCGTATAGTTGCCGGTGGGGTTGCCGGCCTGGTCGAGCGCTGGGCCGAATAGCGTTTCTTCATGCAGTGCCCCCATGAGCTTGCGCTTCACGGGCCGGTGGCATATGGGCCGTTCGAGCTCGCCATCCCCGAAGATCGCGCATCGAACCGCTTCGCGGAGCGCATCGCGATCCTGGAATGGCGCGGGCGGGCGAAGGCGGTTGCGTGCCTGCCGACGGTAATTTTCCATCGCCGATTCGTCAGCCGTGTTGATCCCGTCGCGATCGGCCTGCTTTTCACGCTCCTCCCAAGCCAGTTGCATATCCCGGGTGCTCATGGCGATGACCACCGCATCGATGGCGTGGTGGCGGTGGTCGCCGCGGTTCTTCTCCTTGCGTTCGTGTTCCTGCTCGACGCCGAGACCCTTGGCCTTGACCTGGTGAGGATCGAAGAACAGGCCCCATTCACGTCGGAAACGGCTGGTCCAGAGCCCGTCTGTGGCGTAGATTCGCCGTTCCCCGCCGCGTTCTGGCAGGCCCTTGCCGTCATAAAGCGCATCGGCGAGATAGGCCATCACCTGACGAGACGCGTACTTGGTGGCGGCCTCTTGGCGCTGGGTCATGTCCTGGATATCGGAGATGTCCTTGCTGAACTGCTCGATCTTTTTTAGGTCGTCGCGATGGCTGAAGTAACACTGCCAAAGGGCGGAGCCGGTGGCATTCTTGACCTCGGAGGGTTTGGGACGCTTGATGTCGCCGTAGATGCCTTCGATCCAGCGCTTGCCTTCCTCGAATCCGCCTGGCCGGGTTTCGTTCCAGAATTGCCGGGGCGTACGTCTGCGCATGTCCTGGTTGCAGCGGGTGTGGGCGAGGACGATGTTGCCCAGGCCGTTGTGCCCGCCGCTTGCGCGGGGGATAATGTGAGCGATTTCGCAGTCCCGGCCCTCAGCAGCCATGGCGGGCGTGATGGCCGTCAGCACAACCTGGTTGCCACACAACGCGCACACGCCGCCTTGCTGGATGCCCAGTATCACCCGGTCCACCGCCACGCGCTGTTGGGTCGAACTGAGCAAGTTGAGATTGAATTCGCGCAGAATGTCGTTACGGATGCGACTGCGCAGGCGGTTACGGAACAACAGGCGGTCGGCTTCCTTGGCACCCATCTTCGCCTCACGGGCTAACTCGATGTAGACGTAGTCGGGCCGGGTGCCGAAGCGGGTCATGTGGGCCACGAGATGTCGACGGACCTCATGGATCGCCTTCCGGACGACGGGGTTGCTGATCAGCGGTGCGGGCGGCGGCTCAGCGAGCGGCCGATCGTTTTCATCGATGATGGGCTCGCCGTTGGCATCGCGCAGGATGTGTTTCCGCATGTAGTAGCGGTCTCGGGCCGTGGCCCCTCGAGCGCCGGTGGCGTACCGGCGGCGGGCGTGCTCGTCCAAGGGCCGGCCGGTGGTCACATCCGTGAAGTCGGCATCGCCGGCGATGTGCTTTCGAGCCTCGATCTGTGTGAGCCAGCGCATGTGCCCCGGTCGGCCTGGGTCGGGCCACGGCTCTTGGCGATCCATCGCCACCAGCAGGTTCCGCACCGCCCGGCGGCTGAGGTTCAGCCGCTTGGCATCCGGCCGCGGGCGACGCTGCCAAGCCGCCACCAGCGCATCGGCCTGCGATTCGTCCAGCCCTGCCCAATCCATGACGCCGTTTTTGAGCTTCGCCGCGTCGTTCGTCTCGTCAGGGTCGAACTTCAGAATCGCCCGATTGAGCCCTTCCTTCACCCGCACGGGCATCGCGTCCCACTTTTCGGGCGTCACCGCGCCGTGGATGATCTCGCGGCTGAACCAGTCGGTGTTGATCGTCCGCAACTCATCCGCCTCGATGTTGAACCGTTGTGCTGCGTTCTTCCCGCCCCGATGGCTCCAGCCCATGGCCTCACGCAGGTCACCTACAGTCACGGTCGTCTTCGGCCGGGGTGCCAGGGGTTCGGTCTGGCCGCGCTTCTTCCTGGGCGTCTCCATGCCAAGCGGACCGCTGAGGTAGTCCTTGAGCTTCCGCCGTTCCTCCGACGTGAGCGGGCGCGGTTCGCGCCCGTGCTCGATCACGCGAAGGTTGTTGACCGTCTCCACGACTAGAAAGCGCGATGCATTCATGTCCGCATGCGGAGCACATCGCTCGGTCGGCTCAAGCGCACATCGTCCCAGTGTGCCCAAGTCCCACGACTGTCGTCGCTGTCCGAAGAGCAGGCCTTTGTGACGCCACTGGGCATCACCCGCTTCGTTATCCAGCACGAGGCGAAGCTCATCAGTCAACAGGGTTGCCGTCTTGCCGCCGAGTTGCTTCTGGGCGGTCCACAGCTTGGCGAACTCGTCCCGGATCATGTCACGGTCGGCGCAGTGTTCGTAATTGCCGGGTTTGTTGCGAATCGGATGTCGGTATTCACGCGGGCCCTTACGGACATCGCTTGGTCGGCAATCCTTGGTCGTGATGGGGGTCACTCGCTCGGCTCGGATCATGGCGATGTATTCGCCAAAGGTACGCGCCTGACGATGGAGCATCTTGCTCCGCACCTCACAGATGGCCGCCTTAACTTTCCCGTCCTCATTCTGGAGGTCGTCGCCCTCGTCGGGAGTGGTGATCTTCAACCCCAGCGCCCCGCGCCGCTGAGCGAGGTGCAGCAACACCCGGCCGAACTCATGTGGACGCAACGGTTTGGTCAAGCCTCGCCGACGCAGTTCCCACGGATCGGTCTCTTCCAGCAGCTTGGCGTACGCCGTCTCGTCGGTGGGCAGCAGCCCCGTTTCGATCAGCTTCCGTCGCAGTTCACGCTTGCGCTGCGAACGCCGGGCGAGGGTGATGCGGGTTCGGCGAACCATCCGCCGCTTGGCGTTCTTCGGTTCGCCGCGCTTGTCGTCTGATTCATCCACGCCGGCCGGGAAGATGGATGTGCCAGTGGTGAGTTGGCCGGTGCGTGAATCAAACCAGGCGGATCCGATGGAGTTCGAGCCGATGTCCAATCCAAGCGTGATCATGAGAGCCTCCTGAACCAGAATCCCGGATAGTGGCAGGTGTCGAGAGCGGCCCCACCTGAGCATGACGCATTTTGACAAACTGAGATGGATAGGGCAAAATGAGTTTGTGTAATCGACCCCGTCTCGCGCTTTTCCGCAACAAGAGAAAATCGCAGGCACCGCTAATCAGCGACCGCCGCAGCACGCACCCACGTCCTGCGGCTTTTTGTTTCATCCCCGGACCCCGCCCCCGGACCCCGTCCCCGGACCCCCGGAAGCCGCCCGAAGCGGATGCGCGGCCGCCGCCATCCTCGGAAGCCGGTATAAAGCCCTCAATCGCCACCGCGGCACCAGTTACAGGATCAACCGCCATGCCCATCCGCATCGCATTCATCGGCGCCGGCAGCGTCGGGTTCACCCGCAAGCTCATTCAGGACATTCTGCTGGTTCCCGAACTGGCCGATGCCCATTTCGCCCTGCACGATATCGATCGCGACTGGCTGAACATGGTGGCTGACCTTTGCCGCAAGGACATCAAGGCCAATCGTCTGCCAGCGGCGATCTCCCGCCACGCCCGCCGCCGCGCAGCGCTCGAAGGCGCGGACTATGTCATCAACTGCACGCGCATCGGCGGGCTCGAGGCGTTTGAAACCGATATCGAAATTCCCCTCAAGTACGGCATCGATCAATGCGTGGGCGATACGCTCTGTGCCGGCGGCATCATGTACGGCCAGCGGAATATCCCGCAGATTCTCGCTTTCGTGCGCGACATGCGTGAAGTGGCCTCGGATCACTGCCTGTTCATGAACTATGCCAACCCGATGGCGATGAACGTGTGGGCGGCGCTGGATGCCTTCGATCGCGGCGAAGGTGTGCCGACGGTGGGGCTGTGCCATGGTGTGCAGCACGGCTGGTGGCAGATCGGCGATGCGCTGGCGAAGCTGCACGGCATCAAGGACATGGACCATCGCCGCGATGTGCGGATCGTCTGCGCGGGCATCAACCACCAGACCTGGTACATCGATATCCGCCTGCGCGGCCGTAAGGTCGAAGCCGAAGAACTGCTCGAAGCTTTCGAGCGGCACGAACAGTTCGCCCGGACCGAGAAGGTGCGCATCGATGTGCTGCGCCGCTTTGGCGTCTATTCCACCGAGAGCAACGGCCACCTGAGCGAGTATCTGCCGTGGTACCGCAAGCGGCGCGGCCGAATTCGTCGCTGGATCGACAATTCCGAATGGATTCACGGCCGCACCGGGGGCTACCTGGGCGCATGCCGGGCCCATCGCGGCGACTTCAAGAAGCAGTACGATGCCCACCTCGCCTCGGCGGGCAAGCCGATGGACCAATGGAAACGATCCGAGGAGCACGGCTCCTTCATCATCGAAGCCATCGAAACCGGCCGGCCTTACCGCGGCTTCTTCAACGTCCGCAACGGGGGGACGATCCGCAACCTGCCGGCCGACTGCATCATCGAAGCGCCCGGCTATGTGGATCGATTCGGCATCAACATGACCGAAGGCATCACACTGCCCCAGGCGTGCGCCGCCACCTGCATGGCCTCGGTCAATGTCCAGCGCATGAGCAAGGATGCGGCCCGACACGGCGATGTCACGCTCCTGAAGCAGGCCATGCTGCATGATCCGCTGATCGGCGCGGTGTGCGAGCCCGAAGAAGTGTGGCGACTGGCCGATGAAATGCTGGTGGCCCAGGCCAAATGGCTGCCCAACTATGCCCAACAGGAAATTCGCGCCGCGGCCAAACGCATCAAGCAGCGACAGGCACCAGCGAAACCCGCACGCCTTCGAAAGCCCACGCGCCGATCGGCTTAGCCAGCGACATCACCCTGTCGGCATGGTCCTGCGTACATTGAATCCCGAACCCTTCGCTCACGCCCAGTCGAAGGCGACCAGCGACCAGCGCCCATATCGCCAACGGCACCTACCCGTCCGCCACCGGTTGGGCATCCCATGAAGGGAACGGGTCTTCGAATTTCAGCCATCCTTCCGGGCCCTGGGCCATTTCTTCGTCGGTCAGGAGGGCTTGATCGAGCATCGATTCGAGTGTGGATGGTTCGATGCCGATGCCGATGAACACCAGTTCCTGCCGGCAATCGCCGACTTCCGGGTCCCAGTGTTCATCGATCCAGGCGCGGGTCTCTTCATCCTCGGGCCATTGCTCGCGCGGCACAGCGCAGAACCAGTGCCCCGCACGATCGACTTGCAGCGACTGGCCGGCCTGTGACCAGACCCCGACATAAGCCGGTCGCGAGGCGATCCAGAGATAGCCCTTGGATCGAACGACACCCGGAAGCCCGCGCTCGAGCAGGTCCATCAGCCGCCGGGGATGGAAGGGGGCGCGGCGGCGGTAGACCATGCTTCTGATGCCGTATTCCTCGGTCTCGGGCGTGTGCTGACCGTTGAGCTCGCGTATCCATCCGGCCGACATCGAAGCGCGCTCCATGTCAAACAACCCGGTGTTGAGCACCTGGTTGAGGTCAATGTCGCCCTTGACCGTGCGGATGATGCGTGCTTCGGGGTTCAGATGCCGCAGGATGCCTTCCAGACGCTCAAGCCGGTCGGCATCAACCAGGTCGGTCTTGCTGATGATGATGACGTTGGCGAACTCCACCTGATCGACCAGCAGGTCGACGATGGTCCTGTCATCTTCGGGATTGACCGAGCGATCGCGCTCGTGCAGGGTCTGGGCAGAGTCGTAGTCGGTGAAAAAATTGAGCGCATCGACCACGGTGACCATGGTGTCCAATCGTGTCAGATCGCGGAGGCTGTAATCCTGCTCATCCGTGAAGGAGAAGGTCTGCGCCACCGGAAGCGGCTCGGAGATACCGGTGCTCTCGATCAGCAGGTAGTCGAACCGGCCCTCACGCGCCAGGCGCGAAACCTCGCGAAGCAGGTCTTCACGCAGTGTGCAGCAGATGCAACCGTTGCTCATCTCGACCAGCGCTTCGTCGGTGCGCGAGAGGGCAGCGCCGCCGTCACGAACGAGGGTATGGTCGATATTGACCTCGCTCATGTCATTGACAATGACGGCCACGCGCAGTCCGCGGCGATTGTTGAGCACATGGTTGAGCAGCGTGGTTTTGCCCGCGCCGAGGTATCCGGAAAGCACGGTGACGGGCAGGCGGGTGTCGCCCTGATGTTTCCGGGCGGGGCTGAATGGCTGGTCCTTGGCGGGTTGCATCATGATTCGCTCCTCATTTCGACCGCATCGCTGATGGTAATGATAACGCATTATCAATAGTTGTCAAGCCGGATCGATCCAAGCGCGGCCACATTCGTGGGCACGTGCCATGCAAGCGACAACAACACCACGCCGCAACGGCCTTCGGTCATTCGGTTCTGCATTGATTGGCGTGCTGGAAAGGACCGGACGGGCTCGGCCGCCCATTGCCCGCTAAATCCGGCTCATGGCCGCTTCGTGGGCATCGTGGTAGTGCTGGACCAGGCTGGACCAATCGAAGTTCACGGCGAACGCCTCGGTCGTGTTGCGCAGGGCGATGCGTTCGCGGCGGGACATCTGCGTGATGCGGAACATCATGTTGGTCAGTTGGTCGGCCGCTTCCCAGTAGCTGGCGCTCTGGCGGTTGAGCAACATCACACCGTTTTCATCGTGCTTGGGGAACCGCTCGCGGATGTAGCTGCCGAATCCGGATAGATCGCTGGTCACCGCGGGCACGCCCATGGCGATCGATTCCAGCGGTGTGTAGCCCCAGGGTTCGTAGTAGCTGGGGAAGACGCCCAGGTGGCAGCCGCGCACGAACTCATCGTAATCGATGCCGAACAGCGGATTGGTCGCCGTGAGAAAGTCCGGGTGATAGACGACCTTGACCGGGTCGGACGCCTGGTTCCACAGCCGGCAGGTACGAAGCTGGTTCAGCAGCGGATCGGTGGCATCGTCGTGCAGGTCGTGCGTGACGATCGTCGGCGGCATCTGCCGCTTCCAACTGTGGATCGTTCGGCGAAGGCGCAGCAGCCAGTATTCATCCACCACGGTGTTGAGGTCCGGGATGCGTCCGGCGGCCGAGGCCTCGAAGAGTCGCTGGCCGACCTGATCCTTGATCTGGTCGGAGATGGTCTGAAGTTCGGACAGCATCGCCGCGCCTTCCAGCGCGCTGACATTGATCGACCGGAACGGCCTTCGCGTCACCAGGAAGCAGACGACCGTCATCGGGCTTTGAATCTCGCGCAGGCGATGGTTCAGCCGCGCCAGCGCCTCGACCGTCAGGTCCATGCCCTTGTTCTTGTATTCGAACCGGCCGGAGGTGAAGAAATAGAGCGTGCGGTCGAGGTCGAAGGAATAGCTGGGGAAGAAGTGCCCCATGGTGAAGCGGTGAATCTGCTCCTTGAACTGGCCGTGGAGATTCTGCAGATCGTGGAGCCGCTCGAACCGCTGGATGTTCAGGCCGTTGGGCACGATGGCATCGACCTTCCGACCCAGCAGGTGCAGGCATTCGCGCGCGGTGACCTCGCTGACGGTGGAAAAGACATGGGCCCCATGCGCGGCGGCGCGTTCGATGCGGAACTGCGGCTCGACCAGATACTTCCGGGCCTCGCCCTCGGGGTCGTAGTAGGCCAGGTGACGGTAGAAATAATCATCGTTCTGCGCCAGATACCGGCCCAGCATCGTCGCGTGCGTGGTGAACACCACCGCCCCCGGCCAGTCGTCCTTGCGCAGCTTGGGGATGCAGGTGCCGGCCATCCATTCATGGATGTGGACGATCACTTTGCGCCGGCCACTTTCCTTCTGCCCCAGAAGCAGGAGAAACTGCCGCAGCGCCTCGCCGAACGCCACGCAGTTGTTCAATAGCTCATCATCCCCCGGCGTGCTGATGCCATGATCGGCCCAGAGCTGATACTTGACCTCATGCAGTCGCGAGAAGACGCTCAGATGGTCGAGCAGAATGACGTGCGGCCGTCCGGTGACCAGCCACCGGCCGTAATGGGCCTTGATGCCCAGGGCATCGAGATCTCGGATGATCGATCCGAAGCTGCCGGTGGGGGAGAGTTCTTCGAATTCGACCGCGGCCTTGTTTGGGAAGTAGGGCCCGACCATGCAGTATCGCCCGCCCCAGCGATCGACCATGGCCGGCGCCTTGGATCGGAGCACCTGGTAGATGCCCCCGACCTGGTTGCAGGTTTCCCAGGAGACTTCCAGCAGAAGCGGCTCAGCCCGCCGCGCCCCCGTCCGCCGCTTGCGCCCGCGGCCGCGCCCGCGCGGCGAGGCCGTGCCCTCACCCATCATGGCAACGTCGGAATCGCCGGTCGCGCCCGTTTCCTCGACCTGGTCATCCGGTTCAATCGGCTCAGCGGACATCAGATTGATCCCATAACCATCCCATGCCAATCCACCGGCCAAAGCCGGAACCGGCAACCAGATTACACCAGAATCCGAAATGCTGCCGGGGAGGTGCGGCAATACTGTCCGGAACCTCGGCGTCGGATCGCTAACGCAAATCTAACATTTGCGCTTTTGCGTTCGGTTTCGCATGATAGGGCTGATGAATCAGCCGTCAGCCAACTCACGACAGGGTCGCCGCCGCCGGCAGCGGCT
>JAFIFY010000046.1 GCA_020831765.1 Phycisphaeraceae bacterium | reverse complement strand
ACCGATCCTTACGGCGACCAATATACCCAAACTCGCGCGCGGAGATTCGGACGGCCATCCGCGCAAGCCGCCGTCCGAGTCGGCTGAACCGACTTCCAGCGCCGCGGCCAGGCGCTTGGCTTCAGGCTGGCTTCGCCAGCTTGGCCGGAGGAGTCATCGCGATCCCGGCCCGAAGCCCATGAACCGACGCCATTCACGTTGGCCACGGGGCCAGAGGATTGCGCAACGTCTTATTTTCTTTGAGGTTAGGACGCATCGCCGGCACTCGGTGACCGACTCGGTGCGGGACGCTGGGGCGGAAGCGGGCATCGCGGGCAATCGCTCATAGGCCCTCGACCAAATCGCGACGCCAACGGCTTGCTCAACATGCAATTCGCGCAACCGGCCCCGCATTGCCTCGCGGTGCTCTCGGCGCTCTGGCGCGAGTGTTTGAGAGCGCGGCGAGCCCAAGACCTGACATCGATGCGATCGCCGCTTGCCCGAGTCTTTGGTGATCTCGACCGCCAACACGCTCAGGGGATGGGTAGTCCCCAGCCGAAACAGAGTGTATAGTACGAGTGTGCACAGGGAGCGCCCGTCATGAAAGCGTCATTCGTCGATCTGCGAAAGAAATCCAGTCAGATCATCAAGGCATTGAACCGCAACGAGCGCATCACCGTGCTCTACCGCGGCAAGCCCGCGGCGATCATGCAGCCCATCGACGACCAGGGCCGTGAGTCCACCGGCAGTGCCAAGGACCACGCGGCGTTCGGCATGTGGGCGGATCGCGACGATATGAAGGATATTGCCGCGCACGTTCGCCAACTCCGCCGGGGCAGGTTCGATGCTCTTTGACACCGATGTGATCATCTGGGTGCTGCGTGGCAGCGCCAAGGCCGCCAAGGCGGTCGATGACGCCGACGGCCGCGCCATCTCCGTTGTGACCTATATGGAACTGCTGCAGGGCGCACGCGACAAAGCCGAGGTCCGCGCGATCAAGTCATTCCTTGCCGACATGCGGTTCGCCACCCTGCCGTTGACCGAGAACATCGGCCACCGTGCCTCGATCTACATGGAAGAGTACGGCCTGTCCATCTCGATGAGCATGGCCGACGCCCTGGTCGCCGCCGCCGCCATCGAGGCGAACCAACCACTGATCACCGGCAACGACAAACACTACAGGGCGATCAAGGAACTTGATCTCAAACGGTTTCGACCGTAGCGCCCCGTCAAGCCAATCCGATGCGCGATCTACGCCTTCGCGGCAGCGTGCCGGGCGCATGCGCGGCGGAAGTTTCATGACATCCGCGCCCTGTTCCCCGCCCCCTGCCATCACCTGCTGGGGCAGGTCCAGTTGCTCTACGAAGTCGAACGGGAAGCCTGCGATCTGGATGAGGCCCAACGCCAGGCGATGCGCGGCCAGCGGAGTCGGCCCATCGTCGAAGCGCTGATCGAATGGTGCGAGGTCCAGGTCGCCGATGCATTGCCCAAAAGCGGCTTGGGCGAGGCGGTCGGTTACGTGCTCAACCAGGCCGAAGCGCTGAGCCGTTATATGGGTGACGGTCGGCTGGCGATCGACAACAACGCCTGCGAACGCAGTCTGCGCGGCAACGCGATCGGAAGGAAGAACTGGCTGTTCACCGGCTTCCGGGGGCGGAGGCGATGTTCAGCCTCATCAGCAGCGCCAAACGAAACCACATCGAGCCGACGGCCTACCTCAACGACCTCTTCACCCGCCTGCCCGAAACCTCAACCGACAAGCTCACCCAATTCCTCCCCGATCACTGGCAACCCCTGGCCTGAACCCATCTCTTGTTGCGATTGTTACGGCTTCAGACCAGGGGGATGATGGAACAGTTACATTGAAACGATCAAGACTCTCCTGATGACCGCATGCTCCGGCCAAAACTTCGCTCTCCTGACAGATATAGACTAAACATATCGACGAGGCGGTAAACAGGTACAACTTACCCATTCAGTGATACTCGACATGTAACTGGCCTGCCTCAACGATGCTACTTGCCGACTCTGGAAAATACATTGTTGCGTAATGCCGAGGAGGCACTGATTCGCGTGTCTCCCCGCGCTCCAGGTCGGGGGTAAACATAAGTTCCAAATGACGTGGATACTTGCCGTTCTGAGGTGGTGGCAATCTGATCCAAAAAACGCCAAACCGACCATCAAGGTCATCGAACAGGTTAAATTCAAATAGGTTATCAACGATAGACCACCCTGGTTCCGGACCCGGAATTCTTTCAAACCACACTGCTAGCGAAATACTAATAATCAGTGGGAACTCCGGAATCATGCCTCCCTTCGCAAACCGCTGAGTCGCAAAGAGAATGTCAGGCATTCCGTCCGAACGGGCGAGTTTGGCAAGCGCAATGCCACCTTGACCATACTCCCGATCAGGATCCCAAAACACATTAGGCACCTGCGCAAGAACGTGGTCATCCTCGTCAAGAATAACCAGCAAGTTAATACTCGAATCAGCATGGACTGCCTCGTTTTTGGCTAGCACCGCACGATGTCCATTCGGTAGATTAAGAACAATCACTGGATTCAGGTCGAGGGAGGTCGATAGATGATCTTGTTCGTTGGGCTTGGCGGTCGTGTTGCATCCGGAAAGCGTACCCAGGACAAGGAGAAACATCATGATGCCGAAGCCCGAAACAGACAAGCGTATTCTGATCAAAGACAGTCGAAAACAAGTCATCATCATTACCACTCCTAACGTTTTGATTTGTTGACGAGCATACTGCACCAGACTATCAATTTTTTATGATAACCATCAGATACTGCGTATGATCAATACTTTCTCTAGCGAGGATTGGGGAATCTCTGATTCCCGCCGCGAAAATAGAGCACTTCCGCATAAGAAAATCTTTGGGGTCTCGGGCCGAATACTGGTGGTGGCGGACGCTGAAGCCCCGGTACAGAAGTCCAGGTATCCGGATCGCCCAACTTGAATCCAGTTGGCGGACTCGGTCTAGCCCAAAAAATGGGATTTGGCCGACTTGATCGCAAACTCGCAACGTGTCCCCCTGCTACTGGATCTTCTCTCGAGTCCCTGAACACCCCCACTTCAGTTGCGAACTTGAAATCCGCCGAAATATCGAAGCGCAAGTGTAACCTCAGTGAGAATTCAAGTCTCACCGCAACGTACCTTGCAGTTTCACGTTCCCTTAGGTCAACAATCCCCACCGCAACAGACTCTTTCCCCCACCGAAGAGAATGAACTCCATCCTTACAGCACTCAAAAAGATCAAAGTACCGCCGCGCCAGTAACCCTTGTGGGTTTGCTGTAGCCGGACTATTACCTACAAAGTGCGCTGCCCAAACAAGCAATAAAGCTGATGTTTCCTGGCTTCGGTGACGAATACCCGTAACAATGCACTCGCCGTCAACACTTAGCCCAAGGCTATCCACCCCACCCCACATGACGAAATAGCCGGCGTAGATGTTGCCGCCATCGACATGGCCCAGCGGGTCGCGCTGCAAGAAGCGGCCCAGCAGTGGGTGGTATTCGCGGTTCCGGGCCTGGTAGTAGCCTGTTTCCGGATTCCAGCGGTAGCCGGTGAAGAGGATTTCGTTCTTCTTCGAAGCCGACCACGCGATCGAATCCCAGCCATCGTCCAGCACCATCACCCGCCCATACGGATCGTACAGGTAGCGCTCGACCACGTTCCCGGTCGTCGCATCGATCAGCGCCGTCACGTTCTTGTTGGCATCGACGGTGTAGTAGAGGGTCTCATCAAGCTCCTGGTCGGGCACTTCGCTGGTATCCCGCCAGCGGAGGACTGGCGTGTCAATGTAGCTGGGGCACCAGAGGTATTGGGCGTG
>JAFIFY010000036.1 GCA_020831765.1 Phycisphaeraceae bacterium | reverse complement strand
TGCCGTCTCCCTTCAGCGACTCCCGTTTACTTTTCAGCACATGATGCGATCCGATTCCCTCCCGCGCCCGAGGTGGCCGGAGTTTCAGGATCGTTCGATCGAAAGGGCCGATTCATGGTCACCGAATACGTCAGCAAGTTCTTCACCAAGCTTTTCGGCTCGCGCAATGAGCGTCTGGTCAAGGCTTACGCCCGCCGCGTGGCGCAGATCGGCGAGTTCGAGCCGGAGATGCGCAAACTTTCGGACAGCGAGCTTCGCGCCAAGACCGAGGCGCTGCGCAAGCAGTTCGCCGAAGGCCGCGGCCGCGCCGCCATCCTGCCCCACGCCCTGGCGGTGGCGCGCGAGGTGATGGATCGCGCGGTGGGCATTCGCAACATCTTCAATCCCGAGCACGAGTTCGATGTTTCGCTCCTGCCCGAAGCCATGCGGAAAGTCCACGCGGAGCTTTCGGCCAAGGCGGCGGAACTGGAGGCGCAGCCGGTCAAGGGCGGGGAACCGGCGCCCGGGTGGATGCAGATCGAGATTCCGCCCGAGCTTTACGAGGCGGTACGGGAGATTTATCCACGCAGCCGCCCGCCCTTCCGCGCCAGGCCGTTTGATGTGCAGTTGATCGGCGGCATGGTCCTGGCCGAGGGCAAGATCGCCGAGATGAAGACCGGTGAAGGCAAGACGATCGTGGCCCCGCTGGCCTGTTACCTGGCGGCGATCGAATCGCTTCAGTGCAACGTGGTGACGGTCAACGATTACCTGGTCCAGCGCGACCGGGACTGGGTGTTTCCCTTCCACCACTGGCTGGGGCTCACCGTTGGCACCATCCATCCCCAGCACATGCAGCACCCGCGCCAGAAGGCCGAGGCCTACGAATGTGATGTGGTCTACGGCACCAACGCCGAGTTCGGCTTCGATTACCTTCGCGACAACATGAAACTGAGCGTCGCCGAGCAGGTGCAGAAGCGGCGCGATTTCTGCATCATTGATGAGGTGGATTCGATCCTGATCGATGAGGCCCGCACACCGCTGATCATCTCCGGCCCGGCACACGCCAACTCGCCGCGCTACGGCCTGGCCGATCAGCTTGCCCGGCATCTGCTGCAGAAACAGCGGCAGTGGGATCAGGCCAATGAGCGCGTCACCCAGTGCATGATGCGGGTCAAGGCGCTGGAGGGGGATATCCGCAATGCGCGCGAAAAGGCGGCGGTTCCGGCCATGCGGGAGGAAATGAACCGTCTGCGCGAGCAGGACCTGCCCCGTCTCGAGGCCGATCGCGACCAGTACACGCAATATTACGAAGTCGAACGCGACAAGAAGGCGGCGCACCTGACGCACGAAGGCGTGGCCGAAGCGCAACGCGTGGCCGGCATCGGCTCGTTCTACGTCGGCAACAACATCGATATGCCCCACCTTCTGGAAAACGCGCTTCGCGCGCACGCGGTCTACCAGCGCGACAAGGACTATGTCGTCCAGGACGGTGAAGTGATCATTGTCGATGAGAACACCGGGCGTTTGATGATCGGTCGCCAGTGGTCGGATGGTCTTCACCAGTCGGTCGAGGCCAAGGAAAAGGTCAAGATCAAGGAAGAAACCCAGACGCTGGCCACCGTGACGATCCAGAACTTCTTCAAGACGTTCAAGCGCCTGGCCGGCATGACCGGCACGGCGATGACCGAGGCGACGGAGTTCAACGATATTTACAAGCTCGAAGTGGTATCGATCCCCACCAACCTGCCGGTCCAGCGCGTCGATCGCGAGGACCTGATCTTTCTTTCGGCCAAGGACAAGTGGAACGCCATTCTGGATGAGATCAAGCGGATGAACGATCTGGGGCGTCCGGTCCTGGTGGGCACGACCAGCGTGGAGAAGAGCGAAACGCTCTCACGCATGCTCACGCAGCGCCATGGTGTGAAGCACGCCGTGCTCAACGCCAAGCAGCACGAGCGCGAGGCGCACATCGTGGGCGACGCGGGCATGCTCGGGGCGGTGATGATCGCCACCAACATGGCCGGCCGCGGCACGGATATCAAGCTTCGGCCCATCAGCCGTGAGGAGTTGATCGATCATTGGAAACGCCGCAACCTGGTCTCGGCCGACGCCACGCCCGATATGCCCGACGACGAGATCATCCAGCGGGTGCATCGGCATCTCTGCCGCACCATCCTGGGGATGAAGCATGATGATGTGACGGCGCTTTCGCCCGAGGAGGCGGAACTCAAGCTCCTTCGCTTCTGGGTGGCCGACAACACCTTTGCCGGCGACAAGGCTGAGCGCATGGACCACGCTCAATGCCTTAATGAACTGGATAAGGTTCCGGACTTCATGCTGCATCGCTTGTCGATGTGGTCGAACACCGAGGAAATGGGCGGGCTGCACATCGTGGGCACGGAACGTCACGAATCGCGCCGCATCGACAACCAGCTTCGCGGCCGATCCGGTCGGCAGGGCGACCAGGGCTCATCGCGCTTCTTCATCAGCCTTGAAGACGACCTGATGAAGATGTTCGCGGGCAAGACGACGATGTCAGCGCTTTCGCGGCTGGGGATGAAGGAAGGCGATGCGATCGAGCATAAGTGGATCACCCGCTCGGTCGAACGCGCCCAACGCAAGGTCGAGGAGCGCAATTACCAGATCCGCAAGAATCTGCTCGAGTACGACGAGGTGATGAACCACCAGCGGACGGCGTTCTACGACATCCGCCAGACCGTGCTCGAAGGCCGGGATGTGGACCAGATCATCTTCAGCTACATCGCCGATTCGGCCCAGGACGCGATCAAGGAGTTCCTCAACCCCGACTATCGATCCACGCAGATCGCCGAATGGTGTCGCGCCGAGCTGGATGTCTCGGCCGAACCGGGCCGACTCAGCCGTGTCGAGGACGACCTCAACGAGATGATCGAGGAGCTGCGCGGCCAGGCCCGCGCCGAGATTCAATCGATCGTCGAAACCTCGCTGGGCGAGTACATGTCCCGCGACATTCCAGAGGAAGACTGGGACCTTCGGGGCCTTTCGGCCTGGGCGATGAACCGGTTCGGCGTGAATCTGCCCCACAGCCGGCTTAAGAAAATGTCGCCGGCCGAAGTCCGCGATGAGCTTATCGAAAGCGCGCAGGAACAGGCGGCCAAGAAGGATTTCTCCGGCGTCGCCAAGTATCTCGAACCGCTTTATCCCGAATCGATGCTGGCTGAGTGGGCCAATCAGAAGTTCAACGTGGAACTCAAACCCGAAGAACTCAAGCTCGATGAAAAGGAAATGGTCGCCGACCTCATCGTCGAGCGCGCCCGCGAGTCGTACAAGCGACGGGAGATTCACTATCCGGTCGAGTTTGTGCTCGAGATGGCCTTCAACGCCGCGCAGCAGGATGGCGAATGGGCGGCCAAACGCCTGAGCGAATGGGTCGAAAAGCGATTCGAGGAGCGGATTCCCGCCGAGACCATGCTCAAGACGACGGCCGGCGAGCTTCAGGATCGACTGATCCAGATCGCCGAGCAATACCATGCGGACAACCGCCTGGAGAAGCTCTGCAAGGCCAAGGTTGATGAACTCACCAAGGCTGACGAACTGAGCGAATGGATCGAGGGTTTGTTCGAGGAGAAGCTGCCCGCCGATGAGCTTGAGCCCCTGGACCGCGAAGGCCGCCTCGAGCGCGTGCTCGAAGCGGGGCGGAAGTTTCATCGGCGCGAGCTTGCCGAGCTTGAGCGATTCGTCCTGCTGCAGATTCTCGACAGCGCGTGGAAGGATCACCTTTACGCGATGGACCAACTCAAGGACTCGGTGGGCCTGGCCGGCTACGCCCAGCAGGACCCGCGCATCGAATACAAGCGGCGCGGCAGTGAACTGTTCATGCGCATGCAGTCCACGGTTCGCGACCGGGTCACCAACCTGATCTTCCGTGCCCGACTGAGCCCCGGTGCCCAGGTCCGCAATGTGTACGGCGACCAGACCGCACGCCAGCAGGCCGCGCCGGATGCCTACCAGGGTGGCCAGTCGGGCGATGCTTCCGGGGCGGGGCAGGAAGGCCCGCAGATGCAGCAGGCCGAGTCGCAGGTCGCCAGCCGGCGCGAGCGACGTGCCGCGGCATCGCGCAAGCGTGATGATGCCCGGGGCCGAACATCACGCCGGGGCGGACGCGGCTCGAAGCGGCGATGACGATATCCATCCGCTTGGACCAAACCCGACAGGTGCGACTGCAATGAACCGACGCTGGAAACGAATCCTGTTTTTACGCGTGCCGGCGATCGCGCTGGGCCTCTGGTTGGGAACCCTGGCCGCGGGATGGATGAGCCACGCGGGGGTTGGCTCCGGTGGCGCGGATCACTGGCCGGAATCCGCCACCGCGCCCCATGGGCACGATCCAAAAGGGCCGATGCCCGATGGCAACCTCCCGGCCGGACTGCTGCCCGATGATGCCCAAAGAACAAGCACCCTTGGTGAGGCGGTCTTCGTGGCGATCGGCCTCATGCTGGTGTTGGCGATCACCGTGGGCTGGTATCTTCGCTGGTCTGGCCATGAAGACCCGGGCTCCGAAGCCACGGCACAGGACAAACAAGAGGATCGCCACGACCACTGACTTGCCGTCGGGGAGAAAGATCAGCGAGCTGGTCGGAAAGGAAACGGGCTGGTTTGAACTCCCCAAGCCGCGAGCAACGGTTTGCGCCTGATTCGGTGGAACAGGGTTCGGTGACGGGGATGCCTCCCTCATGTCGCCGCCGGTTTATGGTTGAATCCCGCGTGGCGGTTTCCTGCCCGGCGGGACACGCGGCGGTCATTCTGAATCGCATCATGCGGCCGAAAGCAGGGCGATGGCGGCCATTTCCGACCCGTTACTGGCTGGTCTGTCCGACACTGGATCGGAAACTCGCCGCGCTGGAACGCGCTGGATGCATCGCCGAATTGAGAACCATCGTCCGATGCGATCCGGCATGGGCGGAGCGTTTGCGTTCCGACCATGCGCGGCATGAGGCCATGCTCGCCGAAGCCCTGAATGCCGAATCGCGGGATATGGAGGCCGCGCTGCCCGCCTACTTCGGCCAGGCATTGGCCCGCGGCATCGGCGGCGCCGCCGCCCCCTCCGCGATCAAGTGCCTGCATGCCCACTATGCGTTTCACCTCGCTTGTGGTGAAGGGGTCGTCGGCCAGTGGCTGGAAGAGCGGCACGGCGTGGGATTGTGCGCGCTTACCGATCCGGAGTCGTTGCGCGGCGATGCGCCGCCGCGGCATAGTGGCTGATCACGGTCTGTCCGCCTGCTCGATGAGTCGTCGCGCCAGACGACGCACCACCGGATCATCATCTTCCAACAGATCCTGAATCCGGGGAAGGGCCTTGTACCCTTCCATGTTCAGCAGGGCTTGGAGGGCCGCATAGCGAAAGGCCGCGTGGTATCGGGTTACGGTAAAGTCAGCGATCACCAGGGCATGCTCATCAGCGCCGAGGTTGCCCAGCGCTTCAATGGCCAATCGCTGGGACTGCGAATCATTCACCGAGAGGAACTGGGCGATCGCATCGGCATGCTCACGCGCGCCCGAAGCGCCCAAAGCGCCGATCGCAGCGCGGCGAACGGTAATGTTGGGATCATCAAGTCTTCGCGCGATTCTGTCGGTGTGCCGCCCGATTCGCCCCATGATTTCTACCGCGGCGTATCGTACCCGAGCGTCCGAATCCTCCATATGATCGACAATCAAGTTGGCGGCGACCTCACCGTGAGTCTGAAATGCCGCATGCACCGCGGACCGGCGGACACTCGCCTCCCCGGAGGCGAGCAGTCGCTCCACCGCCGGGCGGAAACGATCGGCTGAGTCACCCAGACGCGTGCGATTCAGTCGTTGCAACGCATGAACCTGGAGTGATGGTTCATCATCGTTCCCGAGAATGAGATCAAGCGCTTCGTGAAGCGATGAGCGAATATCCGGGGGAAGTTGATCGGCGGCAAGGAGGTGGGCGATCCCGGTCAGACCGGCAAGGCGATCGTGCCAGGATTCGGCTTCAAGCGCTGCATCAATGAACAGCTTGGAATGGCGATGTTCGCCGACCCGCGCCAGACTCCGCATCGCCGTGCGGCGAATCTCGGCATCCGTATCTTCCAGTCGCCGCTCCAGAAGACGGCGGTATTCGACCCGGTCCAGCCGATCGTGGTTGAACGCGACGCCCCGAAGCGCTGAAGCGCGGACCTCCGAGTCCTCATGCTCCAGAAGGGTGACCGCGTGGGGGAGGTAAACATCCCGGTGAATGACATAGACATAACGTCCCCAACCCATCCCAAGGAACCCGGTCAGTTCATCAGGATGCTCGAGCGTGGCGACGAACGCATCAACGATTGGACGCTGGACCTGGGCCAACTCCTCTCCCGCAAACCTGGCATCGAACAGCCTTCCCTCATCCGATCGCCACGTCTCATATAGCTCCCGCTCGAACCGGTGAACCCGCTGAGCTCTCGTTTCTCCGGCCTCCGATGTCGCCTGTTCATCGCTGGAAACTTCGTCGTCCGGCTTCCCGCCCCGGCGATCCGAAGCTCCCGAGGACGCTGCGACCGGGTTCCGGGCACCATTCTCATCCACGGCCAGTCGCACATCACGGGCGTTGCGATCGGGCGGCGTGGCATGGTTCGCCCAGCAAGCGCCTGAAGCGGCAATGATCAGCGCCGACCCGATCATCACGACGCAGTGGCGTCCGGAAAGAGCCGCCAAACTCAGGATTCGTCTCAACAGCATTCTCCTGTTTACACGAGCGATCCCTGGAAACAGCTCGCCGAAAGAAGCTGAGCAGGGGGGAACAACCTGCGGCGGACACATTCATCAACGAACGAGACCAGGAACTCTATGCCTTCGAGCCGATTCCCTCAAGGACCGTATTCTTGCCGCGCGTCAGAATCTCCGTATCGGCCTGCTGGATGAACGCTTCCAATGGCAGGGCGCCCAGGTCGCCTCGATACCGGTCGCGAATGCTGACTTGTCCGGCCTGTTCATCGCGTGGACCGACGACCAGCATGTAGGGCACCTTGTCATCCTGGGCGACCTTGACCTTGGCGCTGATCCGGTCGTTGCCGGCATCCAGCGTCGCACGCCAGTCGCGCTTTCGCAGTTCATCGAGCACCCGCGTGGCATATTCATGGGCCTTTTCGCTGATCGGCAGGATGCGGAACTGTTCGGGCGCCAGCCAGAGCGGAAAAGCGCCAGCGTAATGTTCGATCAGGATCGCCATGAATCGTTCCATCGAGCCGAACGGAGCGCGATGGATCATCACCGGCCGGTGCGGCTTGCTGTCCGGGCCGATGTATTCCAGGGCGAACCGCTCGGGCAGGTTGTAATCAAGCTGCACCGTGCCCAGTTGCCAGCTTCGCCCGATGACATCGCGAACCATGAAATCCGTCTTCGGCCCATAAAAGGCCGCTTCACCCAGCCCTTCGGTGAAGTGAATCTCCATGGATTCGAGCACCTCACGAAGCTCCAGCTCGGCGCGGTCCCAGTTGGCCGGGTCTCCGACATACTTCTTCGACCCCGGCTCGCGCAGCGACAATCGGATGCTGACATCCTCGAAGCCGAACGTGTTGAACACGAAGCGCACCAGGTCCACCGTCTGGCGGAACTCATTCTTGACCTGGTCCGGTGTGCAGAAGATGTGGGCATCATCCTGAGTAAAGCCGCGGACGCGCGTCATGCCGGTCAACTCGCCGGACTGCTCGAAGCGATAGACCGTGCCGAACTCGGCCAATCGAACGGGCAGATCGCGATAGCTGCGCGGCTCGGAGGAATAAATCTTGATGTGATGCGGGCAGTTCATCGGCCTGAGCAGATACTGCTCATCACCATCACGCATCTGGATCGGCGGGAACTGGCTGTCGGAATAGTAGGGATAGTGCCCGCTGGTCTTATACAGATCGACCTTGCCGATGTGCGGCGTATAGACCATTTCGTAGTTGAGCTTGAAAAGCTGCTCCTGCAGGAACTTTTCGAGCACCGAGCGCACCGCCCCGCCGCGCGGCTTCCAGAGAATCAAACCCTGGCCGACCTGCTCATCGATCGTGAACAGGCCCAATCGCTGTCCGATGACACGATGATCGCGCTGCCGGGCCTGTTCGAGCTTTTCCAGATGGTCCTCAAGGTCGGCTTCGGTGAAGAATGCCGTTCCGTAGAGGCGCTGGAACCGGTCGGACTCGACATCGCCGCGCCAGTGTGATGCGGCGATGTTCATCAGCTTGAAGGCCCCGACAACTCCCGTGTCCGGCACATGCGGCCCCATGCACAGGTCTTCCCAATGCCCTTTTTCGGGCAGTCCGGTGATGTACCAGGAGAGCGTGGCGGACCCGGCTTCGATCGCGCGTTGGGCGTTGTCGATTTTGTACTTGTTGCCTTCGGCTTCGAGCTTTTCGAGGCCCTGATCCGGGGGCAGGTCATACCGCGTAAATGGGCGGGCTTCGGCGATGATCTCCTTCATGCGGGCTTCGATCCGGGCGAAGTCCTCGCTGGAGATCGGCGTTTCCAGGTAGAGATCGTAGTAGAAGCCGTTTTCCAGCGGCGGGCCGTAGGCCAGCTTCGTCTCGGGCCAGAGGTCACAGATCGCCTCGGCCATGATGTGGGCGGTCGAGTGGCGCAGCAGATAGAGCGCATCGGGATCGTGGTCGCCCCGGGTTCGGCCGGTCTTGTCCGTACGCGGGCGGGTAATGAGCTTGAGCTCGACGGTCTGATCGGTGCCAGCTTCGATGGGGCGATTCAGGTCGGCCAGTTCGCCGTTGATTCTTGCGCCGATCGCCGCCTTGGCCAGCCCCGCGCCGATATCCGCCGCCACCTGGGCGGGCGTGACCGGGCGGTCGTAAGACTTGATCGAACCATCAGGAAGCTGAATCTGCATGTCAGGTTGGCTCCAGGATTCCGGGGGTCGCCCGTTCTACCAGATTCGCGCGGGGGAAACCTCATCGGTCGCTCGCCCATCGACCTGCGCGCCACGGGGTGCCGGCACTTCAGGTGGCACTGGGCAGATTGCCCGCCTCCGGCGACCGGCCCGGGTCATCGGGCGGGCTCGGATCATCGTCCGATCGTCGGGGTGGGGGCGGCGCGGTCGGCACAGCGCGACTGGCCAGGGCGTGGCGGTACGATTCATGGGCGATCGCGACCAGGATGATCACGCCGCCGACCCACGTCTGCCAGCGCGGCAATTCGCCGAACACCGGGATGGCCAGCAGTACCGCGTAGACCGGTTCGAGTGTGAGAATGATCGATGCGGTGGCCACGCGGAAATGGCGGAAGCTGGCGATGAACATGGTGTGACCGATGGCGGTGCAGATGGCGCCGAGCACCAGCAGCCAGACCCAGTCGATGGGCCATTGAACCCCGCTGCTCCAAAACCAGGCGGGGGCCAGCATCACGCCGGAAACCAGCACCTGCCCGAACATCACGCGGATCGAACCGTGGGCCATGATCAGCCTTCGCGTCATCAGGTCGCGGCAGGCATAAAGCACCGCCGAGAGCAGACCCCACGCCATGCCCGCCGTCTCGGTGTTGCTCAGGCTCCATTCCGGAATGACCATGGCGATGCCGCCAAGAACCAGCACACCATGCAGGATCGACCAGCCCCGGATGCGTTCGCGGTAGAAGATCGGTTCGAGAAAGGTGAGCATGACGGGAAACGTGAACAGCCCCAGCATGCCCGTGGCGACGCTGCCGGTGCGGACCGCCTGGAAGAAGGTGATCCAGTGCAGGGCCAGCAGGATGCCGGCCAGTGAGTTCCAGCGCCGGTCGGTCCGATTCCGGATCATCAGGGCATCGCCCCGGACATAGAGCAGCACACCGAGAACCGCGGCGCCGATCAGCGAGCGGCCGGAGATGGTCTGCGGCACCCCCATCTGGATCATTTTGCCCAGGATGGCCGTCAGTGAAAGGATGACGATCGCCGCGTGAAGGTTCAGATGGGCGCGAAGTGGGGCCATGGGCCACGCATCTTCGTCACAACGCGGGCCGGAAGCAACGGGCGAACCGGTGGCGGTGGGCAGGGGATATAATCACTTTCGAGTTTGATTGGTTTAGCACTGATGGATCAGGATTGACCGCGCGGGCGACTTTCAGGAATCCATAAGATGAGCGTCAACTTAAAAATATCCTTTGATGATGAGCATGCCGCCGTGCCGCATCCTCCGGAGCTCTATCAGCCCGCCGGTGAGGCACGCACTTACCAGACGCTTGAAGATATGGATGACTCGGCGATCGATTTCTATCGGGAGCATGGTTATCTGGCGATACGACAGGTGCTCGACGCCGATGAGATCGAGGCCGCCGGGGGCGCGATCGAGCGGCTGGTCACCGGCCAGGCGTCGGGCGAAGGTGATATCGAGACGATGTATGAAGCGGCGGCGCGTTCGATCGGCATCGAGCGGCTTTCCGACCGGGAGAAGCTTCAGATGGTGCGGAAGGTGGGCCTGTGGGGCGGTACATGGCGCTCCAGTGGCTTGCCCGTGATGCATCCGGCGATCGTTGCCCTGGTTCGCCGATTGCTCGGCGGGCGCGAGCCCGAACCGTTCCAGGTGATGGCTTTGCTCAAGCCAGCGCACGGTGGCCGCGAGAAGCCCTGGCACCAGGACCATGCATACTTCAACCTCGGGCTCGAGGATCGGATTGTCGGAGTCTGGATCGCGCTGGATGAGGCCACGGTCGAGAATGGATGCATGCAATTGCTCGACGGCGGCCACAAGCTTGGGCCGATGCATCACTGGAAGCGGCGCGACTGGCAGCTCTGTGACAGCCAGATCATGGGCAGGACATCGGTGGCCGTGCCGCTTCCGCCCGGCGGCGCGCTGTTCTTCGATTCACTGCTGCCGCACGGCACGCCGACGAATCATTCGGCCATGCCCCGCCGGGCGATGCAGTTCCATTATGCTCCAGCGGACGCAAAGCCGATTCAGACCGAGGACCGAATGGCGATCTTCGGTACCGAAGGCAGGGATGTGACATGCTGATGCTCGGATGATCGAAACCAGGTCAGGTCGTTGGCCGCGAAGCGGTCTCCCGGCGTTCGCGCTCTGCGCGTACAGGTATTTGGTCCATGACTCAGGAACTTTCTCAAGACCGACCATCCGATGGGCTGCGCTTCGATGACTTTGATGCGATGATCCGGCATCTTGAGCAGCTTCGCGACCGTGGCTACGAGGCCGCCGGCAACTGGTCGTTGGGTGGCATTGCCCGTCACCTGAGATTGTTCATGACCGAATCGATGGATGGGTTTGGCGCGAAGCTGCCGTGGTTCCTTTATCCCATCCGCCTGCTGAGCAAGTCGATCCTTCGCCGCACGCTCGCCGATCGAACGATCAAGCCCGGTTCGCCAACGATGGAGCATTGGATACCTCCGGAAGGGCTGGACGATCGTGTGGAAGTCGATGCCTTGATCGCGACGATCCGCCGCTACCGTGCCCATGATGCCCCGCTGCATGCCAGCCCGCTGTTCGGCCGGCTCGATCGGGAGACGTGGGACCAGGTCCACCTGATCCATGGGGCGCACCACCTTTCCTTTCTTCGAGCGCGGCCACCATCGTGAGCGGGTCCGACCGGGGCGGCGATACTCGATCCCGGGCGGGAAGTCGGCAATTTCGGGCGTATGCCAACCTTGCAGGGATTGCGGGCGCGACCGGGGGGATGTGCGTTGGATCGTACAGGGTGAAGTGCCGCCCAACGACCCCGATCCGTCCAGCGAGGCGAATTCGGGCGATGCGGGATTCACACAGACCATGCCCGCATCCATACGGCATTGCGCTGCGGAGGCCTGCGCCCCTAAGATATTGGGACAATCCGATCGAAAGGAACCAACCATGACCCACCACCGAACGCCTCTGACCCGCGGGTTACTCATCGTCCTCGCCCTGGCTCTGACCGCTGGTGGCTGCCGGCAGGAAAAGCCGCGCCTCGAGTCGGGTGAGATCAGCCGCTACGAGACGCGTGATCCGCGGCCGCTACCGGTCATCTACGACGAGTTCGCCGAGCAGCTCGCCCAGGATTTCGCCCAGGACATGTCGACGATCAAGGGCCGCGAAGGAATCAACAGCCGCGTCACGATCGCTTTCGGCGACATCGTCAACAAGACGGGCAACGTCAGCTCATCCGAGTTCGAGATGATCCGCAACAGCATGAGGACGAGGCTGACTCAGAGCGAGATGGTTCAACGGGAGGTGCGATTTGTCGAAAACCGCGCACGGATGAACGCCCTGATCCGTACCGAGACCGGCCAGACGGCCGAAGTGGACCGTATCGACCTGGACAACGCCTGGGTGCTCAACATGGATGTGCTTCGGGCCTCGCGAGGGCGTTTCAACGAGTATCAGGCCTACGTTCGTCTGGTTGATTTCCGGACCGGCACGATTCTGTTCGAAAGGCAGTATCAGTCGCGCCAGGTGCGGCAGCGGTGATCCGGCGGTCCACCCGCGTGGCTCGATTCACCGGAGGTAGCCAGAGATGAACCGGTTTCGATGCACCTGTGTGGCTCTCTTTGCGATCTGCCTGCCGTGGACGGTCGCATGCGCGGCCAGCCCCGAATGGCGCTCCACGCGGCTGACACCCGACGATCTGCTGGAAATCAGCGATACATTCGCCGCGCGGCTGGCCGAAAGCGACCTGATGGCCCAGCGCTCGCCGGATTCCGAACCGTGGCTGGTGAGCATCCAGAAAGTCACCAACCTGACGCGCGATGTCATGACCGAGAGTGAAAGATGGCTGATCATGCAGCACCTGCGGGCTTCGATGCCGATCGATGCCCTCCGTCGCCAACGGAACATCGCGTTCGTGCTCTCGGCCGAGGGCAGCGCGCTGTTGCGGCGACAGGGTCTTGAAGATGAGTGGGAAGCGCCGGCGCTGGCCGACCGGCGTGTAACCCACACCATGACCGCCACGTTCCGATCGGTCATCAGGCAGACGCCCCAGGGCGCGGCTGAGACGTACCTTTGTGAGTTCGAATTGTTCCGGCTCGGTGACCGCGAGCCGGTATGGATCGATGCGGTGGTGATCCGCCGACAGGCATCCGGACACATTTGGGATTGAACACCATGATCGTCAGGGCATGCAACAGCCTCGGCCCAGCCCCGATCGCCGATTTCCGGCGGCGTGGTGTGGCGTTGCTTGCCAGCGTGCTGCTGCTGCTTCTGGGTGGTTGCCAGACGGGCATGCGGCATGCCCCGGCGGACCTGATGCGCCAGGGCGAATACGGCAAGGTCCGGGCCCAACTGGGGCGTCAACTGACCGAGAATCGCCGTGATCGCTCGTGGATGATCGACCGGATGCGTCTTGCGGTGCTGGCCATGGCCGACGGCCGCCCGGATCAGGCGCAGGTGCTTTTTGAGGAAGTCGAGGAGATTCTCCGCACGCAGGGCATCAATCGTGATCGCACGGTCGCGGCGATGATCACATGGGAGGGAGTCAGGTTCTGGAAGGGTGAGCCCTTCGAGCAGGCCCTGGCGCTTTTTTACTACGCGCTGCAGCAGGGATCGCTGGAGCAATGGGACAACGTTCGCGCCGCATCGGGCAGTTCGCTGTTTCGTCTGCGCGACTTTGGCTACGACCCGCGGAGCGGCCGGCGACATGATGCGGTCAGCATCGCTCGTCACGCCGTGGAGTTGGAGCAACGAACCGCGCCGGACGAGGATGGGGATTTTTTCAACACCGGCTATGCCGTGGTGGATTCCAATTTCATTCCCGGCTACATCCTTCACGGCGTGGCCAGCCGGCTGTTGAACCGCCCGGAAGAAGCCGCGGATTACTTCGCCGCCGCGGCTTCGCTGGATTCACGCCTCGAGCCGCTCCTGCGGGAATTCCGCGACACCGATTACAACACGGTTCTGGTGGTCAGCTATGGGCTGGGGCCGGCCAAGGCCCGTTACGGTCCGGACGAAGCGTTCACGTGGTTCGTACCCCGGACGAGTTCGGATGATGCGCCGCTGGTGGTGCGGTTCACCGCCGCGGACGATTGGGCGGTGGCCATGGACGATTCGCCCAGGGTTCAGCAGGCCGTCGTGCCGCGGGTGATGGACATCAACCGCATGGCGTCGGATCACAAGTGGAACAACTGGGAGGATGTCCGCCGCGCCAAGAGCGCACTGGGCAACGTGATGTTGACCGCCGGCGCCGCCACCACGCTGATCGGCGCTCAGCATCGGTCCAACGAAGCGGTGTTCATCGGGCTGGGATTGATGGCCGCGGGCATCATCTCGCGCGCCGGTGCCCAGGCCGATACGCGGTACGCCGATGTTTTTCCGCAGCGCTTCTACATGATCCCGCTCCAGGTGACCGGGCCCCTGGACACGATCGAGCTTCAGGTCGATGGCCAACCGGGCTCACGCATGGTGCTGCGCGGCCTTTCGCCACCCGAAGATGAGCAAGGGGTTCAGCTTCGATATGTGCGATTGAATCAGCCGATCCGTGGTCAAGTGCCGCCGAGCTGGGCCGTCAGCGGCCGAATCAACTATCGCAATGAAGTGGCCCCGATGATCCCCGAGCCCGGTCCGGCCGCCGGTGATGATCTGGCCCGGCCGTTTGTGATCGGCGGTGTGGATGTCCGGCCGCCCGGCGGTACGCAGCTTCGCGAGCTGCACGCTTCAGGCCGGCTCAGCCACACCCCGCTGGGAACCTTCCAGAGCGCCTTTTACGAGGAGCGGCTGATCGTTGAGCCCTCGGATGCGCCGCTGCACCCGGCCGAACCGCACGTTCTGGAAGGTGGGCGGATGCATACCTCCCCGCTGGCCGGAACCGCCGGGTTCGCCCGGCTGTTCGGACAGGTACACGCCCCGTATCAGCCCCGCTCCGGGGCCATGCGCGGCCTCATGAGCCAATGGCGCGCCGCCGAACCGCATGCGCCACAGGAGCATGCCGGGCCGATCGCCAGCCGTGATGACCGTCTGGACCCAGGCAGCGCGCGATCGCCCCGGACCAATTCATCCCCATAACCCTTGAAGGAGCCATGCCGTGATCGACAGGAGCATTCGCAATTCAACGTTGATGGTCTTTGCCTTGCTGTTCGCGTTTGGATCGCTGACCGGATGCGTGACCCGGCAGGCTGATACGCGGATAGCGCTGCTGGACAGACTTGGATCGGAGTTGAAATATGGCGAGCCGCGGACGATCCGTTCGGTTTCCGGTGAAGGGGGCGCTGAAGTCGCTCCGCTGAGCGTCACCGTGCCGCTGCGTAACGTCCGTAGGAGCGGCGACCTCATCCTCCAATATCGCTTCACATTCTACGATGCCAATGGCGTGCCCATGCGGCCCGAGTCCTCGCCGCAGCGCGTGCTCATCCCCGCCGGCGGCGAGCGTACGGCGCGGGGCGCAGCGCTGGATGCCGGAGCGGTGGATTGGCGGCTGGAGGTGCAGCGTTCCAGGGCACGTTGATGATGTGGCGGGCAACCGCGGTCTTCAAACCAGTGCCCGCAGCTCATCGATGTGCTCGATGATGGCATCCGGCTCATGATCGCCGGGTTGTGAATCGAAGTGTTCGACCAACTCATACTGGCGAATCAACACCGCCCGCATGCCCAGGCGCTTGGCCCCCTGGATATCGCCCAGCCAGTTATCGCCGACATAAAGGCATTGTTCCGGCTCTAGATCGATCCGCTCCAGCAGTGTGCGAAACGGCAGCGGATGAGGCTTGACATGGCCGACATCGCCGCTGACCACCACACGATCCCCGAAGAAGGCATCCAAGCCCAGGTTACGCAGACTGTGGCGGATGACCTGGCCATCGGGATAGTTGGAAACCAGACCGAGGCAATACCTCCGGCCAAGCGCTTCGAGCAGATTGTCGATCCCCGGCTCGATGCGGACATGTCGGAGGAAAGATTCATAGCGGGCGCGCATGATCGCATCGATCTCTTCCGGAGTCGGGTGGCGATCGAACAGTGCCCGTACCGTGCTGATGGTGATGCGGTGAAAGTCGTTTTCGCGGAATTCGCCGGAATAAGGTTGCAGGCGCTGGTGTTGTCGCAGGTCATCGAGAGCCTGACGGTCCACGCTGCCATATAGGCTCGCCAGGGCCGACTCCAATTCACCGTTGAGCGCTGAAACCGTGGCCGCGTTGAACTCAACCAGCGTATTGCCATAGTCGAAGAGCACCGCCGCGAGATCGGAATCCGCCAGTTCGCGAAACAGGGCGGCGGATGGTCGGGGATCGGGCGTGATGGCCGTCATGGGGGTCTCCATCAAGTGGCAATCAAACAAAATTCGGGGCACGACGCTGGAATCGACCAGCTCCGCCGGCCGGCGGAGTATCATACGCCCCCGGGGAACGGGTTGTGTCTGGCATTGGTCCGGGCATCGGTGGAAGCAGCGGATGGATACGAGGATGCGACGCTTGGCGCCATGGTCCGGTTGCCGGTCCCGTTGGCCGGATCGGGGCGCTGCATGAGCGCCAGATACCTGGTTCTTGTCGCTTGCCTTGTGCTTCAAATCTGTGCCGGAGGCATCTATGCCTGGAGCGCCCTGGTCACTCCGCTGCGCGAGGGTTATGGATTCACCGCGTTGCAGACGCAGCTTGTCTTTGGCACGGTGCTGCTGACCCTTACGTGCGTGATGATTCCGGCTGGCCGGTTGCAGGAGCGGTATCACCCCAGGCCGATCGCGGCAACCGGTGCCGTACTGTTCGCCGTTGGTTATGGGATCGCCTCGGTGAGTGGTGAAAGCTTCTTGCTGCTGTGGCTGGGCGCCGGCCTCATCATGGGTCTGGCGCTGGGCTGCACGTATGTCTGCTCGATGGCCACGGGCGTCAAGTGGTTTCCTCGCCACAAGGGATTGATCATGGGCCTGATCACGGGTGGATACGGTGCCGGGGCGATCCTGATGTCGCAACTGACCAGCGTGATGCGTGATTCAGGCTGGACGGTGCCCGATGTCTTCCTGCATGTCGGGATCGGCTATGGCGCGGTAATGCTGCTTGCCGCGCTATGTCTGCGTGTTCCGCCGCGCGCTGAACAGGAATTGCTGCCGATCGTGCCGCTGAGGCAGGTGTTCTTCGAGCGTCGCTTCTGGCAGACGTTCCTGGTGTTTCTGTTGGGCAATCTTCCCGGCCTGATGATCATTGGCTCGATCCAGCCGATCGGAAAGGAGCAGGGACTGGATATAGCCACGGCGGTCCTGGCCATCAGTGTGCTGAGCGTCGGCAACGCCGGTGGGCGGGTCTTCTGGGGCTGGATGTTCGATTCGATCGGCCGCGATCGCGCGGTGGTGGGGTCGATGCTTCTGGTGGTCGCCGCGCCGATTCTGATCTGGTTGGCCGGCGATTCGTCGTGGTTGTTTCTTGGCGCGGCGTTCCTGGTCGGCCTGAGCTTCTCGTCCTGCCTGGTGCTTCATCCGGCCTATATCGCCAGGGAATACGGTGCCAATCGATTCGGCGCGGTTTATCCGTGGGTCTCGCTGGCCCATGGTTTGGGCGCGGTGGCCGGACCGGCTATCGGCGGGGCAACGCGCGATGCCACCGGCGGATATGACCTGGCGCTGCTGATCGCGACGCTGTTGGCCGCGCTGGGGCTGATGGCCTTCTGGTTGCTTCGCCCGCGACAGTATCCATCGGTGACTGGAAAGCCGCCGGCCGAACCTGATCCCCTGAGCCTGCCCCCGGGATAGACAGCATTGTGACTGGACGGTGGCGTGGCGGCTCGATCAGGCGACAAGATTGACCATGCCGCCGGTCTGCGGCATCGCCGAGCCAGCCTGCCCGCTCGCGTTATACGCTATAGGCGCATGGCCGGCGGAGACCGCGTACTGGCTGACGGTCTCGGAATGGCCCATCGCGGCCATGATCATGAGCATCGCCATGGCGGCGGCGGCCTTGCCGCCGTCATCGTCATCATCCCCGAGGAGCTTGCTCAAGGCCCACATCACGATGGCCGCGCGAAGTGTGTCGGCGAGTTGCGATTCAGGATTGACCTGCATGGCCTGGGAGACCCGCATCACGACCGAAGTGTGCATGGCACTGCCGGTCGCAGAGCCGAAGGAGACGGTATCGGCGATCTGCTGCGTGGTGTGAGCACCCTGAACCAGACCTTGGCCAACGCCACCCGTCCCGACGGCGGGGGTATGGGTGGGCAGATGCCCGACGGTGCCGATTCCACTGATGGCAGACATTGGTCCGGTTCCTGATCAAGAGCACGTTGCCGCGCATAAGGCGGGATGATCAGAGCGTTGCATCAACCGGGCCAGTGGTGGGCCACGACGCAGGGAAGTAATGCAACCGTATGGAAGTGATGCAGTTATGTGGCTTCATCCGGCGACTGGCGCCGGGTGCATGGGGTATCGGTTGTAACGACTGACGCTCCGAACCCACACGTCCTGTCGTCCGCCGCTGACATGTTCGGGGGCGTGCGGCACCCGATCGCGCCATGCCGTGAGCCGCAAGTTCGGTCTGCGGGCCTTGCGACACCGATCCTGAGTTGGCGGGTCCGTGCCCATGCTGCTAGCTTCCCGGATGATGGCCAAGTCCACCGTTCAGTTTCTTTGCAGCCAGTGCGGCGGGGTACAGCACCGATGGATGGGCAAGTGCCCGGATTGCGGGGCGTGGAACACGCTGGAGGAGTACCGTGTTCCCAAAGCGGACAGCCGGGATCGATTGCGCCAGGCCGCCGGCTCCGTCGAATCGGGCGCACCGATTCATGCCCCGGTCGCGGTTCCCATGGGCGAAGTGGCCGAGGAATCGTTTGCGCGGCTGGCGACGGGAATCGGCGAACTGGACCGCGTGCTTGGCGGCGCGGACCCATGGGCATCAGGCGCTCGCCTTGAGCCCAAGCCGGGGGCAAGACGAGAAGCGGATACGGGCGATGGGAACCCAGCCGGGGTCGGGGCCGGGAGCACGTCCGGGGGCGGGAACACTTCCGGGGGTGGGGGCACTTCCGGGGGCGGGTTGGTGCGTGGCTCGACGTTGCTGGTGGGCGGTGATCCTGGCATTGGCAAGAGCACGCTTTTGCTTCAGGCCGGCGCGAGCCTGGCGAAGCGCGGCCATCGTGTGCTCTATGTCTCCAGTGAGGAGTCCGCCCAGCAGACCAGCCTGAGGGCAGCGCGTCTCCATGCCGTGGTTGAGAATCTTTATGTCCTGGCCGACACCCGGTTGGATCGCATCCTCGAACAGATACGCAAGGTCGATCCGGTGCTGGTGGTGATCGACTCGATCCAGATGATCTACAAGGGCGAGGTGGAGGCGGCACCGGGCAGTGTGGCCCAGTTGCGGGCGTGTTCTCTGGACCTGGTGGTGCTGGCCAAGGCCACGGGCACGGCGGTGGCGTTGGTGGGGCACGTGACCAAGGAGGGTCGTCTGGCCGGCCCCCGCGTGCTTGAGCACATGGTCGATGCGGTGCTTTATTTCGAGGGAGATCGTTTTCACAGCCATCGCATTCTTCGGGCGATCAAGAACCGTTTCGGCGCAACGCTGGAAGTCGGGCTCTTTGAGATGACCGATCGGGGCCTGACCGAGGTGCGGGACGGTTCAGCGCTGCTCGCGGCCGAATACAGCCAGATCGATGATCGCGGCCGCGCACGAGCGGGGAGTGTGATCTGCCCGGTGCTCCAGGGCTCGCGCGTTCTGCTCGTCGAGATGCAGGCGCTGACCGCCACGGGATTCCTGGGCGCGGCCAAGCGCAAGACCAGCGGCCTGGATGGCAACCGTCTGGCCATGCTGATCGCCGTTCTTGAGAAACACGGCGGACTGAAGCTGGCCGATCAGGATATTTTCGCTTCGAGCAGCGGGGGATTGAAGATCGTCGAACCGGCGGCGGACCTGGCGCTTGCCCTGGCGATCGCGGGGGCCCACACGCGATCCGGATTGGGCGGGGCCAAGCGGGGCGTGTGTGCCGTGGGCGAACTGGGCCTGGGCGGGGAAGTACGCCATGTGCAGCAGATGGACCAGCGCATTCGCGAAGTCGCCCGGCTTGGATTCGATCGCATCATCGGGCCTCCGGGCATCCGCAGCCCAAGCCGGACCACGACGGTGGTTTCCATCACCAACATCAGCGAAGCGATGGAGCAGCTCGAACGGTAAGCGCCCGCGTTGCGCGATGGCGTGGAAGCTTCAAAACGTTGCATGTTCGCAAGCAGGTCTGAGGCCGATAAGGTTTGCCTGTCTTTACTGATCGATTCAAGCCATCGACGATGGAATCGCCCGCGAACGCGAGCCACCGAAAAAATTGCCGGGTCCAATCACTGGTGAGTAAAGTTCGCGACCGCGCGCGACGAAGTAACGGTTGGGAAGACAGAGGGGGCACCCCCGAGCGGGCGGAGCGGAGCATGGTCGAGCAGCCCCCGGGTGGCATGCTCGATCGGGGAAAGCGAATGAGCCGGAGCGCACACCAGTGCTCCGGCTCATTTTCTATTTCTGGATGGCATCCGCCTGGCGGCATCACGGATCGTCCAGGCCATTGGCCGACATAGCCGCGGACAGGCAGGCTCCGCACGGTGGCGGTCAGTGGGTCAACACGGGCAGGGCCACCGAGGAGGACTTGGCCACCCGCGATTCGAACTCGTCCCAGAACTTATTGAGGATTGTCCGCACGGCCCAGTTGGTGCCGTCGGCCAGGCCGCAGATGGTCGTGCCGGGCATGGCACCCATCGAGCCGGCCAGTTCCAGCAGCATATCCAGATCGCGCGTCGTCCCATCTCCCTGCTCGATGCGGCACAGCGTCTTGTAAATCCAGCCGCTGCCCTCGCGGCACGGTGTGCATTGCCCGCAGGATTCATGGCTGAAGAACCTCGCGATGTTTCGCGCCATGGCGACCATGTCGGTATCCTCGTCCATGACAATCACGCCCGCCGTGCCCAGACCCAGGCAGGCATACTTCCGGCCCACTTCAAAATCCAGCACCGCATCGTATTGATCCGTACCCAGCACCCCCATCGAAATGCCGCCGGGCACCGCGGCCTTGAACTTCTTGCCATTGAGCATTCCGCCACAGTAGTTCTCGATCAGATCGCCGAGCCGAATGCCCAACTCCTCCTCGTAGACGCCCGGACGGTTCACATGGCCGCTGACGCCGTAAAGCTTGGGTCCATAGCTGGCCGGGGCGGTCGGCGGGGCGCCTTCAGGACGCTTGACCCCCATGCTCTTGAACCAGTCCGGCCCCCGCATGATGATCGGCACCACCGCGGCCAGCGTCTCGACATTGTTGATGATCGTCGGTCGCCCGAACGCGCCGGCCACGGCCGGGAACGGCGGCTTGATGCGCGGCCAGCCTCGCTTGCCTTCAAGCGATTCGAGCAGTCCGGTTTCCTCACCACAGATGTAAGCGCCGGCCCCACGATGCACAAAGCAACGCGGATCGCGGTCGTTCACCTTGCCCATGATCGTACCGGGCCCGAAAATCTTATTGTCGTACGCCTCGGCGATGGCCTGCTCCAGCACCTTCGCCTGATGGTGATACTCGCCACGAATGTAGATGTATGCCGTGTCGAGCTGACACGCATGCATGCAGATGGCGATTCCTTCCAATAACAAGTGGGGATCGAAATCGATCAGCAGACGATCCTTGAAGGTTCCCGGTTCCGATTCGTCGGCGTTGATGGCCAGATATCGGGGCTCGCCATCCTGGGGCGGCAGGAAGCTCCACTTCAGGCCGGCGGGAAACCCCGCGCCCCCTCGGCCGCGCAGCTCGCTGATCTTCACCGTCTCGATGATCTCTTTGGGCTCATGTTCCATCGCCTTGCGCAGCGCGGCGTAGCCGCCCGAGGCGACGTATTGCTCGTGGCGGATCAGCTTCCGGTCGGCGGGGTCGCCGAATGGAGGCGTGGGGATTCGTTGGGTCAGAACGGGTTCTTGCAGTGCCATGGGTTCTCGGGTCCGTGTGGAGATCGATGGGCTCAGGCCCGCTCGGATGCTGGAGTGTCGGGCCGCCCATCCTCATGCGGCAGGCTGTCCAGGGCCTTTTCAAAGTCTTCAAACCTGACATCCTCGTGCAGCCGGCCCTGCACCAGGGCACATGGCGCGGTGCCGCACGAGCCCAGGCATTCGACGGTCATGAGCGTGAACTTGCCATCGGTCGTGGTCTGACCGGGCTGGATGCCCAGCTTCCGGCTGATGCCTTCCAGCAGCGCATCATGATTGCGAAGCTCACAACTGATCGACTGGCAGACCTGGATGAGGTACCTGCCCTTGGGCTGGAGGAAGAACTCCTCGTAGAAGGTCGCGGTATCCAGCACATCGCTGGGCTTGAGTCCGAGGAAATCGGCGGTTTCTTCCAGGGCCTGGTAGGGCAGCCAGTTGTGTTTCTCCTGGATGGCGTGCAGGACCGGGAGTGTCGCGGCCTGGCGCGTGGGAAAGCGGGGGAGCACCTCGGCTTCCAGTTCCTTCTTCATCTGGTCATCGAGGTAGGGTTCCTCGCGACGCTCGATGGTCATTTCCGCGGAGTTCTTGACGATCCAGGCCATGAATGGCGATCCTGCAACAGGGTTTGGGGAGTGTTCAGCGGTCCAGTTCCGCCGCGATGACGTTCAGGCTGCCGAGAATGGCCACCACATCGGACAGAAGATGACCTTCGGTCATCTTGGCGAAGATTGAATAGTTGATGAAGCTGGGCGGCCGGCACTTGGCCCGCCAGGGACGCGGGCCACCATCGGAGACGACATAGAACCCAAGCTCGCCGTTGGCCGTCTCCTGGCAGCCGTAGGCTTCGGCCACGGGCGCTTCCCAGCCGCGATTGGTCATCACCAGTTCAAAGTGCTGGATCAGGCCCTCGATCGAGCCGTAAACCGAAGCCTTGTCGGGCAGAACCGCTTTGCCTTCGCTGTTGGCGTTGAGCGGCCCGCCGGGAATGTTGTCGATGAGCTGTTCGATGATCTTGACCGACTGCTTTAATTCCTCGTGTCGAACCAGATACCGGGCGAACACATCGCCGGCGGTCGCGATGGGCACTTTGAACTTGACAGCCTCGGTGCCCTGTCCGTCCCAGTTGTCGGCATAGCAGAGGTAGGGCTCGTCCTTACGCAGGTCGCGTCGAACACCGGCGGCGCGGGCCACAGGACCGCTGATCGACCAGGCGACGGCCTCTTGGGCGGTGATGATGCCCAGACCCTCGGTACGGTCACGGAAGATGCGATTGGTATTGAGCAATCCCTCGATATCCGCGATCGCCGGGGGAAGCTGCTCGCGGATGAACCGCTTGACCATCCGCTTGAAGGTTTCTTCATCGGGCAGATCGCGCCATGCGCCGCCGACACGGGTCCAGTCGGGATGGAACCGCTGGCCGGCGACGTAGTCCATGATGTCGTAGATGCGCTCACGCTCGTTGAAGCCGTAAAGGAACGCCGTAAACGCGCCAAGGTCCAGAGCCGTGGCCCCGATGCAGAGCAGGTGATCCTGGATGCGGGCCAGTTCGGCCATGATCGTCCGCAGCACCTTGGCCCGGGGGGTCAGGCCGATGCCAAAGAGCTTCTCCACGGCGTGATGCCAGCAGATGTCATTGGCGATCGGCGAGATGTAGTTCATCCGGCTGACGATGGTGACGTATTGGTTGTAGTCCAGCGCCTCGGCGAGTTTCTCGAAGCCCGAGTGGAGATAGCCGATGTGCGGGGTCGCCCGGACGATGCGTTCGCCGTCCAGCTCCAGGACGATGCGAAGCGTGGTGTGCGTGGCCGGATGTTGCGGGCCGAAATTAAGCGTCCAGCGATCGCCCTTTTCCGGGTCATCCGGATCGCGCACGTAGGGTGTCGTCTCGACATCCACATCAAAGGGTTTGATCTCGTAAGGCATGCTGAACGGATATCCTCTGTTGATCAGGGGTTAGGAGCGTCGGTCGCGTGGCGTCGCCCGGTGGCCTCGGGCGCTTGACCCCGTCGGCGGCCAGCCGCCAGCGCTTGCCGGGCCGGCCATGCAATCACGATGCGCCGGTCCGGTGCCGGAAGTCGGCCGATTGTAGTAGGGCGGGGCGACCCTTGCCAGACTCGACAACGTCGGGTCGATCGCTGACCCGGCCGGCGGCCTTGCCAGGTCGATCCGGCGGCCTACCATGGGGTTTAGCCGGTTTCGCATGGGTTCGGGCCGTCGGCAGTCCGGGTTGGCGACCGACGCTCCGGCGGTAATTCGAGTGGTCTGGATTGCCGGCGAATCGAACAGCCGATGGCAACCCGGACAGACTCACGCCGGCACACGGAAGGATTTGATGTCCCTGGCCAATGCCCCAACCTCAGCGACGCCCGAGGCCGATGGCCAGTCGCCGCCTTCGATGAATGCGATCGGCCTCGAGCCCTTGCTGGAACTGATCCGCCAACGTCGCTCGGTGCGCGGCTTTGATGCGGGCAGGCCCGTTCCCGAAGCCGTGCGGGAAAAGCTGCTCGAAGCGGCCATCTGGGCGCCTAGTGGATATAACTTGCAGCCCACGCACATGATAACCGTCACCGATTCGGCTCGGCGCTCCGCCCTGCGGGCTGCGTGCATGGGGCAGAAGTCCGTCGAGCAAGCCCCCCTGGTCGTCGTCTTCGTCGGCGATGGCAAGGTCGCGGCCAATCATCTGGACCTGGTCATTGCCCAGGACATGGAGATCGGTGGCATCAATGCCCAATACGAACAGATACTGAGAAAATATGTGGGCATCGGCTTTTCACCCGGGCCCCTGGGAATTGGCCGCCTTATCAAATCGCTGCTTTTCCCGCTTTTGCGATACTTCGCCCCGGTTCCCAGCCTGCCGGTCATCGAGACGCGTTACTGGCTGGCGAAGCAGGCCGCGCTGTGCGCGATGAACTTCATGCTGGCGGCCAAGGCGGCCGGGCTGGAGACCTGTCCCATGGAGGGTTTTGATGACCGCCGCGTCCGCCGGGTGCTTGGCCTGCCAGCCCATATCCAGCCCATTCTGGTCGTACCGGTCGGCTACGCCCCGCCCGATCACACGCCCCCGGCCAAAAGCCGATTGCCGGTGGATCGCCTGGTCCATCGCGAGAAGTGGGATTGAAACGCTGATCACGTTGGCCGCCGTCCCGATCGCTCGATGTCCAGGATTGGGTAATCTGATTGCGCGGAGTCGGTCTTGGCCCGGCTCATTGCGGGACGGTGATAAATGGTCAGACTCGGGTTTATCGGCGCGGGATTCATGGGGCAGTTGGCCCATCTGCACAGCTATCGCCAGCTCGACGGCTGCCAGATCGTGGCCTTGGCCGAGGCCAAGCCCGAACTGGGCCGCAAAGTCGCTGCCCGCTTCGACATCAAGAGGTTATACGGCTCCCACCGCCAGTTGCTCGAGGATGATGGGGTGGATGCGGTCATCGTTTCGCAGCCTTACCACCACAACGTTGAACTGGGCCGACAAGTGCTGGAATCGGGCCGGCATCTCTTTACCGAGAAGCCCATGGCCGCGCGGCTGGAAGATGCGCAACTGCTGGTCGATCTGGCCCGCTCGCGGAATTTGCGTTACGCCTGCGGGTTCATGAAGCGTTACGACCCGGGGGTTCGCCTGGCGCGGCGGAAGCTGGATGAACTTCGCGAGGGCGGTGGGTTGGGCAGACTGCGAATGATCGATGCGGCCTGTTTTCTGGGCGACTGGCTGGAGAATCCCGGGCAGCCCATACGCAGCGACGAACCCGCCGCCGCCGAACCGATCACCCCGCGATATCCCGCGTTCCTCCCCGAATCACGACGTGATCTTTACGACCACTTCCTGAATATCTACTCCCACACGATCAACCTGCTTCGCTTTCTCCTGCCCGGTCATGACCTCAAGTGCGTCTCCGCCCACCACCAGGATCGCGGGTTTCTCGTGGTGCTCAGGGCTGGTGATGTGCTGGTCAGCTTGCGCGGCGTCCCGAGTGCCGCTCCGAAATGGCAGGAATGGGCGACCTTCCAGTTCGAGAAAGGGCGCGTGCATCTGGACCTGCCCACGCCGCTTAACCGTCAGAAAGTGGCTGATGTAACGGTGCTCCAGCCGGATGGTGATGGGTGGATCGAACAACGGATGGTCGCGCCGGTGCGGTGGGCGTTTCTCGAGCAGGCCCGGGCGTTCATCGAAGCCATCGAGGCGGGCCGCGGACCGGCTGCCGAGGGCCAGGCATGCCTGCCGGATGTGGCACTGATGGAATCGATTTTTCAGAAGCTCGAATAGCCAAGGCACCGTGATCAGGAGTCGCCATGAACAGGAACATCGGAAAGCTCGACCGTCAGCATTTCGGTAAAGCCCACAATAACAGCATGTTCGTGCAGCAGTTGTTTCCCGGGCTTGAACCGGATCGGATTCGGCCCGACACCTTCGCCTATGGCCCATGCTGGGGCATCCTCGATCCGGGCATGACGATGGAGAAGCATCATCATCCGATCCCGGAGTTTTATGTCTTCACCCAGGGCCGAGGCCGTATGACCCTGGGCAAGGACACTTTCGATGTCCATTCGGGCATGAGCATCAACATTCCGCCCGATGTCGAACATGAAGTGACCAACGATGCCGGTTCGATTGAACCGCTGGTGTGGGTTTCCATCGGGCTCAAGGAATGAGCCCGATCCATCGGGCCGTTCGATCCGGCGCGGCTTGCTGACAGGAAATCCACGGCCGAGCGCCGGTTGCCCTCATGGCGCGGGGACGTAGGATTCTGTGTTGGCGGACGATCTTTGGCTGGATGGATTAATCGGTTTCCCCGCGACCGGGGCCGGCCGGCGGACGCATCACCATCGATGGGTCGCGGTTCGCATCGCGGTCAGGTCGATCTCAAGGCAAGGGGTTCAAGGATGAACGGCGACTTTGCCCATCTGCATCTTCACTCGGAATACTCGCTGCTCGATGGCGGCAACCGGCTGGACAAGCTGATTAGCCGGGTCAAGGAACTGGGCATGGATTCGGTCGCGCTGACCGACCATGGCAATCTGTTCGGGGCGGTGAGCTTTTACACGCGCGCCAAGGCCGCGGGAATCAAGCCCATCCTGGGCATCGAGGCGTATGTCGCGCCTGACGTCGATGGCCTCAGCGGCGATCGGACCCGTCAGGAATCGCTGCGTTCACTGGATCGCGAGAATCGGGATGTGGCCGAGGGCGGCTTTCACCTGGTGCTTCTGGCCGAAACCCTCGAGGGCTGGAAGAACATGGTCAAGGTCGCTTCGGATGCCTACCTCAACGGCTTCTACTACAAGCCGCGCACCGACAAGTCCATGCTCGAAGCCCGTTCGCGCGGCATGATCGCCATCAACGGCCACCTGGGCTCATCGCTGGCCCTGCATCTCCTGCGGTATCACAACTCCGGCCGGGAGGAACACTGGCGGCGCGCCATCGAAGAAGCGCGCTGGCATCAGCGAACCTTCGCCCCCAACGATCAGGGCGAGCCGTGCTTCTTCCTCGAACTTCAGCGTCACAATATCCCCGAGCAGGCGCCGCTTAACGAGCTGATCATCCGGCTCGCCCGCGAACTCGATCTGCCGCTGGTTTGCGACAACGATGCACATTTCCTCCGGCGCGAGGATCACGATGCCCACGACACGCTCATCTGCGTCTCGACCGTGACCCAGAAGAGCGAAACCAACCGCATGAAATACTCCCCGGAGCTTTACGTCAAGAGCCCCGAGGAGATGGCCGAGCTTTTCAAGGATCAGCCAGAAGCGCTGGCCAATACCGGCCGGATCGCGGTGCGGTGCAACGTCGAGCTCGACTTCGACCAGAAGCACGCGCCGGTGGTCAAGATCGTCCGCAAGCCGTCCGACGACCTACACCAGTTCACCGAAGGCAGCAGCGAATGGTATCAGGCGTTCTGTGCTCAGTATGAGCTTCTGCCGTTCGATGGCGACCGCGATCCGGAATCGGCCGACCAACTCAAGGCGCAGTGCGACATCGCCTTGCGCGAGCTTTCCGAGGCGGGATTGCTCTGGCGATATGGGCAGTCGATCACCGATGATCACCGCAAACGTCTGGAGCGGGAACTGGGCATCCTGCGCGACAAGGACATCAGCGCTTACTTTCTGATCGTCTGGGATTTCGTCAACGAATCCCGCCGGCGCGGCATCCCCGCCAACGCGCGCGGCAGCGGCGTGGGCACCATGGTCGGATACTGCCTGGGCCTGTCCAACGCCTGTCCGGTGAAGTTCGGCCTGCTGTTCGAGCGGTTCACCGATCCGAACCGAAGCGAATACCCCGATATCGATATTGATATGTGCCGCAACGGCCGGCCCGAGATCATCGATTACGTCCGACAGAAATACGGCTACGTGGCCCAGATCATCACGTTCGGAACGATGAAGGCCAAGGCCGCGATCCGCGATGCCGGGCGCGTGATGGGCTTGGGCATCCCGATCGTCAACCGGCTGTGCAAGCTGGTGGGCGATGAACTGGGCATGACACTGGATAAAGCCCTGGAACGCGAGCCGGAGCTTCGAGCGTTGATGGAGCAGGACCCTCTGGTTCGCGCGACGATGGAATCGGCGATGAAGCTCGAAGGCCTCTCGCGGCATTCGGGTGTGCATGCCGCGGGCGTGGTTCTGGCCACGCAACCGCTGGACAACATCGTGCCCCTGGCCAAGGCCAACGCGGACAAGAGCCAGAAGGATGTCATCGTCACCCAGTGGGATGGTCCGACCGTCGAGAAAGTCGGTCTGCTCAAGATGGATTTTCTCGGGCTCAAGACGCTTTCGATCATGGAGCGGACACGGCAGTTGATTCGCGCTTCGCTGGATGATGCGACGATCCGCGATTCGGTGCCGCATGCCGATCGACTCGGGCCGGAGGATGATCCGCTGGACCTGGACCGGATCGACTTCGCCGATCAGCGGGTGCTGGAGTTGTTCCGGCGCGGCGAAACCTCCAGCATCTTCCAGTTCGAATCCGATGGCATGAAGAACATGCTCCGGGCCATGAAGCCCGATCGGCTCGAAGACCTGATCGCCGCCAACGCCCTCTTCCGTCCCGGGCCCATGGCGCTGATTGATGATTACGTGCAGCGCAAGCACGGCCGGGCACCGGTGCCACAGGTTCACGAGATCGTGGATCGATTCACCGCTGAAACCTACGGCATCATGGTCTTCCAGGAACAGGTGATGCAGATCGCCCACGAACTGGGCGGCATCGACCTCCGCGAGGCGTATTCGCTGATCAAGGCCATCAGTAAAAAGAAGGAAAGCGTGATCAACAGTGCCCGGGCGCAGTTCCTCGATGGCGCCGGGCGGCGTGGCCTTTCGTCCGCCAAGGCCGGTGAACTGTTCGACTTGATCCTTAAGTTCGCCGGCTACGGCTTCAACAAGTCGCACTCGGCCGGCTATGCGATCATCGCCTTCCAGACCGCCTTCCTCAAGACCTATTTCCCCATCCAATACATGGCCGCCGTGCTCAGTTTCGAGTCGGGCAACATGTCCGAAGTGGTCAAGTACATGGATGAATGCCGTCGCGTACGTCTCCCCGACGGCCGGCAGGGCGTGGAGGTTCAGCCGCCGGATGTCAACGAATCGTTCGTCGATTTCACCGTGGTGAGCGCTGAAGGCAGCGCCAAGTCCGCCGCGCGGGGTTTCATCCGCTTCGGACTGGGCGCGGTCAAGAATGTCGGCGAAAAGGCGATCAACGAGATCATCAGCCGCCGCGAGGAAGGCGGGCCCTTCACCGGCCTGTTCGACTTCTGCGAACGCATCTCGTTGACCGCCGTGAATCGCGCGACGATTCAGAATCTGATCCGCTGCGGTGCCTTCGATTCGATCCACGGCGTCGATGCGCGGGCGGCGCTGATCGAATCGCTGGATGATGCCATCGCCTCCGGGCAACGTGTCGCGGCCGATCGCGCAAGCGGGCAGTCGAGCATGTTCGATATGTTCGGCGAGCAGGCGGGCCCCGCCGACACGCCTTCATCCGTCCCGACGCTTCGCAAGGCCGTATCCTGGTCAACACGCGAGCTTCTGGAGAACGAACGCGCCACGCTGGGCTTCTATATCTCCAGCCATCCGCTGAAGGTCGATGAACACCGAATCCGCGGTTACGCCACCTGCAATCTTGCACGTGCTCTGAACCTTCCACAGGACACCGTGGTCATTGTCGGCGCGATGATTCAGGAGGTGCGTCACACCATCACCAAGCGGGGACAGAACCCGGGCCAGAAAATGGCCATGCTGACGCTCGAAGACCTCACCGGCAAGATGGATGCGATCGTCTTTTCCGAGACTTATCAGAAGGTCCATCCCCAACTGCTGACCGGAGAAGTCCTGCTGCTGGTGGGTCGCGTGGATAAGGTGCGCGAGCCGACCCAGCTTCAGATTCAGGATGTGATCCCGATCGGGGAGGCTGCCCAGAGACTGGCCGAACGCGTCCGTATCGTGGTCGAGGAACCCCCGAACGGCAACGGCGACGCCGATCCGGCCGGCCGTATCCGGAGTCTGCGGGAGGTGCTCGGCCGGGCCGACACCAACGGCAACGGTCATGGCGATCATCGTCGGTTGAATCTTGTGCTTCACGTGATGCAGGATGACCTTCGGATCATCCTCGACCTGCCCGGCCATCAGGTGCCCGCCGACGAGACATCCTGCGAATCGATCACCGCGGCGCTCGCCCCCTTCGGCCGCGCTGAACTCTGCGGCCCGGCACCCGAATCTCTTGCCCGGCGCTACGGTGGCTCCGATCGAAGAAACCGAAACCAGCGATGGGTCCCCCGCACAGGAAGCGGCAAGACCGAAGCTTGCGCCAGCATTGATCGGCAATAGACGACGCACGGACAGGGGAGGCAGCGCATCCCCAAAGCGCGCGGCGGAAAACGCTGATCGATCCGGCGGTCATGAGGACGGGGTCGCGGGTAACGCGAAAGTTGGCGCGGAGTCAGGACTGGACATGAAGGAGCACGCCGGACCACATCCCGGTCGCGAAAGGCCAGTGGATGTGAGCCAACCGCCGCGCACGATCGCAACTCCGATCATGTACATTGCCGGCTTCAGCGAATCGAGCCCCTTCGATCGTCGGTGTCGACGTGCAGGGCCGACTTGAGCAACGATCGCTCCTCCGCCGGTAGCGCCTGCAGCTCCTCGGACTTACCTTGCTTCAGATACGCAACCGCCGCCTTGAGCATGCGAAGGGGAATTCGCATCTGCTCCCTGGACCCCCCAAGTTCCGTCCAGACATCAAGCCATCGAGACGCTGACTCTTTGTCGATGGAGCCGTCTGCCAGGGCGCGACACGACCGAACGAGTCCGACGCCCAGGGTCGCAAGGTGGCCGCGCTGGTCGTACGCCTCGATCAGGAACGCGACGACCCGTCGCCACTCGGCCTCGTCACGGGTCCGCCTCAGCAGGTGGTTCAGGAAGTCCACTCCACCCGGTACCCAGTCGCCATCCTTACTCGCCGGACGTTCCTGAGCGCTCTGGAGTGCCTTTCTCCCTTCTTCGAACCGGCCCATGACCGCGTGCAAAATGGCCTTGCTGAAAAGCGCTCTTGCGACCCCCTCGGCGAGATTCGGCTGGTCGCGATTGCCAAAACGCCGGACAACCTCGTCGTAGACCTCAATCGCATCCTCGGAGCGGCCCAGGGAACCAAGCGTGACTCCCTTATTGACGAGCGCTCTGGCAACCTGCTCAGCAAGGCTCGGCTCTTTGCGATCGGCAAAACGTCGGACAACCTCATCGTAGACCTTGGTCTCCTCCTCGGGGCGGCCTAGGGAACCGAGCGTGACGCCCTTATTGACGAGCGCTCTGGCAACCTCCTCAGCAAGGTTCGGCTCTTCACGATCGGCGAACCGCCGGACAACCTCGTCGTAGACCTCGATCGCATCCTCGAAGCGACCCAGGGAGCCGAGCGCGACGCCCTTGTTTGCGAGCGCCCTAGCGACTCCCTCGGCGAGGACTGGCTCGTCGCGATCGGCAAAACGCCGGACAACCTCGTCGAAGACCTCGATGGCATCCGCCAAGCGCCTCTGGGTGACCAGCAGCATCCCTTTCCGGCCCAGCGCCCGGGCCACCTGCTCGTCGGAAGCTTCCGGCATTTCGATAATCCTGTCGCAGTCCTCGATGCCACCTCCGACGGCGATCAACTCGTCGGCCACGTCGAGTGCTCGCGCGGTTTCTTCAGCGGCCAGGAGCCGTTCCATCTCGCTCCGGCAGGTTTGAACGAGCAGGTCTTCTCCTTCCTGATGTTTCAGGTCCAGGGCGGCGGTGATGTAGTCCCTCTCCCAGGAAGTCTGCGCAACGGTCATCCGGTCCGTGAGTTCCTGCTCGGAGTACCAGACACGGAGGAACTCCACGATCAGGCGCACGGGCTCGCCGCGCAGCTTCTTGACCTCCAGGGTGAGCCGGAGGAGCGGTTCCCGAAGTTCGTAGTAGGAGATGCGCCCGTATTGCACCGAACGTACGTAGCCGAATTCATCCAGCTTGCGGAGTTGGCTGGATGTGGTCTGGGGGCTGATGAAGTTCGCACGCGCGATCCCGGACACGGTCTCGCCGCCTCGCTTCGCGCAGAGGTACTCGACGATCTTGCGCTGTTGTGGGCTCAGGTGGCTCATTCGAGCCTGGTAGTAAGGGGTCAGATCATCAAGGGTCTCAAGCAGCGGGCCCACCAGCGCATCGAGGGAATTCACAGTCAGGAACTGCGAGAAGATCACATAGACCCTCGGATTCCCGGCGGCGAGGTGATGGACAGCGCGGAGGCGCGCTCGCCCGAGGGGCGACGACACCGCCCGGGCCAGCGCTTGATTCCCTTCGTGTTCAGCGATCCGGGCCACGAGCCGAACGGCATTTTCGAAGCTGAGCTCGTCAAGTTGATGCACATCAAAAAAGCCGTAAAAGGGCTCATCGCGGTTCGTGATGCCATCGAAAAGGCTCTGGGACGTTGCCAGGATTGCGAAGACCGGATGGTTCTGGATAAGCGCGCGAAGCCGGCGCTGTCCCGCGGTCTCCAGCCCTCGGAAGATTTCGTCGAGGTTTTCCGCGATGATCAGCAGCGTCCCGGCACCGGCCGCTTCCACAACCAATCGCTCGGCGACCGCACAAGCCTCTTCCGGGTTCGTGATCTGCTTCAGACGCGCATACTTCTCGGAGAGCTCCGGGGCATCGCCCTGCTCATGCACCGTGCGCAGGATGACCAGCAGGAGGTCGAGATAAGAGGCGACGCCCCACTCCTCCTCTCGCAGCCAGGCGATCCGCAGCTTGGCCCGCAGGTCCTTGTCCCGTCGGAGCCGGTGGTAGACCAGTGAGACCAGGTGCGTCTTGCCGATCCCGCGTGGTCCCGTGACCAGGTAGTAGTGCTTGCCGGACGTCAGGCCGCTCTCGCGAAGGCCCGCGACGATTGTGCCCGCCAGCCTCGAGCGCTGGACAAACATATGCTCCAGTGCCTCAGGCGGGAGCAGACTTGGTGTGAACCGGGAGAGAAATGCCGACTTCATGCCCCACCCCGCTTCATATTCCACCAGCGCTGGATCAGAGAGAAGCGGAAACGGTAGTGCCCTGTATGGGGATCCCGGCAGAGGTAATGGTCGCGTTCGAGAGAGGTGAGCAACTTACGAAGCTTCTCATCGTCGCCATCGATCACGTCCCGGACGAAGTCCGACCCCGCCTTCTCGCGCGGCACCGTGGACCGAACCCGATGGCCGAGATCGTCGAACGCCAGGGGCTCCCCGGCCGCCCCAACCGCGTCGAGCACCGCCAGGACGAGCGTAAGGCGATCAGGACCGTAGCGCCCATCGAGGCGGTCCCGGTAGTGCGCGAGATTCCAGGTGTCCTGGGCGTCAACGAGTGCCTTCCGCACGATGGAGCGAGCCAGAGCCGCGCTGGCCTCATTCCCGACGGCCCGCATCCGGGCAACAACCTGATGGATGTAATAGGGGATGTCGTCCACCTCCTCCGCGGTCGCGTCGGCGGTCTCTTCTGGCTCAGAGCATTGAAGCTCCTCTCCGAGGAGGAGGGCCTGCGCCAGCATCCGGCCATCGTCCCGGTCGAGCGGCGTGACCTCGATCGTACGCATGTCGTTGGTTGGAGCATTGGCGTGTCCCGCCTCGCGAAGGCCGGACAGGACGTGGTGCAGACCGATCGACCCCGTGTAGATCATGCGCAGGCGCGAGTGCTTCTGTCGCAGGCCCCGCAGGACGTCCAGCACGTCCATCGCCACCTGCTCGCCGGCGCTGGATCGGATCTTGTCCAGCATGAGCGGTATCTCGTCCCAGACGAAGACATGAAACGAGTCCGGGCAGTGATCGAGGAGATCCTCGACGGTCGCTCGCAGCAAGTCCTTCCAGTTGGGGCTCATTTGAGGTGGGAGTTTCAGCACACCGCCGATCTCGATTCCACCGAGGTGGCCGAGCATCCGGCGAAATTTGGAACCGGCTTGGCGCACAGCGGGAAGCAGGGACTCAACGTCCCTGGCGACGGCCTCGACAAACTCGAGCGGTGTGCTCAGCCCCTCGACATCGTTGTAGATCAGGCGCAGACCGGCAGGAGGGCCGCTTCGCATTTTCTTAACGACCGTGGTCTTGCCGATCCGTCGCTCGGCGACCATCACGACGCTCTGGACGTGCAGCGCATTCCAGATTTCCTTGATCAGGCGATCACGGCCGACGACATTACCCGCCTCGATTTCGCCGCCGGGATTGGCTCTCATTGGCTTGACTTGCATGTGGTCCTCCGGCCTTGGTCTTGAGGGCTGCCGAATTATACGCCGTTTTTGACGTACGTCAATGGGAACGTACGTCAATTTCATCGTACGTTGGAAAGGCCGTATTAAGTGCCCCTGTCCAAGTCGCCGGACGAGTCAAGAACCGCCGGATTCTCCGGGAACGGTCCTCTTCCCGGGTGACGGGCCGGCGCAACCCCCGGAATCGCCGATCGCGCCCTTGCCCCCAAGCGCGGCAATTACCGGGTGATGGCCTGAGGTGCGGCGGTTTTCGTCGATGCGTCTTGGCCGCCGCCCCCGCCCCCCTGAAGCCAATACCCGGAGTGATTGTCGTTGTCTGAAGCGATCAGCCAGCCTGAATCCGAGCCCGTAGCGCCGGTCGAGATCGACGCGGGTGATGTCGGCTCGGCCATCGGGCAATCGGAGCCTGATCCGGTCGAGCCGGATGCGGTTCTCAGCGCTTGCAAGCGGTGGCTGGCTCTGGGGGTTGATCCGTACATCATTGTGCGGCGGCTGGAGAAGAAGTTCGGCTCTGTGATCGCGCAGCAGGCTGAAATGTGGGTTCGCCGCGCTCGTGAAGAAATGCTGGCCAGTCTCAATGTGCCGGACGAACAGCGGACCGCCGAGGCGGTCTGGTTCTACAAGTACATCATCAGTCATCCCAAAGCCACCATCAGCCAGAAACTCCGCGCCCGCATCCGCATCGACCAACTCATCGGCCTCACTCCGATGCCAACCCCGCGAACCCCCGGCCCCGCCCCCGCCCCCGGAAGTTTTCCCGGCCCCGGCTCTGCGCTGCGAAGCTTTACGCGAAGCAGGGAAACCTCCTCAAGTGTCCCCGGAACCCCTGGCAGCGCCCCGACCTCCGGAAGCAATCTCGGAACACCCGGATGGGGAAGTGTCCGTAGGGCTGCCAAACCCGCGGAGCGCTCGGGCAGCGCGCCGGGAAGTGAGTCTCGATACGCTGCGGATGCGCTCAACCCGGAACGTTTCGGCGATGGCGCATCGGAAACAGTCGCGAAGATGATCCCGGCAGGGGATGAACAGCACGGCGACCAGACAACACCGGCCGCGCAAGACCTGCCGCCGACAACACAGGATTCGGCCGGTACCCGAATCCGACAGCGGCCTGACGACCGGCGAGGCGATTCGGCTGCTGCTGATCGTTTCGCCTGCAAAAGCTCCGGGGCGCCTGGCGGTTACGGGGACTTCCCTGCTTCGCGTAAAGTTTCGCAGGGCAGAGCCGGGGGCGGGGGCGCTTCCGGGGGTGTTTCCCGGCGGTTGCCGACACGTGCTCAGCGTCGTGCTGCGGCAAGGGAGCAGCAAAAAGCGGCGCGCCGGGCAGCGCGGTCGAGTGGTTCCTCGCAGCCGATGGCAAACCCGATCTCCACCACCCACGCCACCCGTCCAGTGCCCGCCGCGCAGGAGCGTGCCCCGCCCTGATCCGCCGCGCTGGATCAGCGCAACCCCATCAACTTTATTGAATGCCGGCTCGGCTGGTGTGGCTGCCCGATAGCCGTTCGCCGTTGTCGCCATCTCTGCGTCCATCGCGCTTCGCCTTCGAGCATCATTCCATCAAGCCATGGCGATGGCGCCATGAGGTTCGTCCCTGTGGCGTGATTTGAACAGCGCGGCGGTGTCGCATTCCGGTCGGCGGGGTATTCGTTGGGCGTGCGCTGTGTGCGGCGCTTCGGAATCGAGCCCGCCCTGGCCCATGGCGATGCCGCCAAGGCCGGGTTGTCTCCAATTTCCTATAATCTTTCGTGTTATCGCAGCGCCGGCACATCGTAAAACCCGCGCCGTGGATCGGCTCAGTCTCTGATGTGTCGCGGGGGTGGCCGAGCTGTCGATTCGAGACCCCGGCATGATCCGCAATCCGGCAAGATTCCAAACTCAGTCCGGACGCGAAGTCTTCACCGGCCAGGAGTTGCTGATCAAAGGCGCCTGGGAGGCTCCCGGCGGGCTTTCTTTGATGACTGGAACACCCGGAGCGCCCTGGAATGGGCTTTTCCGCTCCATGCTCTTGATGGACTCGCTGTTCCGTGAGCGGAATATCCGCGCGCGGCCGGCGCGTCATGAGCGTCTCGCCGTGGCCGAAGCGCATGGCGCGGCCATGGCCGGCTGCCGCGCCATGGTGGCGCTGAGCGGCCAGGGGATGCAACGCGCCGCCGAAACCATCGCCAACGCCCTTCTTTCCCGGCCGTCGGGGCGGGGTGCCGGCGTGCTGGTGGCGGTGGGTGATGATGTCGAAGGGCGATCGATCCACGCCGGTGGCGATTGCCGCGCGCTGGCCGAGCAGATCGGCCTGCCCATGCTCGAGCCAAGCTGCCCGCAGGAAGTCAAGGACTGGGTCTCCCTTGGCCTTGGCATGTCGCGCGAAGCCGGCATCTGGATGGCGATGCGCCTGACCCCGTTGCTGCTCGATGGCGGTGGCACCGTGTTCTGTTATCGCAACCATCAGCCCGCCTCCGATTCGACCGTCCCCAACGCCGAATCGCAGGAGCTGTCCGAGTACGTCCCACTACCCAGCCGGCGCGCGGTGCTGACCGCGATGCTCCACAAGCGACGGCAGGATGTGATCGCCCTGGCCCGAACGCGCAAGCTCAACCGTCTGGTCAATCTCCCGGAGCGTGGCGCGGTCGAGCCGCTGGGCTTCATCGCCGGTGGCAGCGCCTACGCCATGCTGACCCAGGCACTGGCACAGATGGGTGTGGCCGGGCGTCTGCCGATCTGCAAGCTCGGACTGGTCTGGCCGCTCGATGAGATGCTGATCCGTGATCTGGCGTCGCGGGTCCGCCGTCTGGTGGTGGTGGAAGAAGGCGAGGCATGGATCGAGCCGCGCGTTCAGAGTCTGCTGGCGTGCGAGCCAACCACGCGAGGCCAGGTTGGAGAGGTATTTGGCAGACGGTTTCCCGATGAATTGACCGGTCTGCCACCGGGCCCGCTCCATCCTTCGGAACTGCTGTCCAGACTCGGGCCCCTGCTTGAACGATGCGGCATGGCGCCGGGCAAGGCTTATGCGGGCAGCCTCGAAAGAATCCGCGCCGCCAGAGACCTGGCCATCCGCGCTCCGGCAAGACACGCCGGATTCTGCCCCGGATGCCCACATCGGGATTCATCCTCGGTCCTGTTGGAACTGCAACGCGACCTTGCCGATGGCTCGTACATGCTCCGGCGCCACCAGCGCAAGCCGGTCCGGCTTTTTGTTCACGGTGATACCGGCTGTTCAAGCCTGATGGCCGGTTCATGGCAATCCAGCCTGTTTCAGAGTTACGGTGGCGTGGGGCTGGCCGGGGCGATGGCCGCGGGGGTTTCGGGAGGCGATCAGGTCCGGCACATCGCGTTGATGGGCGATGCGGCGTATTTTCATACGGGATGGTCCACCATCGCGCAGGCGGTCGAGAACGGCCAGAACATCATGTTCATTCTGCTGGCCAATCAATCGGCGGCGATGAGTGGTCGCGTCGGTCTGGACCGCTTCACCGAGGGGCGGCCGGAGCATGATGTGGCCGCGCGATTGAAAGGCTCGCTCGAAGCGCTGATGATCCACGCCAAGGATGAGGGCCTGCGCGTCGCGCGCATCAATCCCGCCGATCGGCAGCGATATCGCGCTTTGCTCGAGCGCCTGCTGCTCGAGGATGGGGTTCGTGTTCTGATCGCGGATAAGGAGTGCGGGCTTCAGCATCAGGCCCGGGAGGAAGAAGCGTTTCGCCGCCAGCGTGCTGAACACGGCTTTGAGGCGCGCAGAACGCATGTCCACATCACCGAGTCGGTCTGTGATTTCTGCCTGGAGTGTACCACCCGGACCGGCTGCCAGGGCTTGAAGGTCGTCCCCACCGATGCCGGCCCGAAGATTCAGACCGATGAAATGTGGTGCGTCTCCGACGGTGCCTGCCATCGCATCCGGGCCTGCCCGTCTTTCTGCGAGGTTACGGTGCTTCGCACCAAGCCCACACCCATCGCGGGATATCGAACCGACGCCGAATCGACCGGCGGCAGCGGTGTGATGGCATCATCCGGCAAAGCCTCCCTGCCGGACCCGCCTCGATATATTCACGGTGACAAACCCGAATGGCGCGCCCATCTTGCCGGCGTGGGCGGCACGGGAATCGGCGTGGCCACCTCGGCGCTGCTGGTCGCCGGACATCTGATGGGATACCACGTTCAGTATCTGGATCGCACGGACCCAGCGCCCCGGACCGGCAGTGTCAGTTCCCAGGTGCTTTTCACCCAGACCAAGCCCGCCGGAGACACCCACCACGGCGCCGATCCATCCGCGAGCGTCTCGGCCAGCCGTGATCCGACGCCCGATGATGAGCACCTGACCACACCCCGCATACCCTTCGGCCATGCGGATGTCATCTTTGGCCTGGACCTGGTCGAGGTGGTTCGCGCCGTGGACCCGCGACAAGGGCAATCGGTCTTCAGCGAAGCAACCGTGATGGCCATCCAGCCATCGTCAGCGCCGACCCTGCAACACCTGATCGGCATCGAGACCGACCCGACCGATGAGCTTCTTGAACAGCTTGCTTCGATCGTTGAGCCGGGCCGGATGGTCGCCCTCGATCTGTCGGCGCGGCTGCATGAAGCGCTTGGCACCCGTCGCCCGCTGAATATCGCCCTGCTCGGGCTGGCCTATCAGCTTGGCTGGATCCCGGTCACCGCCGGTGCCCTGGAACAGGCCGTGGCACGGGTGGTTCCCCAGGAAGCGGCCCGGGCATTGCGGGCGCTGAACATCGGCCGCGAGGCGGCCATGGACCTGCGGAACCCGGCGGTCAATCCACCCGAGGAACGCCCCCGCGCGACCCTCATGCGCAAGGTCGCGGCCATCAGGCTGCAAGGCACTCAGGGAATCCTCACCCATCGCCGATGGTTCGGCCGGAAGAGAGCGCGGCGTCAGGCTTCGGAGTTCCGTGAGTACCTCATGAACCTCTATCGCGAAGCCGGACGCACGGACCTTGGTGCCCAGGTGCTCAACACCGTCACACGACGCGCCGCCGACTGCATGATCTGGGGCGGAATCGACTATGCCCGGCTGTATGGCGACACGATGCTGGCCGTGCTCGCCGCCGATCGGCGGGAGTGGAGCTATGCACTGACCCGGCTGATGGCCGACAGCCTGGCCCATGTCATGCTCATCAAGGATGAATTCTTCGTGGCCGCGCTGCTGACCCAGCCCGAGCGTTATCTGGCCGATCAGAAAAAGTTCGCCGTGGACCCATTGCGAGGCGATTCGATTCGATATCGCTTCATCACCCATCCCTCCATCACGCTATGGGGCAGAACGTTCCGCTTCGATTGGAGGGCCCGCGCATGGCAGTTGCGCCTGCTCAGCCGCCTTTCCTGGCTGCGCCGCTATCTGAAGCGCCACCGTCTCGAAGATCGGCAATGGCGAGACAGCTTCATCGGCCTGCTCAAGACGATGTCGATCGGCGACGAGGCCGAGTATCAGCGCTGGTTGGCGGTGGCCGAGCTGCCACTGAAGGTTCGGGGGTTTGGCGAGCTGAGACGCAAACGCATCCGCGCCGCCAGGAAACGGATGAAGCAACTCCTGGACATGGAACCGACCGACCTGATCAACCCGGGCAGCGCGGCTGTGGACCCAACCCCATCACAGGATTGGGAATCCGGCGGGATCGAACTGACCGTCTCGGCACCGAAGAAAAAGTGAGGGCACGAAACTCAAGCGCCGCTGGTGATGCAACGCGCAACCGGAGTGAGCAGCTCCGGCACCAGTCGCTCGGCGACCAGTCGTTCGGTCAGGTCGCGAACGCGGCAGAACTCGCCGTCCAGTTCGTTCAATTCGTGAACCGGGCCATACCGCCGCACGGTGAGCATGATGCAGATGGGCTCGTGCTTCGATCGGCCGCTCTGGCCCCGACGGCCTCGATGGCGCGTCTTGACCTCGAAGTAGCCCTGCAAATCCCCGGCACGGGAAAGCTGCACGCCGAACGCCGGCTGAACATTGACCAGCTTCGTTTCGCTCCGCGGACCATCACTGTGGAACGGGCCCAGCAGCGCGCCCAGCGGCGAATGGGCCAGCAGCGCATCGTGGATCACCTCATCCTGATTGCCCTTGCACTCAAGCTCAAAGCCGTAGGTCAATTCCAGGTAATCGACATCCAGCGGACTGATCGAAAGGTGGTAGGGGGCGACCTCCAGGACCATGCGGTGGTACTGGTAGGCTTCTTCCATGGATACGGGGTTGATATGCCCGGTGCGGATGCTGGTGCGACGGAGCGACAAACACTTGTAATCGGCCACTTTGCGGTTCGATTCAACCAGCAGTTCATCATCAAACCGCCGCAGTCGATCGATCATGGGATACGAGCGGCGAACCCGGTCGAAAAGGTGAAGCAGCGTATCCCGCTCGGAAGGCAGGTCCATCTTCAGCAGAATCTGCTGGTTGATGAAAAAGTCGTTGCAAAGCGCGCCGAAACTGGTGGCCATCAGCTCTTGTCCCTCGATACGTGGTTCCCCGGCATGACCCTGCCAGACACCGCCAAGGCGGTGCCGTGCCCGGCAGGCATTATAGCCCATCGTGGCTTGATCAAGCTCGGGGGTGTCCCGGCGCGGCCGGATCAGCCGGCCGGGCTGTTGCGCACCCAATCCCGCAGGTTCGTCAGAAGCAACGCAAAGACCTCGTCCGGTTCGCCCCGGCTGTCGATCACGCGATGGCGTTGGGGCTGTCGCCGTACCTGGTCGAGATAGCCCTGCCGCACCCGCTGGTGATACGCCGCGCCCCGCTGCTCGATCCGATCCAGCAGCGGACTGAGCCGCGCCGCGGCGGTCTTCTCATCCACATCGAACACGACCACCAGGTCGGGCCATTGGTCGGCGATGGCGATGCGCCCAACATCGAGAATCTCCCGCCGATCCAAACCGCCCGCCGTCCCCTGATAGGCCAGCGTCGAACTGATGAACCGGTCGGCCAGCACGCACTGCCCGGCGGCCAGCGCCGGCCGGATCCGCTGAGCCATGAGCTGCGCCCGGCTGGCCATATAGAGCAGCATCTCGCAACGCAGGTCCATCTCCTGGTGGCTGGGATCGAGCAGCATCTCGCGAATCCGCTCGCCGATCACCGTCCCCCCCGGCTCCCGAACCTCGCAGGTCACCACCCCCGAATCCTGCAGCAACGCCGAAAACCGCCGGAACTGGGTGCTCTTGCCGCTGCCATCGGGACCATCAAACACCAGAAACCGGCCAGCCAATCCAGAAATCCACGCATGCATCAAAGCAGCATACCAACTCCACCACCCCGACCGACGGCCGCCTGGCCTCCCCCCAGGGCCGAGGGTGAAACCCACGAGCCAACCTGCTAGCATTGTTCGAGTCAGGCACCCTTAGCTCAATTGGATAGAGCGACGGTCTTCGGAACCGTAGGTTGGGGGTTCGAGTCCCTCAGGGTGTGCTTTCTGGGTTTTGTCACGGTCGGAAACTCCCGAAGTATCGCGATAAGTGCGGCAATTTTTGAGCTTTGCGAGTTTCTGGCTTCCGACTCGGCTCCGTTACGTTGCTTTTCACTTCCGACCATTACACAAAGTTGCCGCGTTGCTTTCTGCGTCATGGTGGCAGGTTGGTCCGCCTGCATGTTTGCCTTGCGGACAGCGAAGCTGATGTCCTCCTCACGGAGCTGAAGGTTATGGTTCATCGCCATCGAGGTGGCGGAAGATCGGTGATGTGGGGCGGGATGAGGTTCTTGCGGCCAATCCCGAACTCCAGCGGCAGGACGCCGCGCCGTGCAGCCGTGAGGAACTACTCGAACTTCTGCGCGATCACTTCGGTTTCGGGGCGTTGGGCAGAAACGTCCGCCAGTCCCTGGAGGGTGACCTGCTGGCTGCCGTGCGTCACGGCATCCTGGTGCAACACACGACAGGCGCACAATCGACCTACCCAGGCCTCGAACACACCGGCAAGAAGATCAAGGCCGCCCTCAAAAGGGCCGTCATCGGTCTGCTCCACCAAGGTAAACTGGGGGAAGATGGCCAATGGAATATTCGACGAACGCAGTTCCGAGTGAACGCGAGCCGATGACGGAGGCGTGAGCGCGGTGGAGTGCCGATATGGTGAGTATCACAGGGGCTGAATAAGGAGCGCTGTCATGAAGACCATTACGAGAACTCTGACGTTGCGAAGTGAAGAGCATTACGGCAAGCGTGTTCCTCCGCAGGCATTTGGGGAGATTCTGCGGACATTCCCGCGCCTGCTTCGAGGCTCGGTACGTATGTCGTTCGAAGGGCGAAGCGCTGCGCGTGGGCGCAGGCCGCGCTGGCTGGAGGCCGCTTCGGATATTCGTTTCGTCGATCACAACGGCGATGACGAGACGGTCTTGTACTTCGAGACGCCGATGCTCGGCGAGGCGGTGGCGGAGTTGTATGAGCAACAGGAACTCTGGCCCAGTCGTCCCGATCCCGAGGATACGCCGTTCGATCTGCTGGCGGACGTGGTCGAGGACGTGCGTAGCGGGTTGAGCGACAGTGATCGATTTGACCGACCACTGTTGACGAAGTTGCACGACATGGGGCGTGGTCTCAACGGGACGTTCCAGTCTTGCTTGGTCAGCAGTCGTCGGCATGCGGATGGTCCACGGGTGACGGTGGACAGGGCCGTTGTGACCAGTGCGGATGAACTGACGCGGGCGACGCCCCAGCCTCGTCAAATTCGCATTGCCGGCGTGCTGGACATGATCAGGGCGAGTACGAACACCATCGGTGTAAAACTCGATAACGGTCAGGAAATCCGTGGGGTGCTGGTCCACGGCGACACTACCCAGATTCACGAACTGCTAAACCGGAAGGTCACTCTTCTGGGCAAGGCCATCTATCGCCCGTCGGGTAATCTTTTGCGTGTGGATGTGGCTGAGGTGCGATCGATGCGGAATGAGGACGCGTTCTTCAATCAGATTCCGACACCCCAACGATCGACGAAGGATCGGGCGGTAATTATGGGCCAGCGGCATCGCACAAGCAATGTCGCGGCGATCATCGGTCGGTGGCCGGGAGAAGAAACCGATGCCGAGATTGAACTGGCACTTCAGGAATTGAGCTGATGCCGACAGAGGCCGGTTATCTTCTGGACACGAACATCGTCATCGCGCTGATCCGAAACCGACAGTTGGGTCAGTTCATCGACACGAGCTATCAGTTGAGCACCGGCCTGCATCGCTGCGTGATTTCCGTGGTCACCGTGGGAGAGTTGTATTCGCTGGTGCGATACCTTGGATGGGGCCAGAAGAAACGTGAGACACTCACCGAGATTCTCAACGAATTGGTGTGGACCGACATCAACCACCCAGATCTGCTTCGTGCCTACGGTGAACTCGATGCTGATTGCACCAAAGGCGGATGCAATATGGGAAAGAATGATGCGTGGATTGCGGCCACTGCCCAGGTTACCGGCATGACCGTACTGACAACGGACAAGGATTTCGATTACGCCCATTCGCAGGGCATGTTGAAACGAATCTGGATCGATCCCAAGTCACAACTCGGCGATGAGGAAAGCAAATGATGCACGATGGCATTTATAAACGCTTGGCCGAGGCGCGGAAGTAAGGACGGACGATCACCTATAGCGAGATCGCGTCGATGGCTGGGGTGAATCGACCATTGCCGGGAATGTGGCCAATGGAGTGTTTCACGTGGAGCGTGTTTGGGTTTTGCCGGAGGTGGGGTGGAGTCTGGGGTTGGTGTGGGCCAGGCGGGTGAGCATGGTTTGGATGGCCTGGTCGTTTTCATCGATGACCGTGGCGTGTCGGCCCAGGTCCCAGGCGGCCTGGGCGGTGGTGCCGCTGCCGGCGAAGAAATCGAGGACGCGGTCGCCGGGGTTGGAGTGTACGGCGATGATGCGTTTGAGGATGGCCAGGGGTTTCTGCGTGGGATAGCCGGTTTTTTCCTTGCCGTTGGGGCTGACGATGGTGTGCCACCAGGTATCGGTGGGCGTCTTGCCTCGCTCCGCTTTCTCCGGCGTGACCAGGCCGGGGGCCATGTAGGGGATGCGGTCGATATCGTCATAGCGGTAGGTGTAATGCTTGGGATCGCGGACGTACCAGAGGATGTTGTCGTGCTTGGCCGACCATCGGCTGCGTGAGCGCCCACCGTAGTCGTAGGCCCAGATGATCTCATTCATGAAGCAGTCGCGGCCGAAGATGCGATCGAGCAGCACCTTGGCGTAGTGAACCTCGCGATAGTCCAGATGCAGGAAGAAAGCGCCATCATCGGCCAGCAGGCGATGGGCCTGGATCAGGCGAGGCTGAAGGAACGCCAGAAAGTCATCGAAGAGGTCATCGAAAGATTGAGCGCCGAGAACTTCGGTGCGATATCGTCTGCCCTGGAAGCCGGTTCGATCGCCGGCTTCATCGTCGCGCACCATGCGATGGCGGGTGCGGCTCTGGCTCCTGCCGGTGTTGAAGGGCGGGTCGATGTAGATGAGGTTGAATGATCGATCCGGAAAGCTTTGAAGGATGGGAAGGTTATCGCCGTGATGGATATCGATCGATGGGGCGGATTGTGGCGGCTTCTGATCCAAAGCGCGGCTCCGGTGCGGTGTCGATTCTATCCGCCGATCCAGCGCCTCAGCCCGGCAGGGCGCCGCTGCGTGAGAGCAGGATCACCAGGGTGACGGTGATCGGGGAGATGACGGTGGAATAGAACACCGAACGGGCGACGAAGTCGGGGTGATTGCGAAACTCCATGCACAGCAGGAGGCAGTTGACACTGGTGGGCGTGGCGGTGGAGATCAGCAGCACCTGGGCGGCGAATCCGCTGATGCCAAGCAGATGGACCAGCGCCAGGCCGATGGCCGGGCCGATCAGCAGGCGGAGGATCACGGTGCTGGTTACGGGATATCGAACGGCGTGGTCACGGGCGACGATGGCCAGTTGAGCGCCCAGCGTGGCCAGGGCGATGATGACAAAGCCGCGGCGGACGTAGTCCACGGTTTCCCAGAAGGGGGAGAGGGCCGCGGCCACGTCCTGGGCATGTTCGCCCAGCCAGCGGCGGATCAGCACGGTCAACAGCGCGGCGAACAGGGCGTAGATGGGCGGAAAGCGGGCGATCTGAAGCAGATTGCGCCGCCAGAGGCCATCACTGGCGCGCCCGGCGGCGAGGAAGACGCCGATGGTGAAGCTGGTGACGTTCTGCACCAGCATGACATAGACCTGCAAGCCCTCGGCCTGGTTGCTCATGCTGGTTTCGCCGGGCTGGGCGGGGAGCTGGACATCCTCCGGCGACACGTTGCGAAACGCCAGGTTCTGCAGGGGCAGGCCGTAGTTGCCGGCGTTGTAGAAGATGGTGGACATGAGCATGGCGCGCCATTGGTCGCGCTCCACGCCGCGCAGCTTCGCCACAAGCAGGCTGAAGGCGCCCAACACCATCATCAATGCCACCGAGAAGCCGACGACCAGCAGGACCTGATCAATCATCACCTCGGAGGTGACAATGGCGAAATAGACCATGGCCGGCACGACGAGATGGAAGTTCAGCCGCGTGAGGGTCGGCATGTCCAGGCCCATGCGCCGTTGCAGCGCAAAGCCCAGGCCCATCATCAGCAGCAGGGGAAGGACGATGAAATAGGCGATGCTCGCCAGCTCACCCACGAGCGCGGCGGGATCGGTGGTTGCCGGCGCGAGTATGGGAACAAGGCCCGGACACATGGCCGGGAACGAAGCATCCATCGACAGCATCGGGTTCATGGCCGCGCGCATCGGCCGGAAGTGTAGCAGCGGCGATCAATGGTCGAGAGGCGGGTTGGATCGGCTCGAGAACTCCCGGCCCCGGGGGGAGCGTCAGCCGCACTGCGGAATGGCTGCTTCCCGGCCGCAGAGGGTTCCCGAGGCGACGGCGCGGCTGCGAATGGATTCGAGCACCTCGATCACGGCATCGACCTGGGCATCGATGCTCTGGGCGATGTGGGCATCGTCGGCGATGTCCCCGCACTCCCCACAGAAGTTCTGCTCGCTGATGCGCATCCGGATGTGCGATTCGAAAGTGCTGACCGGCTCTTCCGGCCGGCTGGCGATGAGGGAGACCAGATCGCCGAGCATCCAGGTGACCGGGCAGTAGCCTTCGGCCCGGGTTGGCACTTCGAAATCGTGGTAGGGCTCGGCGTGGGGCGAGTCATGTCGTGCGGCCGAGGGGCGACGGTGCGAGCGGATGCGCTCGGCGGCTCGTTGCAGCGACTCAGATTCGCTGATCAACCGGCGGACTTCGCATTCAAGATCGGAAAAGGCTGGGTTCATGGTGGCCTCCTGAGTAAGTACGACCGCGCAGCGATGCGGCTGCCAGCGCGTTGCACAGCGCGGCAGCTTTCAACCGAACCCCGATGCTCCGCCTGTCCTGATCCTTCGGCCGTCGTGCCGTGTGGCCTCCGGGCGTTGACCGTGCCACAGGGGCGAGTGCGGCAAGCCGTTTGGCGGCGTGATCGGCCGACCCTCTCACAAGGAGACTAGTGTCAACATAGGCAAGGCTGGAAGGATTGTCAAGACAAAAAATACAATTCGATGCCCTGTTCACACTCTAAAGTCCGGATTAGGCTTCCCTGCTATCGGTTCGCCTGGATACGGCACCTGAAAGATTGATGTTCGGGCCTCGGTCCAACCCCGTGAAAACCATGTGAAGAAGCTGGCCGCAGGTGCGTGGAGCTGGCCATCAGCAGCAAATCCGGGGTCGGAATTAGTGATATAAGCGTTTTATGTGGAAGTGTTTGAACTTCCCATCGAGTCAGGTGGCTTCAACCTGATCGGATGCACGGCTTGGTCCGCTTGACGGCGATGGCCGGTAACATTGGCTCAGCACCGCCGGACGAGGCAAACTGGAGGGATTCACCGGTTCAGTCGCTGCCGCGCTGGATGTTCACGGCGAGGCGATCTGGGGTGTGGACTGGAGCAAAGTCTCACGCCAGCCAGCTAAGACACAACACCCGCTGGAACGTTCACGATTGTCTGCTCGGAGTAGGCATTGGCGGCCTGCTAAAGCAGCGGCTCCAGCACAAAGTGGATGCCGGTGATCAGCACGATCAGAAGGATGATGGCCCGGAAGATATCCTCGCTCAGCTTCCTGTTCAGCCACGCGCCCAGGAACGTGCCCACCGGGACCAGGGGCAGCAGGACCAACCCCTGAAAGAGCGATCCGGTGTGAATCAGACCCAGCAGCAGATAGGGCAGCAGTTTGACGGTGTTGACGATGAAGTAGTAGATGACGGCGGTGCCAATGAACTTGCGGCGGTCGATCTTCTGTCCGAGCAGGTAGATGGCCGTGATGGGTCCGGCGGCGTGGCCGATGGTTGAAACCAGCCCGGCGGCCAGCCCGGTGAGATTGCCCTTGACCGGTCCGGTCTGGAAGGGCTTATCGATCTTCAGCCGCCGACGGATGTAATCGCCGATCACATAAGCCACACAGATCAGGCCAACCGCCAGTTTGAGCCCATTTTCAGTCTGCGCGCGACTCTGCCTGGCCGCCTCATCCAAGTCCTGAACGCCGCCACCATCCATCGCCAAGCCCAGGTCCGGCCTGCCCAACAGCAGCCAGAGCACCACCGATCCGGCCACGATTCCGAGCATCGATCCGGGTAGCAGGTGCCGGAGATTGGGCCCATCCCACCTTTTCCAGTGATGGCCCAGTGAGAAAATGTCGGCCGCGATCAACAGCGGCAACAGCGCCCCCAGGCCGTCCCGGCTTCCGGCCGCCAGCACGAAAAGCGGCACGGCGACAATGCCGACACCGCCGCCAAACCCGCTCTTGGCGATGCCCACCAACACCACCGCCAGACAGGCCAACAACCAACTCACCAGCGGGTAGGGCTGGTCGGAAAATGGTGAGATCGCATGGAGTTGTTCGAGCAAGGCTGAAATCTTGGATGGTGTTGGGTAGGCTGGTCGGCGTCCGGCGGGCTCACCGCATCCGCGCGCCACTGTGTACAGCGCCCAACAAGCCTAGTCGAACTCGATCGCAATCGCCAACCCCACGAAGCAGCCGGCTGGATTCGAGGCGTCGGGTGCCGCCGATGCTATAGCGCTGCCAGAGCGCAGGCCAGATCCCGGCCGAACACCCTTGCTGATTCCGCATTCACCTCGATGCCTTCGGCCGTCGCGTAGGGAGTCTCCAAGGTGGCCACCGTCGGGCTGCCCGGCGCGTGATCGGCCATCCAACGACAGAAGCTGACATGCTCGCCATAGTGGGCCGAGACATTCCACGATTGTCCGTGCGGCAGCGTGCCCGACGCTCGATAAGGCAACGGTCCGCGGCGATGAGACTCGATGGCCTCGGCCAACCGCGCTTGCCGCGCGGCGTTGTCCGGATCAGCGCTGCCGACCAGATAGATCAACTCGTTAAGCTCACCCCGTACCCACGGACAGTGAAGGTCCAGGCCGACATGCAAACGGGAATCCAGGCGGGTCAAGACCAATTCGCGGATCGCGGCGGTTTCGGGATGGATGGATTGATCGATGTAGTCACGGTTGTGATCATGCGGTTCACGGAACTTGCCCTGATCGCCAGCCTCAACACCATCAAGGTCGACGAAGGGCACGACCAGCAGTCGATAGCGATCGCGCAAGGTCGCCCCGATGGTATCCTCGGCCAGCGCCTGATCCATGATCCCTTCAAGCACGTAACTGGCCATCATTTCGCAGCAATGATGCCGGGCGGTGAGCAACACCTGGTGATCCTCACGGCCATCAGATCGGCCCAGTTCCAGAAGCGGAACCGCCTTACCGGCCCGTGAACGGCATAGCTCGTGAATGACCACTCCCCTGTCCCTGCCTTGATCTTCCAGCCATCGATTCAGATTGCGCATCGTGTACGGCATGGCCAGACTGAAGCAAAGCTCATCATCCTCTCCCGCATCATGTTCGAATGCCCAGACGGTGGGGTCATAGTCATCGATCCATCGCCAGGTCCATCCGCCATCGGCGCTGACCGCTCCACCCCGCACCGTCATACTGTCGGGCACGGTGGATTCGATGCGGACTCTTCGCCCAGCGCAACCCCGGACACGGAAGTTCCAGTAGAACCACGATTCCGACCGGGTATCGCGGCAATCCGGACGGAAGCGGATCGTATCACCCGTCACCGATTCGATCAGCGCGTTGCCGGCTGGAATGTCGGTATCGACGTGAAGCGTCATCCCCGGATCATACGGCAGGGGGCACCTGAACGCCCGGCGTCCCTAAGAACGAAGGCGTGCCAAGTGGCGACATACGGCGGAAAACGATACGCTCAGGAAACGGTGCGCTGATGGGCTCGTGTCCCGCCGCACGCTTGATGAACCTATGTCGATTCTGCTCTATATCGGTGGCGGGGTGGCGCTGATCCTCTTCGGCGTTCGTTTTCTGCGTAAGGGTTTGGACCGGATTCTGGGCACGCGCCTCGCCCAATGGCTCACCAAGCTCGCGGAAAACCGCTTCCGCGCGTTCGCGACCGGACTGGGGCTCGCCATGCTCGCGCCGTCGAGCACGACCATGAGCGTGCTGGCGGTCCAGACCGTTCAGGCCGGGCAGTTGAACTATCGCCGCATGCTGGCGGTCGTCTTCGGCGCTGATGTCGGCCTGACCATGATGGTGCTGCTGATCTCGCTCCGCGTGGATGAATTTGCGCCGTGGCTGGCCCTGGTGGGCGTGGTGATGTTTCAGTTCACCCGGCGGACGAAGACCCGCGGCTTCGGTCAGATCATCCTGGCGCTGGCGTTCATCTTCATGGGCATCGGCATCATCAAGGGCGCGGCGGCGGGCATCGACCCCGAGGGCGATCTTATCCAGATCATCCGTATTCTCGAACGCCACGGACTGCTCCTGGCGGTGCTGGCCGTCGGCCTGGCTGTCGGACTTCAATCCGTCACGGCCGCCATCGGTCTGGTCATCGGGCTGGGCGCGGCGGAAGTAATCACCCTCGAAACCGCGGTCATGGTCGTGATCGGCGCCAACGTCGGCGTTGGATTCACCACACTGATGGTCGGTTGGAGCCGGATCGAGTCGCGCAGACTGGCACTGGGCAACCTCATCGCCAAGTCAGCGACGGCGATCATCTGGCTGGCCTGCGCGCCGTGGATCGCATCAGGGCTCGAAGCACTCCCGGGGACGGTGGAAATGCGCGTCGCCTATGCGCATATCGCCTTCAATCTGACGCTGGCGATCCTCTGTCTGCCATTCCTGGGGTTGATCCTGCGCCTGGCCGAGCATCTGGCGCCCCAGCCGGACGATGTGGCCGAAGCCTTCGGACCCCGCTATATCAAGCTTGGCTCCATCGATAACCCGTCCCTGGCCTTGGGACAGGCGCGGCGGGAGGTGCTGCGCGTATCGGAAATGGTGCGCGGCATGCTCGCCGATCTCTGGCAGGCCCTGAAAAGCGATGATGCACGACTGGCCCGGCAGGCCGCCATCCGCGATGATCAAGTCGATCAGTTGGACAGGGCGATCAAGAAGTTCCTGTGTCATTTTGATTGGGATGAGGAGAACGTCGGAGAGCAGGCCCGGCTTCTTCGATACAGCTCCGAGCTGGAAACCATCGGCGATCTTCTGGACAAGAATGTCAGTGAACTGGTGCTCAAGAAAATTCGCCTGAACCTGACCTTTTCCCAGAAGGGATGGAAGGAACTGGAGGAGTTCAAGGATATGGTGACCGAGAACATGGTCATCGCCGAAACCGCCCTGGCCACCGGCGATCGCGATCTGGCCGGCCAACTGGTGCGAAACAAGCGACGGGTCGATGAAATCGCCCGTGAACTGCGCGACAATCATTTCGAACGACTCAAGCAGGGCCAGACCGAGGCCCGGGAAACCAGCAGCATTCACCTGGACCTGATCACTTACCTGAGACACATCAACGCCCACGTCTCACACGTGGCATTCGCGATCGCCCAGAGCAATGATGAGAACGGGGATGCACCGACCCAGACCAGCGCCGTCTGAAGCCCGGTGAACACAAACCCTTCACTCACCACCGGCGCGTTCGAACGGGACACTTAGATCAAATCGTCGTCGCCACTGATCCGCCACGGTATAGAGCTCACGCGCATGGGCGACCGAATCCTCGCCGGATTTTCCGAAATCGCTCCAGTTCCCCCGATGATCGATCAGAAACCGCATCCGTTGATCAAGCACCTTCCGGCCCGCCTCGCGCTCCGCCTCGGTGAGTTGATCCGCGAGGTTTGAATCGCGCAGAACCCGTTCGATGATGATCTGCGCCTCGGTCTCCTGCATGCCCTCCCGCATGAACAACAGGCCGATCGTGGGCAGAGCCCCGCGCGGGCCCGGTACGGTCGAGGCACGCAAGTTCCCTCGATAAAGATTGTGCCAACGGTGATGCCGGCCGATGAGGGGGCTGCCTTCCACCGGCCAGAAGTCCAGCCCGATCCTGCTGAAGCCGCTATAGCGATTGGAAGCCAGCGAATAGGTCGCGGCCAGCCGAAACGCCGCGGAGGCGTCGCTGTCGAAACTTCGCAGACTGGTCACCTGACGAAAATCAGTATCCCAGCCGCCGCCGATCGGGCTCGCCGGGTTGTATCGGCGAAGGTCGGTGGGATAGGGCAGCTCGCGATAACCGACCTCCAGACCGCTGACATTCAGCCGACCATCCCGCGGGTTCGGATCGCCTCGGGCATGGGTGAACATCGCCCACTTGAACCCCGAAGCAACGCGGTTGAAAAACTCGGTCGTCTCCGGGTCCGGACGTGCATCGCCGGCCATCCCCAACATGATCGCTTCGGTCGGCCATTGAAGTTGCTCGACCCGCGCGGCGATCCCTTCGAAAACCGGTCGCCAGAACGCTTCCGTGCCCGGCCGGCCAAAGAACGGCACCTCCAACACCTGCGTCCGACCGCCGCGCGGATCAACTTCCGTCACGCCGATCGTCGCCGGCGTTCGATCGCCACGCCAGGCGGTCTCCCAGGCATAAAGCACGATCACCTCGGGCGGGCCGGAGTGACGACTGTACAACTCCAGATATCGCTCAAGCGGCGTGAAATCCGGCGTGAACCGCCCGCCCCGGCGAACGAAGCGGACCATGGATTCCTCGTTGCCCAGATGGGTACGATTCACCAGCGGAATGAACAGCACCCGGTTGCCTGATTGGCCCAGCAGCCGCAGTGAAGGCTCAAGCAATTGAAGATGGCGCGGCGACCAGAGCGGGACGCCATAGTGCCTGGCAATGGTTTCCGGCGATTGGATCATGCCGGCATGCGTGGTGAATCGCCACGGATCAGGGCTGGGAAACCCGATCACATCCAACTCGACGGGAACCGTGCCGCCCGGGGTCAATCGCAGAGTCCCGGTATATCGGCCGGGTGCCGCATCCTCGGGTACCTGCACCGTCACCCAAACGGGTTGAACCCGTTCACCGGGAACCGCCTGCTCGGCCACGGCCACGAATCGATCCGCCGGCTCCCCGATCGGACGGCCATCCGGCCCCAAGCCCCGGTAACGGATCGCATATCCGATCTCGACCTGCTGGTTCGAGATCACGCTCCGTCCCGCCGAACCGCCCATGGTCCCACCACCCCCGGAAGCACCCCCGCCCCCGGAAACATCCCCGGAATCGGCGGGCTCCCGCAAGGTCAGCGGCGTAATCACCGCCCGGATGGATCGCAACGGGACCGCACTGGGAACCACCACCTGGGCCGATGCCATCCCGTTGAGCGGGGCCACCAGTCGAAGCGTGGTCGAACGCGCCTCGGCCTCGCTGGGCACTCGATCGTGCCGAATCTCAAGCATCGGGTCCGGAACCCAGTGACCAGACGGCATTCTGGCGGCCCCCTCGGCAAGGTCGCCGCCAACGAACACGCCCAGCACCAGCATCAATGCCCAGAGTCGACGAAAACGCCACATCACCATGATCCACTCCAATCGCTCGATCCGGATAAAGAATCCTCTGATTGCCAGGATTGACGACCCAAACCGCCGCCCGATTGCCCGGTTCCTTCCCTTTGCGGCCGAGAAAGCGACATCCGGAACAGCGCAAAGCAGTGATGATGGGCAATGGGCATGGGAGCCGCACCTCACTGCGCATCATCTTCGGCTTCGAGGTCGCGTTCGGATTTCATGATCTCGCGGAGGACCATGGTGGCGAACGAGCCGCGCGGCAGATCGAAGGCGAGCCGAACAAATTGCCCGTGCTCGTCCGCTCCACCGCTGAGATCGGCATTCCGCATGCGGATGCGAAGCGGGCGACGCGTGCCCTTGGGTGAGTAAGGACACGTTTCCAGGTGCTCCTCGGTCAGGCCGAAAGCCTCGAGCGATTCCAGTTCCCACAGCCCGACCGACTCGCCAGCGCGGAGCATTTGCGGCCCCCACATCGGTCCGGTTGGCGATATTTCGAGGCTCGACATGCGACCTTCCGGGCCATTCTCCAACTCGGCGGTCGGTTCATCGACGGCAAAGACCGATCGGCTGCCATCAAAACCCGCCACATCACCGGGCAGCAGTCGATCCAGCAAGCCATCACGCAGCCGGCGCGAGAGGACATGATTGAAGATCGCCGCCTGCAAGGCGCTGAACATGAAATCCCGGGCCTGACTGTCCATGGCTTCAACCACCTCCGCAGCGCTTCTGCCCTGTCGCAGGCCGTCGAGCGACTGTCGGTCGTGGCGAAGATAATTCGGCCATAACTCCAGCGCGGCGGCAAAATCGCCTCGATCGAACCGCTCGCGGGCTTCCCGCATGGGGTCACTGTCAAGCTCGCGCGGCCGACCGAGCATCCAGGCCATCGCCTCATCCGGTTCGCCGCGCAGAATCGACCGCCCGATCAGATGATTGGTCCGGCGATGGCCGAATCGCTGCTGGCCGAAGAAATTGGGCACACCCTCACGCTCAAGCTGGCTCAGGGCGCGATGAGCGCCCAACACGGCCGTTGCCTCGACTTCGCGGATGCGAATGACAAAACGATTGCCCGCCAGATGGCCGGGACGGAGCTTGTTGAGGTGCGGCTCGGCCCAGAGCAGCTTGAACGGCGTGAACTCGAATCGCGCGATGCCCTTCTCGCGCTTCTCACTGTCCGATTGCTGAACGGTAAAGTGCTGCCGCGTGACCGCCTGCTTGTCCTTCAGGCCCGCGTAGCCGACGTGCCCTCGACGGACATTGAACATCTGGGCCAGTCGGCGGACGACATCCGAGGTCGTCTGGTTTCGCTTTTCGATGAAAAGCATCAGGTGTTCACCCTCTCCCGAGGGCGTGTAGAGCGGCAGCTCCTCGACCAGGAAATCCTCCGGCCTGACCTTGATGACTCCACCGATGCCATCGACCGCGGCGGTGAGGTATCCATCCGAACCAACAGGCAGGGGAACCGGAATCGCCATCAATGGTCCACTCCTGTGCCGGAATTACGCCTCGGCGCGGCGAAGCGAATCTTCATCACCGTGCGCCCCCGATCAATCCTCGGGAACGCTGCCGGCCACCATGCTCCGATAGGCATCGACCAGTCGTCGGGTGATCGGCCCGATCTCGCCATCGCCGATGGTGCGCTTATCGATCGACGTGACGGGGATCACCTCGGCGGCGGTGCCGGTGAGAAACATCTCGTCGGCCGTGTACAGATCATAAGCCGTCAGGTCGTGCCGCGCAAACGGAATACCCAGCTCCGCCGCGAGGTCGATCACCAGGTTCATGGTCACACCTTCAAGCACACCGGCATGAAGCGGGGGCGTGATCAGGGTCGGTCGGCCGTCGGCCCGCCGGACGATGAACAGGTTATCGCCGGTACACTCGGAAACATAACCCTGATGATTGAGCATGACGGCCTCGGACACGCCGGCATCGATGGCCTCGATCTTGGCCATGATGTTGTTCAGATAATTCATGCTCTTGATGCGCGGGCTCAGCGCGGCCGGGTGGTTCCGCAAGGTCGCGGCGATGATGACCGACATGCCTTTCTCGTAAAGCTCCTTCGGATAGAGCCGGAGCGAATCGACGATAATGAAGACCGTTGAGTTCTTGCAATTGAAGGGGTTGAGCCCCAAGGCGCCCACCCCGCGCGTGACGCAAAGCCGAATGTAACAATCGGAAACATCGTTGGCCCTGATTGTTTCGCGCACCGCATGTTCCAGTTCCGCGACATCGTAGGGCATGGTCAGCCGGATGGCCCGGGCCGAACGGTCCAGCCGATCGAGATGGGTGCGAAGCTTCAGCACCCGCCCGCCGTAGCAGCGAATGCCCTCGAAAACGCCGTCGCCATACAACAGGCCGTGATCATAGACACTTACCGTCGCCTTCTCAGGAGCGACCAAGGCCCCATTGATCCATATCGCTTTGCTCACAAAACTTCCTTTCCTGACAGCGGAAACGGATTATACCCCCCGGATACCATCGATCATCCATCGCCGCGGGATCACTCGATCGCCGCCCACCTTACCGTGGAATCATCCAGAGCGAGCCCGACGGCGATGCGGCAGCGCTGGTGGGGCAATCGCTATACTGGCGATGCGCTGGACGCCCGATTCCCGGCCGGCCGGCGAAGATTCGGAAATCGGCCCGATGCAGGGCCACGCCTCACCGTCAGGAGTCATGGCACTATGAGCATCGATCGGCGCTATATTCGCGTGAAGGGCAAAATCTACGGCCCGGCGTCCTTTGATCAACTCCGCGGATTGGTGGCCGAGGGGCGAATCAACCGGGATGATGAAGTTTCACTCAACAAGGTTGACTGGCACCCGGCCGGCGACCTTCAAGGGCTGTTTCCCGTCTCGGAATCGGAGCACGATCCCTACCAGGCCTACGAAGACCCGCACGAGGGCTCGGGCCAGCAGCGGCCGGAATCGATCAGCGATATTGATGATCTGTTGAAGAACCGCCAACCCGAGGCCGAATCGCCGGACGACCCGGCCGTCTGGCATGTGGTCCTCGGTCCGGATCGGCGTACTCGGGGCCCCCTGCCCCTCAGCCAGATTCGTGACATGCTTCAGAGCCGGGCGATCAATCATCAGACATTGATCTGGAAGCAAGGGATGGGTGACTGGCGACCGTTGGGCCAGGTCCTGCCGGATTCCGGAGGTGGGAGCGACCTGAGCGCCCTGGCCGCGGCTCGAGGTTTCGAACACAAGAGCTACGGACATTCAGGCCATATAAAGCCGGACCGAGGTGGGGTCGTCCTGACATTCGGCATTCTCTCACTCATGGTCTGCTTCGTCTTCGGCATTGTGGCGTGGACCATGGCCAATACGGATCTTCAGGAGATGGCGGCCGGGAGAATGAACCCAAGCGGTGAGGGCATGACCAAAGCGGGCAAGATTCTGGGCATCATCAGTGTCGTGCTTGCAGTCATTCCCCTTGGGATCTTCATCATCGTTTTCGTGGGTCTCCTTGCCAGCGGAGCCGCGCTCAGCCCGTAATCGACTATGCATCGTGCCATGGCGGGAAGGCGGTTCGAACCTGTAACCAGAATGGAGGATGTCAGCATGCCGCTTGAAACCATGAGGTGTACCGATGACTGACCAACCCTATTACGTTCGAGTCGAAGGCAAGGTTTTCGGACCGGCCACTTTCGGGCAGCTTCGTGAACTGGCGGCAGTTGGACGGTTGAACCCCACACACGAGATTTCCCGCGATCGACAGTCTTGGTCACCGGCGGCGGAACTGGAGGGCTTGTTTCCCAGTGATGATGCGGCCTGGTACGTGCTGCTCGATGGCCAGAGGCACGGCCCTCTTCGTCGGTCCCAACTGGACCAGATGTACGCTGAATCCCGGATCGACAACGATACGCTGATCTGGAAGGAAGGCATGGACGACTGGCGACGGCTTGGGGACACGCTTTTCCTCGGCCCACGCCCTGAACCGGTCACAAGACTGCACGGGTCCTATCCCGGCTCCAGCATGTCGAGCGAGTACGTGGAGCCTCATCGTGGCGGAACGATTCTCGCCCTGGCCCTCGTCGGATTCTGTTGCTGCTTCATCATCGCCATCGTGGCCTGGGTGATGGCCAATGATGATCTGGGCAAGATGGATGCGGGCCTGATGGACCCCGCTGGCCGGGGAATGACGCAAGCGGGCAAGATCGTGGCCATCGTCGGCATCGCCATTGATGCGGTCATAATCTTCTTTTACGTTATTGCTTTCGCCATCGGCTGACCTGGGAGCCCACTTGAAGCCACAAGTCGATCGATTCAGCCAGGCGACGGGCATGAAAGAAGGTCGGTCCGTAAAGTAAGTATGGAAGCCCATGAGCCAATCCAATCACTACATCCGCGCTGACGGCAAGGTCTACGGTCCGGTGACACTGGAGCAACTCAGCGATCTGGCCGCGCGGGGTAAACTGCATCCTGAGGATGAGATTTCCGAGGATCGCGTGAGCTGGTACCCCGCGGCCCGGATGGGGGGACTGTTCGCCGCGCATGGCGAGGGTGTGAGCGATATCGAGGCTCTGGTTTCGACTCGATCGGGCGGGAGCGGCGGGACGGACACCCACGAACTCTGGTACGCGGTTCTGGATGGCCGACAGAGCGAACCGATGAGTCGATCGGAATTGGTCCAGCTTTACCGCCAGGGCGGCATCAATGACCAGACGATGGTCTACGGCCCGGGCATGACTGACTGGAAGCCTTATTGGCAGGCGACCATGCTCGCATCGCATGGGCCCGCCGCGCAAGAAAGTTCAACCGCCCACAATAGCCCCTCCGCGGCGTACCCTGGTCGATTCCACACCGGCCCGACGATGGGCACCGGGCGGGCACATCGCGGCGGAACCATCCTGACGCTGGGCATCCTCTCGATCGTCACCAGCCTTCTCTGCGCGATCGTCGCGGTCATACTTGGCCTGATCGCCGTTCTCATGGCGACTTCCGACTTCAAAAGCATGGATGCCGGACTCATGGATGCCAGTGGCAGGAGCCAAACAACGCTCGGCCGCCTCCTCGCGATCATCGGCGTTGGCTTGAGCGCGATCAATATTCTGATTTCCATCACCTTCTTTGTACTTAGCATGCCTTAGGGTCATTGTGCTCAAGCCATCCCCACCTTGGACGATCCCCATTCAAGAACTCCCCATGAGCCATTCACGAACATGGATCATTCCCGCCGCCGTCCTGATTGTCTGGGGCGTTCTTGTACTGGCCCAATGGTGGTTGACCGGAGGTGATGAAGCCGCCGGTCCGACCTGCGTTTTCAAGAAGGTGACCGGATACCCCTGCGCGACATGCGGCAGCACACGGATGGTCATGTCCGCGGCTCAGGGCCGGATTCTTGACAGCTTTCTTTACAACCCCCTGATGTTCATCATCATCTCGATCGCCGCGATGGTTCTGATCGCCCGATTGCTGGGCGCGCCCGATCCCCTGGCACGTTTGAGCCATCGACAGCAAACGACCGGCTGGATCGTGCTGGGCGTCGCTGCCCTGGTCAACTGGGCGTACCTGATCTGGGTTGGCATGTAAAGCCCGTGCCAGCCACACTTGGCATTCGATCAGCCGGACCCGCGGGTTCAGGCCTTTCTCGACCGACTGAACCTTCGCTCCGCATGATCCTCATCGGCCGGTATTGGCCGCGCGAATCCAAACCGCATCGTTCGCGCCAAGCTTGACCTGACGCATATCCACTTTCTCCCCGGTCACGGCATCGACCGCCCCGCTGTATTCATAATCATGGACATCCAACCGCACAGCGCGTGCCGGGCCATCATTGATCAGAAAGTAATGATCGGCGGTCGGCGCGGCCAGCCGATAGCAGATCGCACCTTCACAGGTAAACGGCAGGGCGAACTTGCCCAGCGCCGTGCTGACCAGCAGCCGTTCCATGGCCGCGTTACCGGGTTTCAGGCAGTTGAGCGATACCTGAGCGCCGACAACAACCGCCGTGCCCTTTCCGACGCTGTTCTCGGTGATCGCAGCGCCGCCCACATCGTATTCCTCGATGACCTTGGCGCTGATCGGGGTCATGTTCACGGCGAATCCGGGGCTGTCGATTCCCGCCACGCGGTGTTGCACGTTGTTCGAATAAGCGTACTCATGGATCACCACGCCGAACAGGGCCTCGAAGGGCGAGCCCGGCAAGGTGTCGATCAGATGGCCGCGCTCATCCAGATACGCCCCGGGCATATCCAGCACCACGCGACCACCCTGCTTCACATAATCGGTGAGCAGTTCGATCAGGCGGGAACTCAGGCACATCACGGCGGGAAGGTAGATCACGCGGTAGCGCGGAGCAAGGCCCTTTTCGATCTGTCGTAACGTGACATGCTCCCAGGGAACATTGGCGTTGATCAACGCGCGGCTGGCGCCGATGCGCGCTTTGACCGGCTCGCTCTTGTATCGATCCCGGCCCGGTGTGGCCAGCGCGGCCCACATCGCATCGTTTTCCCAGTCCTGATAGAGCCCGACCCACGGCTCCTTGTGCGCTTCCCACAGTTCGCGCCGATACTTTCGCATCGCCTGACCGAACCGTCCGACCTGCCGCGCCCTTTCCGTGACCTGGTTGTTGCGATCGCACAGCGCATACTCGCCGGCCTCCCAGCCCGAATCACGCGGATTCCAGCACCAGAGGCCAAACCCACGGAACCCCGCGGCCAGATAAGTGCAAAGCAGTTGCGCCATCGTGCCTTCATCAATCGTGAACGCCGGTTGCAGCTCGCGCACCTCCGGCACGAACGGTACCTTGCCGCCGCCCGACCACCATTGCGGCCCACCGGTCGATTCCAGCGGCGCGCTCCAGCTTCCCTTGGCCCAGTCGGCGCACATCGATGCCTGCATGTAAGTCGGTCGAACCAACTCGAACGCCACCTCCTCCAGATGCCAACCCGGATGCATGGATGGATAGAACGCCCCGCCATCGGCCATGACATCGGCATAGCCCTCCATGTCGATGGCCCAGCTCACATGCGGGAGGAAGATCGAAATTTCTCCCCCGGCGCGAACCGGGTCGAACGGATCGGCGGCCAGCGATTCCTCGGTCTTGCCACGCAGCATCCGAAGCCTCACATCAGCCTTGAAGCGCAGAATGTCGCGCAAATGGCGGAACTCCCGCTGCGGGTAGCTGTTCAGCGCCTGACGCAGATCGTCCCAGCTTTGCCACTTATCGCCAGGTGAGCCGTAGCTGCTGCTGTAGGCGTTCCAGGCGTGCTTGAGTTTCTCAAGATCGTTGTCGTAGGTCTCCTTGAGCCATTCGATGAACGCGGGAACGCTTTCCTCCAGCAGCTTGGTGCCATCGGGGGATTTATTCACCCCGGGCACGGAATGGGGGTCGCGCTCAGCGGGACGGAACGTGCCTCGCGTGCGCTTGCCCGCGAGGCGCTCGGCTTCCTTGCGCTCCAATCGCTTGAGCATCACTTCATTCTGATGGGCCCGCATCTTTGGATGATCGATCGCTTCATCGATATCCATGTCCCTGGGCAGGCCGAGCTTGTCCAGTAGTTCCGGCGTGATCTCCTCATAACCGCCAATGTCGTACCACCACGGGATGATGCCCTCTTCCAGGGCCATTCGGCCGAGCTTCAGCGGCGTCATCCCCTTGCAGATCATGATGCCCTTGAGGTTGGTGTAGCCCAGTTCCTTCATGGTTCGAAGATGACCGCGAATATCTTCCTCGCTCATCTCAGGCCATTGAAGAAACACACATCCGATCGGCATCGGCGCCAGCTTACGCATGCGCCGCTGCATCGGGGTTTCGTGAAGTTTGTCCAGCAGGTCGTGAAGGTAGTTGTGAGGCATGATCAAGAGAATACAGAAAAAACGAGCCCACTACCGACAGCATCCGCAGCAAGGCCGGAAATGGCCGAATGCATATTCAACAATTCGTCAACAACTGCGCACGATGCGAGGCGGCGGCGGCGGAGCCCGACACAATGGACCACCCCAGGAAAAAGCCCCGACGATGATTCGCCGGGGCCGGGTTCACATGGTCGAAAATGCCGACGCTCAGCCCATACGCCACGTCGATGCGCCGTAAACCGCCGTGTCGCCGAGGACCTCGGCGATTCTGAAAAGCTGGTTGTACTTGGCGTTGCGGTCGCTTCGGCAGGGAGCTCCGGTCTTGATCTGGCCGCAGTTGGTCGCCACGGCGATATCAGCGATCGTGGCATCCTCGGTTTCGCCGGAACGATGACTGAGCACGGCTGAATAACCATTACGCATCGCCAGATTCACCGCCTCGAATGTTTCACTGAGCGTGCCGATCTGGTTGACCTTCACCAGGATCGAGTTGGCGCACTTCTCATCGATGCCGCGCTGCAGGAACTTCTTGTTGGTCACGAACAGGTCATCGCCGACAAGCTGAATCTTCTGTCCCAGTTCCGCCGTGAGCTGCCGCCAACCCTCCCAATCGTTCTCGGCCAGTCCATCTTCGATCGATCGGATCGGATACTTGGCGCACCAATCCTTCCAGATGCCGACCATCTCGGAACTGCTGATCACGTTGGTCGGATCACTGCTGAAGAAGCAGTATCCCTTCTTGCCGAGTTTCTCCGCTTCATTCCAGAGCTCGCTGGTGGCCGGATCGAGCGCCACGAAAATCTGCTCACCGAACTTGTATCCGGCCTTGTCCACGGCCTCCTCGATGACCTTCAAAGCATCTTCGTTACTCTTCAGATCGGGCGCAAAGCCGCCTTCATCCCCAACCGATGTGCTCATGCCCTGCTTCTTGAGCACCTTCTTCAAGGCATGATAAATCTCGACACCGGCGCGCATCGCCTCATCGAACCGCTCAAAGCCCCAGGGCTGAATCATGAATTCCTGAAAATCCACGGTGTTATCCGCATGCTTGCCACCATTGAGGATGTTGAGCATCGGGACAGGAAGCGTCTTGGCCGCGGTGCCACCCAGATAACGGAACAGCGGCAGGCCCACCGCATCGGCCGCGGCGTGGGCGGTGGCCATCGAAACACCGAGGATGGCATTGGCCCCGACACGGTGCTTGTTGTCGGTGCCATCGAGCTTGAGCATCGCCTCATCGATCATCTCCTGATCCCGGGCATCCAGGCCGATCAACTCCGGTGCGATCATCTGAAGGACGTTGTCCACCGCTTTGCTCACACCCTTGCCCAGGTAAACGTCATCCAGTTCATCCCGAAGCTCGACCGCCTCGTTCTCTCCGGTGCTGGCTCCGCTGGGCACGATGGCGCGTCCGACCGAGCCACTGGAGAGGTGAACCTCCACCTCGACCGTCGGGTTGCCGCGACTGTCCAAAACCTGCCGACCAAGAACCGTCTCGATATCGAAGCTCATGCGCAATTCCTTTCATGTTCACGGGGATTCGCCCAGGCGGAAACCCGGGCGCGTTTCGGAAAGACAATCTTCACCCGAAACGGGCAAAGATCGTATCAGATCAGCGGGTATTGTATTCGACGCCGCCTGGCACTCTTCTCCTGGTTGATGGATTGTCAACATAGGCGATTTCTGATCAAGGGCCGATGGCACGCACCGGATTGAAATCCGGACCAGAGTTTCAGCCTCAAATGTCTGTCAATTATGCACTAAAGGCATGAAATGGGCCGGGGGCTGACCCCATGCCCGGCCCCACACACCGGGCCTTTACCCTATTGGACCTCCTTGCGTTTAACAGTAAGCTAACACCATAGAGTTGGATGCTCGCGGCATACCCTTGCCTGCGCATCACGATCGCTTACCGAAATTTTGCCTTGGTTGGGGAAAGTCGGCCCTGTGGTGCGGACGAAGGACGGTACGGTGAAGCTACTGCTGGTTGATGATGAGACGGGGTTTCTCGGCAGCCTGACTCGATTTCTCACTCGACGGGGTATCCGTGTCTACTCGGCATCGAGTGTGGAATCAGCCCTGGAAGTCGCGGTACAGGTCAATCCGGATGTGGTCCTGATCGATCTCCTGCTTGGTTCCCAGAGCGACGGTCTTGACCTGGCCGATTCCCTGCGCCGCATCGGCCAGGGCGGGCGTTTGATCGTCATGAGTGGGCTGCCCGAGGGCCGGATTCTCAAGCGTATCCAGGAAGATGAACACATCACCTTCATTCCCAAGCCATTCACGCCGGATGAACTGCTGGACCTGATGAGCGATCAATTCCCCGCCGCCTCGCCCTAAGGGTTTCGGGGTTCGTGCGACTTGGCGCAATCCTTTCTCCCCCTGCCGGGCCATGGCCGGGCGGGTCGGCTATCGACGGGCGGGTTCAAGCAGAATCGTGAACTCGCGCCAGAATGGATGTTCGATTTCCCGGAGTTTCTCACCGGTGGCGCGCCAGCGATACAGGCCCGAGACGATCGCCGAGTCCAATTCCTGAACGCCACTGCCGCGCACCACTTCGTGGCGAATGACCCGACCCTGGGTATTGAACTGGATTCGAACGACCGGGTTGCGCGGCCGATTCATGAAGAGCACCGAGAGCGGCAGATCGAAATGCTGGGTCACGATACGGATGCCCTCCTCGGCGACCACCTGCCCGGGCCGCACATCGCGTCGAGGCGGCTCAAGGGACGCGGCATCAGCACCGGCATCGGAAGTCGGCGGCCGTGGAGAAGGCGTCTGCCGCGGTTGGCCGGGCCGTTCATCGGTCTTCGCGGTGGATTCACGGGTCTGCTCATGGCGCGATTCGCGGTCCGGCCTTTCTTCGGCCTGCCGGGCCTCGGGCGTCGTGGTTGGCTCGGCATCCGCCGCGCCTTCCTCGGGTGCCGGCTCCTGGCGCCCCTCTTCCGCACCGCGCCGTTCCTCCTGCTCGGGCTCGGACGATTCATGGCGATCGGCGATGTCCGGACGGCGTTCCTGGAAGGGATCGGCGGCCCCCTGGTCGCGTCCAGCGGTCAAGAGCGCGGGCATACGCACGGCATCGTCAGGCTCAAGCTCGACTTCGCCAGATCGATCGGGAATTGAAGGCGTGGGCCGTTGGGGTTGGGCTCGGGCGGGAGCAGCCGCGTCCAGAGCCGACATCGACGGCGCGGGTCGGACCGATCGCATCGTTTGCGCCGGGGTACTCCCATGGACGGGTCGGTTTTCCAGTTCAGGTTGAAGGGTTCGACTTTGCCGGGCGTAATGCTCAAGAAAATCATCCCAACTCAACCACGCCACCGTGGGTTCATCCGGCGGCCGATCGTCACCCAGCGGAATCGTTCGCTCGCCGGGCAGTACGGTGACCTTCACTTCCAGTTCATTGTCATCGCGCCGCTGTTCACGAACCTGCTCATCGGCATTGAGCGTGTAACGCAGGCGATACTCGCCCGGTGGCAGATCAGCCGGCAGGCGGAGGGTATTGGAAACCTCATCGGTCTGATCGGGTTCGATCGTCTTGTCTCGCCGTAGCCGGGCCAGGTGTCGGGGCGGCGCTTCGGGCATGTCCTCAGACAGCAGGACCACTTCATCCTTCCAAGGCCCGGCCGCCGGGGCCTCGCCCGTGTTGGCGAAAAGGACATCGACGGCGAACAACTCTCCCGCCGCGACCTCGGGCACGGTCTCCAATTCAACGAGCTTGAGGTTGGGCAGATTGGCCAGACCCTGGCCGGCGAGGATGCGGGACCAATCAATCTCGATCATCTTCACGTTGTTGCTTCGATCCAGATCATCAAGGTGTTCGGTCGCATCCACCACGGCGATCAGCCACGCCGTCGGACCGGGAAAGTCCGGCGCATGGAGCATCGCATCCCACTGCAAGCTGGCTCGATATCCCCCTTCGGCGATCCCGGCCGGCTTCCAGGCCCAATCTCCAAGCATGCGCGTGACGGGGGTGATCTCGGGCTTGTCGGAAAGGTAGAGACGATCGATCCATGGATGGTCAGGCGCACGTCCACCAAGGTTGCGCACGCTGATTCGTGTGACGACCGAATCGGCGGAAGTCGATGGATCGCCGCGCGCCGCCGGGAAAAGGTCCATCGCTTCGATCGAAAGGTCCATGCCGTCGGGCAACACGGTGATCGGCCGCGCGGCCCGCAAGGTGACAGTCCCTTGGCCATCGTCGAGTGGACCGGGGCCCGCGACATGAACAACAAGCTCGTGCCGTCCCGCGGGCATGTCTGATGGAAGGGTGAGGTTTTCGGTCGCCGGGCGCTTCGAGGGCGGAGTCAAGCCCTGCCGAGCCAGAAGGGTGATTGGCTGCGCTTCGCTCGTCTCATCCTCGATTTTCAACTTCACACTGAGGGTCAGGGATTCAAGCCTTTGCGCCTCGGCGTCTGGAAGAATGCGCCAACGCAGCTCGATCGCATCCCCGGCCACCGCACGTGACGGAGCATGAATCTCGAGCATGAGTCGAGTCGGCTCCCGGACGGGCCCCGGAGCGGCATCCAGTCGAATCCAGTTCAGCGCTGCAACATGGACCAACAGCGAAAGCACAACGGCAAGCGGCATGCCCAGTCGCCCGACGCCGGTGATGAAAGATCGATTGGATGAGTCCAAGCGCATGACACCTACGACCATCATATGCGGCTGGGTGGATGGCTTCTGAGGGTTTCGAACATGAGGGGGTCAACTCTCCCGGATCCGAGAATAAGGGAACCCGGAGGCAGGGGGCCAGGGGCAGGAGGCCGGGGGATGGGATTCCGAGGCCCGGGCAGGTACACCGGCCGAGCCCATCAACCCGCCTGGTGCCTCCGATCGGGCCATTTTTCTGGCTATCGATCCTGCTCGATGACCTTGCGGCGAAGCTCCAACCGGCCACGAAGGATCGGATTCGGATCATCGCCTTCGCGCCAGAGCTGGAGGCTGGAATCGTCATGGTGCTTGAGGATGCCCGAGAGCAGCTCCATGCCTTGCGCAAGATGGATCATGGTCGCCTGATGCTGGGCGGGGAGGGCATCGCCCATGGCCTCTCGCCGCTCACCGATCCGCGTCGCCCAGGCATCCAGCATCGGGGTCAGCATCGCCGGTCGGAGGAACATGGAAAACACCGGCTGTTCGTGATCCGCCAACGGCAGCTTGCTGATCTCGGCGGCAAGTGAATGGCGGGTATGGAGATGGGCATCGATCGTTTCCCGGAAATAAGCTTCATGCGTGGTCGCCACCAACCATGGTCCGACCATACCGATCGCGGGCCGGGCGACACGGAGGAATTCGGCATGTCCGCTCATCCGCATCACGACACGGCCAAGGTCCATGCGATGGTAAGTCACGCCGCGGTGTTCGCCGGTGCCGAAATCACTGTCACCATGACCACGCAAGCGAAGATGCAGGCTCAGCATCGCCATCAGACGGCCACCCATCTCTTCAAGGTGCGGCTGAACCGCCGGGTCATTCACCTTCATCGCCATCCCCATCACGGGCACGGGCATCGCGCCATCGCGCGGGTTACGCTCAACACCCACCGTGCCCAGAAAAATGACCACCGGCGCGCCCATGCCTTCGAGCACCTCGGCCATCGGCTTGGGCGAGGTCAGCATGTTCAAACGCTCGATGCGCGGCGGTCGCGGATTGAACACATTGAGGGCGACGGCCGCCGCGGTCGATCGGGGCAACGGGCCGAACTCCCGAGCGCCGGCGCCGCCTCGAATCGCCAGCAGACCCTGGATATCCGTTGAAACACCCGCATACTCCAGAACAAGGCCCGCACCATTCCGCCGCAGGCCCATGGCGTGATACTCCCCTTCGCCCCGATCAACCCATGCTTCGCCCTTCCGCGCTTCGGCGGGCAGCCGCTCCAGCCACTGGCGGAACTCCAGCCGGTTGGCCAGCACCCTGCCTTCGCCGACTTGCCTGAGCGACCTGACCAGATATTCCCGGTGCTCAACATCACTGACGGCCACCCAATCCCCGGCGACGCCGACCATCGCCTTGTCATCGGACGACCGGTGAAGCGCAAATTCACCTGCGCGGCCATCGGGCTTGAGTCCAAGCCTATCAATGGCCTTGGCGGACAGTTCCGCACCGACATCCATGAGCATGACGCTTGCCCCCTCGGGCCGACCATCCCCAAACACGATCACACGTTTGCCGAATACCGCATCGAACAGCCCTTCGGGCGTCATTTCCATCAGCCGGGCCATCTCCGCCCACGCTTCATTGCGATCCCCATCGCGTTCACCCCAGCGTGCCTTGAGCATGGCTTGAAGCGGATCATGGGTCCAGTCCCGGCGCCACTGGGCAATGTCATCCATCCGCAGGAAAAACGCCGCATCCGCGGGCACGCGATGGGCCGGGGATTGGGGCTGCTCGGAAAACGCCGAACCAGCCGACAACCAACCCAAGAACATGACCGCCATCCATGCGATCAGGATACTGCGATAGCAAGGCGTTTTCATCGCCTGAACTCCTATGATCGGGCGCCGTCATCTCCGGCCCGTATATCCGTCATTGCCCACCGTCAGGCATGTCCATCCCGTATCCGCCGATCCACCGGCGAATCATCCGTTCATGGCATATCCGCACCGGGCTGCGTCCGCAGCCACCTGCGCCATTCATCCCAGGAGACCCGCGGTTCACCAGGTCCATCCTGACTTACATCCCGGCCAAGAGCAGGTTGCAAGTTGCCCACGGTCTCCACAACGTCGAGCGACTGGACCAGGCTGCTCAGCGTCTGGCGGATGGCCTCGGGACGTTCATTGAACCAGGCGACTTCCGCGACAATCCGCGACCAATCGTTCAACCCAACGAACGCGACCGTTCCGCCCAGATCATCATTCGGACTCGCGGCGACGTAGGGGCTTGGTTCCTGATCGCTCCGGCCGGCCACAATCAAGTAAACCAGCAGCCCAAGCATCGCCACCGATGCGGCCACCGCGTAACGCCGCCACGAAACACCCGAAAGGCGGGCAAGGACGCCACCGGACCGCGTCCCGGCCCCGACGGGTTCATGGCCAGGCTGCGTGAATCTGTCCACACCGGCAAGCCGCAGGGGCGAATCCGCCACATCCAACGGGATATCGCCTCGATCGAGCCGAGCCAGAACCTGACCGGCAAAGCGCTGAGCCTCGCCGGGATCACCCGCTTGAACATCGCGGGAGAACATTGATTCCAAAGCCCTTTCCAGGCCTGGATCGCTATGGATGTCCTCGGGGTTTTCCGGCTTCATGGCCTACCTTGCCGCGGGCGTTCATGCCCGTGGTCCTTTGCGCGGCTACTGGTCTTGACGCGATGTTTCCGTCGATTTCCGCTCCGTACCCTCGGCATCGAGGTCCAGGTTCTTCCTGACCGCTGCGCGGGCTCGATGCAGATGACTCTTGACGGTTCCTTCGGGTAAGTCGAGCATCCCGGCGATCTCCTGGATCGTGCGCTGCTGCTGGTAAAACAGAACCAGCACATCGCGTTGGGCCTCACTCAAGGACTGCATGGCCTGGGCGAGCTTGCGTTCCAGAAACGACTGGCGATCCTGCCGGGCCGTCCTCTCGTAAGGCGAATCTTCCTTGGCGGTCACCGGGTCTGACGCGGCGGCCGGGCTTTTGATCCTGGCTTGTTTGCGGTGGTGGTTGATCAGCAATCGACGCCCGATGGTCAGCAGCCAGGTCTTCATGCTGAACCGGTCATCGAAGCTGCCGGCGTGCCGCAGCATCCGGACAAAGGTCTCCTGTGCCAGGTCATCGGCCAGGGAGGCGTCCCCGCTCAGCCGAGCGAGGAACCCTCGCACCGATGACTGGTGCCGCACAATCAGCACCTCGGCGGAAAGCCGGCATCCCGCCGCCACTCGCCGGGCCAACTCCCCGTCAGCCGCCTCGGCCAGAACTTCCGCGGACCGTTCATCCAGCGACTCGGAGAGCCGGTCGTTGCCGACTGGGGAGGCCGGATTTCCTTCGGTCCCGCCTCCCGGGGCTCCCTTCAGACCTTCCCGGGCTTCCGGGGGTTCCGGGGATTCCGGGGATTCCGGGGGTTCCCGTGCTTCCGTGGGCGGGGGCTCGGGGGGGCCTTTCCGGGAGGGTTTGGCGTCCGGCGATGCTTCCGAAGTTGGGCTCTTGCGCTTCTGGGCGGACACCTGATGAATTTACCCTTTGGGAGCGGGGCTGGTTGCAGGGTCGATTGCGCGTCGCTTCGGGCCGTTTGCCGGAGTCAACCGACGAGACCCTCGCCGCCCGGTTACGGCATTCTGACGGCCGGACACGCGACCTTGCCCAGCAAGTCTAGCTCAAGGGTGGTTCGGTTTGAACCACATCACGCTTCAGCCGGCCGGTTCGCCCGCATCCTGGCGAACGTGGGTGGCGGTGCCGGGATCGCGAATTTTCAGCCAGTGCTGCCAATCCAGCAGGTCGAGCGACGGGTCGAATACAGGTTTGGGCGGATTCGCTCCTGCGCGGCGCTGGGCGAAGAAATCGGACAATACCGCCCCGCAAGCCTCACGATCCACACCTTCCAGGCAGAAAATGCGGTGGTTGAATCGCTCTTCATGGCACAGACGAAACAGCGAATCCACACAACCCATCTTTGGATCACGACAGCCATAGATGAGCCGACCCAGCCGAGCGTTGACCATCGCTCCAGCGCACATCGGACACGGCTCCAACGTCACAGCCAACGAACATTCATCCAGTCGCCATGTGCCCAATCGCCGGCCAGCCTGTCGCATCGCGATCAATTCCGCATGCGCGGTCGGATCGGCGGCATGTTCACGAAGGTTGATCCCCGCGCCGAACACCTTCTCCCCTCGATAGACCACGGCTCCGACAGGAACCTCGCCAAGTCGCGCGGCCACATGCGCCAACGAGAGGGCTTGCCGCATCATCCGCTCATCAATCGTTCTCAGGCCTGCTTCCATACCCAGGCCAGTGTAACCCACCGCGACCCGTACCAACGCCCATCCCAACATCCTCCGAGCACGACGATCGCACCGGTAACATGGGCGGCATGGACATCATCTGCGCGCCGGACAAGTTCAAGGGTTCGCTGACCGCCCGACAGGCCGCCGAGGCCATGGCTCGCGGGATTCGGAACGCCGACGCTCGCCTCACGCCGATCATGATCCCCCTGTCCGACGGGGGCGAAGGCTTTCTCGATGTGCTGATCGAGCGGATGGATGCCCAGGCGATGACTCAGACGATCATGGGGCCGAGGCCGGGGCGGACCGTGGAAGGATCGTGGGGCCTGGCCTCCGCTAACCAAACCGGCATCATTGAAACGGCTCGAGCGATCGGGCTGGCGCATCTGCAAGGCTTGGAATGCAACCCCATGCATACCACGACCTACGGCGTTGGTGAGTTGATCAGGTTTGCGTTGGGACTCGATGTCCAGAGGCTTCTGGTGGGATTGGGAGGCAGTTCCACCTGCGATGGCGGGGCGGGCATGCTTCAGGCCCTGGGCGCGAGGTTCATCGGTGAGCGGGGTCGCCTGATCGAGCAGCCGATCACCGGCGGCATCCTTGGAAGGATCGCCCATGTGGACCTGGACACGCTCGATCCGAGGCTGAAGAGCGTGCGGATCGAAGCGGCCTGCGATGTGCTCAGCCCATTGACCGGCGATTGCGGCACCGCGAAGGTCTTCGCACCACAGAAGGGTGCGGGTCCGGATGACGTTCAGCACCTTGCGGCGGGGATGGAGAACATCGCCGCGCGGTACGCCGAAGCGATCGGGCGGGATATAAGCTCGATTCCCGGCGGGGGCGCGGCCGGTGGGCTGGGCGCCGGACTGCTCATGCTCCCCGGTGCCCGGTTGCGGGCCGGGGGCGCATTGGTGATCGGCCTGACCGGCTTGCGAACGCAACTTCGTTCGGCTCGAGCGTGCCTGACCGGCGAGGGTCGTCTGGATGCCACCACCGCTTCGGGGAAGGTGTGTCACGCCGTGATCGAAACCTGCCGGGAGATCGGCGTGCCGGTGTGGGCGCTGGTCGGACACTGGGATCGATCCGGTGAGATCGGGGCATCGATCGCCGATCCGGCATCGATCATGGAGATCGGCCCCGACCTTCCCGTACCCGAACGGGTCGGCCGCGCCGCGGAGTTGCTTGAGGATACCGCCGCGCGGTGGGCCCGAACGTTTGTTGGCGGTTGATCACCGGCCATGACGGGAAGCCGTTGATCAATGCAGCGGACGCAGTCCCATCGAAGCGCGTTCACGATTGAGTAATTCCATCGCGCGTGGTTCATGTCTCAGCAGCTTGAGCAACTGGCTCATCGAGCAGCCCAGCACCGCCGAGGCACGGACAGGATTCCATCCAGTTGCGCTGAGCATGTCCAGAGCCTCGGCCAGCAAAGCGGGATAATCGGCATGGCGTGGGTTGATCGCCAGCTTCTGCTTGCGCAGGCGCCCTTTCCAACGATCGCTGATCGGATGGTTGGCCAGTTCCAGGCCCAGAATCGGGCGGATGCGCACCGCCAGCGCCAGGCTCAGGCGAAGGCGAAACAATGCAACGCGAAGGTTATCGGCCTGGGTGCGTTTTTCCGCCGCCTGGGCTTCAATTCCCGTCGGCCGATGGATCAGCGTCACGGCCGTCTCCAGCTTGTTGCGATTCTGCCCACCCGGGCCGCGCCGGTTGCCCCGGCGCTGCTCGCATTGGTCGAGAAGCTGCTCGGGCTCTCGCGCAGCGGGGTGGTCCTGAAACGGTTCGGTAATGCTCATTCGCTCGATTCGGCCGGGAACGACTTCAGCTCCAACATCATCCACTCCGATTCTTGGTATGTTCAACCGCCCTTCGCCCGGCCAGGACTTTCCGGACCGGCGCGAACGGAACGAAAACGGTTCGCGATGGACGTCGTCCCTGAATTCTAATCGGGAGCCCGGCTTGCGGCAGAACCCCACGGAAAATCCGCCCTCAAGCACGGGGCCACTGGACAGGCTCGATCGATGGATGGAGCGTCACCCCGCCCATCCGCGCCTGGTGCCATTCGTCCTCTATGTCGCGCTGCTTTTTGTGGTCGTTCTGGCACGAGAGCAACACCCACTGACCTACCCGGTTCTCTATGCGATCAAGATCGCACTGGTCAGTTGGGTGGTCTGGCGATATCGGAAACTCATGCCCGAGATCACGCTGTCGTTTCATTGGCTGGCGATCCCCGCCGCCGTGATCTGCACCGCCGGATGGATCGGCTTGGCGTGGCTGATGGCGGGCGAATTCGGCATTCGGATGGAAGCCGTGATGGCGGGCGAGCCACTGGGGGCGATTGACTACGCGGCTGAGGATGTGACCGCCGGCATCTTCGCCATCACCAGCACCAATTTCTTCGTGGGCTTCCTGGAGAGTCACCCCGCCGCGGCCTGGATCAGTCTCGGCATGCGGCTCCTGGGTATGACGATCCTCGTGGCGATCATCGAAGAAGTGCTCTATCGCTCGCTGCTGTTGCGAAGCCTGAGCCGTTGGCGGGACACGCGCATCGCGCTGCTTCAATTTCTCGGCGACATGCCGATCATCGGTGACATGATCCTGCACCGCAAAGCGGTGATCGAGGCCGCCAAGGAGGACCATGTCCTCAAGCGCGCCTTTGAGCGAGTTCCCCTTGGACACGTCACATTCTTTGGCGTCCTCATCGGGGCAGTGCTCTGGTCCGCCCTCAGCCACCTCCCACGCGACTGGCCGGGCACATTCTTGTGTGCGTTCGTGTTCGCCTGGGTACTGGTCAAGACCCGGGAGAAAGGGCTTGGGCCGGTCATCTGGGCCCATGGCCTGACCAATGCGCTGCTCTGGGGCTACGTCATCGCCACCGGCGACTGGCAGTTCCTGTAGGGTGGCCGAACGCGCCTGATGTAACGGATCGGGCGGTCGGGGACGAGGCCGCCTAATGACAGGGACACCTCGAGGAGGTGTCCCTGGTTCATTCAAGCGAGATTGAAGGCGAGAGGCCCGAGTTCGTTACCGCTTGCGGCGAAGCAGCGCGGCCGAGCCAAGCATCATCAGGGCCAGGCTGGCCGGCTCGGGCACACCGACGATTTCACCCGTTCCAGCGGACTTGAAGGAAGTGATGAACGTTCCATCGTCAGTGACGCTTGTCACCTGGGTTGAGAATGAAATGCTCACCGGGTCGGCAATGGTTAGACCAAATGGGAGTTGCTGTCCAACGATCTCCGCCGCCGCGCCCGCGAACACGAATTCCACCGTGGCGGTCAGGGGAATGTAGGCAACCGAAGCTTCGTCCAGGTCCAACGAGAGGAAATCTCCCGAACCCAGATCCAGCATAAGCGTGCCCCCCGGAGAACTGTTGACGATCGTTGAGGTACCCACGGGAATGTTGAACACGTCGGGGACAAACATATCCAGCGTCACCCCCGTCGTCACGACCCCAACTTCGACTTCGTTGAGCAGAAACGTTGCGTTGGTCAATGAATCCACGGGGTTGAGCGTGATCGGATTCTCGGTTGCGACGGTTGATCCGTCATACGCAAGGTTCACACCGCCCATTTGGATTTGAAGAATCGAGCCTTGGGCAGCGGGTGTCGCCCACAGAAGACCAAGCCCAACAACCCCAACAGCAAGATGACGAAATTCCCGACCGGTCGCGAAAGAGAGAGACATTTTGAACCCTCCGAGTCCAAGCAGTTACTTTCCGAGCTTGAATAGGCTCAGAAATCATCTACCGGCCAGCTCTCCGGAGACTGGCCGCTCTGCTCTCGACTCTTTGGGTTATCCCACCCACCACAGTCTACCATAATCCTAACGGATGGCAAGTATTCATCCTGATTTTATTCATCTTGCGCATTTTGCCGCGGTACAAATCATTTTGCATCGGTCATTGGATCGCAGGTATCCACACATAGTCGATACCCCACACGGCTGATCTTTCCAGGGGGTAACTTCTTGCCTTGCAGTGTTTTATCTGAAGCAACGGGTTGGAAAACGGCGGTGCCCATCAGCGGCAGCATCCCTTAGTGATCGGAGAACTCCCCAAGGTTTCCACGACCGAAGGCAGTCCAAATTCGAGCAATCCGGTGTGAGCCGCCACCCCACCCGCGCCCTGTCTGGAGGACGATCAGGCGGATGCCGATCCGCCCGCGGGGATGCGACAGGTCCAACCATCCTGGCTCTGCAATGGACACCCATTGCCCTCAAACCTGGTCAGGTTGGCGCGATTCGCCGCTTCCACTACGATTCGGCCACGCGTCAGGGGCCTTCGAGAAGGGCTTATATTTCCCGGATTCGCGCTTTCGTCGGCCCCCCAACCGAATCGCGGCGATCAAGGAGTCCAGCTTCATGCAAGTTTCATCCCACCCCAGCGGCCTGCTCCACGGGCGTGCCTACCCCAGCATCATCGATACCACCTTCAACACGCCATTGGTCAAGGTGAATCGACTTGCTCCCGAAGGTGCCCACGTCTATGTCAAGTGCGAATTCTTCAACCCCATGGCCAGTGTCAAGGACCGCATCGGACGCGCGATGATCGAGGCGGCCGAGCACGACGGGCTGATCACCCCGGACACCCACATCATCGAGCCGACCAGCGGCAACACCGGCATCGCCCTGGCCTTTGTTTGTGCCGCCAAGAAATACAAGCTCACGCTGACGATGCCCGAATCCATGAGCCTCGAGCGGCGTGCCTTGCTTCGTGCCCTGGGCGCGGACCTGGTCCTCACTCCCGCCGCCGACGGCATGCGCGGCGCCATCGCCCGCGCGGGCGAACTGGTCTCCGAAACCAAGAACGCCTGGATGCCCCAGCAATTCGACAATCCCGCCAACCCCACCATCCACGAACGCACCACCGGGCCGGAAATCTGGAACGACCTTTCCGGCCGCGTCGATATCCTGGTCTCCGGCGTCGGCACGGGCGGCACCATTACCGGCGTCACTCGCTTCATCAAGCCCAAGAACCCCAACTTCACCGCCATCGCCGTCGAGCCGGAAGAATCGCCGGTGATCTCCGGCGGCAAGCCCGGCCCTCATAAAATTCAGGGCATCGGCGCCGGATTCATCCCGCGCAACCTGGACACCAACCTGGTTTCCGGTGTCGAGAAGGTCTCCAGCGAAGAGGCCTTTGAATGGGCCAAACGCGCCGCCAAGGAAGAGGCCATCTTCGGTGGCATCAGCACCGGCGCCAATCTCTGCGCTGCGGCACGCGTGGCGGCACGTCCCGAGAACAAGGGCAAGGTCATCGTCACCGTGGCGTGCAGCTTCGGTGAACGGTATCTGTCCACACCCATGTTCCAGGGTCTGGCTTCCTGAGACCGGTGAACCGTCGCCGCACCTGATCACACGACCGTTGCGCCGATCGCGGCTCTGCGTGCCGACAAGCCAAAGAATCACGAGGCGATCCAGGTCAACGGACGGGCCACGTCCGAACCAGGCGCATGGCTCTGGATTTCCTGGAATTACGCGCCCCGCCCCGAGGGTGTCGAGTTGACAGGCGCGCGCCGGGCCACCTAGCATCACGCCGCTTGTGGCAGGTCTCCCGGCGGTCAGGATGATCCAACCGGGCCGAGCGGGGTTCGGTGGATGGATGCCGCCCATGGAAGAACGGCTCAAACTCGCCCGCGACGCGATCTCCAATCATCAGCCCATGAAGGCCGTGGAGATGATGGTTGATTTCATCCGTGAGCATCCGGAACATGTCGAGGCGCGGACGCTGCTGATCCGAGCGCTGGCCCAACTCGGCCAGCAACCGGCGACTGACCAATGGCCCGCCGATTACACGAAATCCGTGGCCACCCTGACGGCGGCGATCCTGATGCCGATCCTCGCGATGGTCTGGGGCATGAGCCTGCTGAGCCCCGAGCTTCTCCACCACCTCGCACCCTGCATCGCCGGAGGCTTGAGCCTGCTGCCACCCTTGGTGCTCCTCCTGCCACTGCCCGAACGCCATCCCATTCGCCCGACGCTCGACAGCATGGTTCACATGTTCGGCATCGCCTGGCTGGCCGGTTCGGTGATTTATCTGCTCGCCGTCGGCCCACGCGAAGGCGTATGGCTGATCATGCTCCTGCTGCTGGGCTTCTCGTTATTGCTGAGTCTGGTCATCGCCATCGCACGGCCAAAGGCGATCGGGAAAGCCGCCGTCGGGTCGATGACCAATCCCGCCAGCGTGAAGTCAGCCGACACCGAATCTTCTTCACCTCGATCACCAGCGACCGAATCAGCACCGCTTCCGCAGACTACAGGCGTACCCGATCAGGGCAAGCATTGACGGTGCCAAGCCCTCGGCTTGTGATTCCACATCACGACTTGAAACGGCCTAATCATCCTCATCCACGAAGAGTCTCATTCGTGCCGCCTGGGCTTCTCGTGCCTTGCCCTGAACGCCATACCAGGCACGGGCCAGCTCGAGGTCCTCCGGGCGGGTGATCTTGAGGTTGAGCGGATCGCCCTCGACCAGGTAGACGGGCTGACCGGTTGCTTCCAGGAGCATGGCATCGTCGGTGATAGTTTCCGGGTCGATGCGGCCCTCGGCCAATTGACGGTAGGCGTCCCTGAGGGGCTTGGCGGCGAATACCTGGGGAGTCTGGATTTCGACCAGTTCGCGGCGGTCAAGTGTCTCGATCACCTGCTTGAGATCGATCCGATCGCTTTCTGGAACCCCGAGTATGGCCGCGGCGGGGTCGTCTTCCATGTCGGCTGCTTTTGGTGGTTCGCAGGGGATGGCACGTTTGATGGTATTGGTGATGGCGATGGCCGGCACGGCCGCGCCGTATCGCCGCGCGGCCTCGAAGGTTCGTTCGATCAGTGCCGCCGACACCATGGGCCGGACCGCATCGTGAATGGCCACGAACTCGGCCTGATCTTCAATCGCTTCCAGCGCCAGCAGCACGGTCTCCCATCGTTCCCGCGTGCCGCCGGCGACAACCTTGACACCCTGGAATCCGAGCATGTCGCCATACCGAAGCTTGAACTCGGCCATGCCATCGGGTGGAACCGCCAGGATGATCCGCGTGACCTCGGCGTGTTTCCGGAACTGCTCGATGGTTCGGATGAAGACCGGCTTGCCGCAAAGGTCCTGCTCGATCTTGGGTTTCGAGGTGTTTTGACCGGAACCGGCGAAACGGCGGCCCAGGCCGGCGGCGGGAATGATCAGGCTGATGGACATGTGAGGCAGATTACGCCAGCGCCCCGGCCAAGTCCAAACCCGGAGGTCTAGTCAGCGGCCACTCCACCCTGAACCACGATGTGGCCCAGGTGCAATTCGCAGTGGCGAAGGTGAAACTCGGTCCACTCGGCCTTGGTCAACGGGCCCACGACCGGATGTACCGGCAGATCACCGCCATGGGCCTCAAACGCTTCGATCGATCTCAACAGGCGTGACCGCTCGGCTGTAAAGTTGGCCTGCGGCGGCGGGGTAAGTTCGGCCGCCACCGCCGAGGGAATTGAACGCCCGGCGGGAATGCCGCGCTTAAGCACCAACCATCGAATCGGAAGTCGTCGGAGGCGCGCCAGCCATCCCCGTCGACCAGGCCCGCCTCGCATCGTCCGATCGAATCCCGCCGCCAGGTGATGGAGAATCTGGCCGGGGGTCCATCGACCGGTCACAGTCAGTCCGGAAGGATCGCACCGGCCAAGGCGGTCCCTGATGAACCGCTTGAGTTCGCCCAGATCGTGAAATTTCGGCGTCGAGTCCGCCGGGGCGGGCGTGTCTTGCTGCTCGCGGGTCACCGCATGTTCCCTTCAATCGCCCGATCGTCGCGCGTGATCATCGCCAATCATAGGGGTGAGCCACGCTCCAGCCCCATGGCCTTGGCCCGGACCCTATCATGGACTCGATGACTCCCATTGCCCTGACCATTGCCGGCTCGGACCCGTCCGGTGGCGCAGGCATCCAGGCCGATCTGAAAACCTTTCAGCAGCAGGGGATTTACGGCGCTTCTGTCCTTACGCTTCTGACCGTACAGAACACCCAGGGCGTCAGCCGCGTTGAGATACTTGATTCACAGCTTGTCCGTGAGCAGTTGCAGGCCGTGCTGGATGATTTCAAGCCCAAAGCCATCAAGACCGGGGCACTGGGAAACGCCGATGTGGTCCGCACGGTCGCCGGCCGAATCGAGTCCGAGGATATTCCGATCGTGGTTGATCCGGTCATGATCTCCAAGCACGGTGATCCGCTGATCGATGCAACCGCCGCCGCCGCGATCCGGACGGACCTGCTGCCCCGCGCCACGCTGGTGACGCCCAATCGTCACGAGACCAGGGCACTTGCCGGGATCGACCCGGTGGATGAGCGATCGGCGATCATTGCGGCGGCGACCATCGCGCGGCTTGGCTGCTCCCATGTGCTGATCAAGGCGATTGATATCGGCGACCAGGTGCTGGACGTCTTGTGGTCGGCCGATGGGGTTGTGCGCATGCTTCATCCCAGGGTACACACCCGGCGATTACACGGCAGCGGATGCGTCTACAGCGCTGCGATCTGTGCGCGACTCGCACGAGCAGAGCCCCTGCCCACCGCCGTCACGAACGCCCGGCATTTCATCCAGAGGGCGATCGAATCCGCCCCGCTCCTGGGCCGAGGCGTCAGTCCGGTCAACACGCTCGTTGAGCCGTAATGTGTTTTCAGCGGCGGAATTGGCGGATGCCGGCTTGGCTCGATACATTGCTCGACCGGCGGGGACGGGCCGAGTTGTCCTTGGAGCCAGAATCATTGGGACTGAAGGTGTGCAAATTCGGCGGAACCTCGCTCGCCGATGCGGGGCAGTGCCGCAAAGTCAAGGCGATCATCGACACCGACCCTGAGCGGCGCTTGGTCGTGCCATCGGCGCCGGGCAAGCGTAGTGCCAAGGATCAGAAGATCACGGATCTCCTTTACCTCTGTCACGCCCATGCCCAGCAGGGACTGGAGTTTGACGAGGTATTCGAGCTTATCCGCGATCGATTCCGCCGGATTGCCGACGAGCTTGGGCTGGACATCGATCTGACCGCCGATCTGGACAAGGTTCAGAAGGAGATCGCCGGCGGTCAGAGCGTGGATTACGCGGCGAGTCGCGGGGAGTATCTCAACGGACGGATTGTCGCGGCAATTCTGGGCTTTGATTTTGTTGATGCGTCTGAGGTCATATTCTTTGACGCCAAAGGTCGGATCGACACCGCACGGAGCTATGCCGCGATCAAGGCTCTGACCCGCCGGCCGCGAGGCTGTGTCATTCCCGGTTTCTACGGACTGTCGGTTGAGGGCCGGATCAAGACCTTCTCCCGAGGCGGAAGTGACGTCTCGGGCGCGGTGGTGGCCGCGGGTGCCGGGGCCGATGTCTATGAGAACTGGACCGATGTCGGCGGCCTGCTCATGGCCGACCCGCGCATCGTGCCCAACCCCCGTACCATCGATAAGCTGACGTATCGGGAGCTTCGGGAACTCGCCTACATGGGTGCCACGGTGCTGCACGATGAGGCCATCTTCCCCGTCCGCGAGGCCGGCATACCCGTCAACATTCGCAACACCAACGATCCCGATCATCCGGGCACGCTGATCCTGCCACAAAGCGCCCTGCCGGAAGTCACCGGCTTGATCGAGATCACGGGAATCGCCGGGCGGAAGGATTTCACCGTCATCCTGGTCGAAAAGGCGCTGATGAACAGTGAGGTCGGCTTCGGTCGGCGCCTGCTGGGCGTTCTGGAGAGCAACGGCATCAGCTATGAGCACACACCATCGGGAATCGACACCATGAGTGTGGTGGTCCACGCCCAGCAACTCGATGGCAAGCTGGAGAAAGTCATCGAGGAAATCCGGGCCACGTGCAACCCCGATGATGTCCTGATTCAACCCGGCATGGCGCTGATCGCGACCGTGGGCCGGGGCATGGCGCATACACCGGGATGCGCGGCAAGGCTGTTCGGAGCGCTGGGCGATGGGGGAATCAACGTTCGAATGATCGACCAGGGATCGAGTGAATTGAACATCATCGTTGGCGTGGCGGCCGAGGATTTCGAGGCGGCGGTGCGGGCGATCTATGGGACGTTCGTCAAGGACTGACGGGCGAGTTCCGTTCCAACACGCCGGCGATGCATCGGCAGCGAATTTCAAAACCCTGGTGACAGCGCGAGGCCGCGATCACCACCGCGGCCAGTGTCGGTGTGAAGGGGGAGAGTTGAATCGAAATACGATCACCGGGCACGACGGGTACGCTTGAGCGGATGACCAACGCGCCTTCAACTCGCCGCACCAGACTCACATCACCCAACGGCAGGATGGGGCCTTCCCGCCATGCCGATACCGGTTCGGTCTCAGACCCGAAATTCGAATCGGATTGAACAAATGTCGGTTCGTCGGATGCGTTCATGGCATTGTGCCCCGTCCGATCCGCTCAAGGTGACTGGAAGACTGGTCTCCTCCGTCCAGTCTTCCAGCCGACCTTGAGTGGATCAACATGGTTGTGGTTGAGTTCGGCCGCGCGGGATCGCCCGGACATACCTTCAGGCTGTGGGGCAAAGGCGACCGGCGCGGGCCACGGATCGATGAAGACCCCATGGCCCACACCCGACCGACCACCTCTCTCTTCCCGAACCTCACTATCGGCACAGACCCACCCGAACATGAGTCATCCAGGGATCACCGCCGCCCGCGGCCTCCAATGACCGAGAAGCCTCGAACACCACCGGTTATGGGAGCCCTGAACACAGAGAATTGTATGTGAAGAACGTTCTGAACTTGTGCGATCAATTCAGCCGGCCAGCAACTTCTCTAACGGCGAGTCTTCGCGCGGGCACGCGGGAGGGCGGACGACGGAGGCGGTGCGTCGGGAATGGGCGGGGCGTTCGAGACGCCGGAACGTGGAACGGATGTGTGCCGTCGGTCCGGGCTGGAACGTGACTGATTCGGATCGGGCGACGGGGATTCAACGGGCTCAAACTCACGAATCAGACGCTCCACCATCGCTTTGCCCATCCGGGCGGCATCATCACGACCATGCACATGCCGCATGATCAGGACACCCTCCACGGTAGCCGTGTACAAATCCGCGAATGCTTCCGGGTCACGAAGTCCCGCCTTCCTGGCCAGCGAGCAGAACCAGTCGCGCGTGCGTCGTTTGTGGCCTGCCGCCGCCTGGTGGATGGGGTCATTCGGATTGGGGAATTCCGCGGCCGCGTTGATGAAAAGACACCCACCGAACTCCGGAGCATTGAACCAGGCATCAAGCACATCGAAAGCGCCCAGAAGCTGATCACGGGGGTCATGACCGGCCATTCGCTTGACCGCCCGTTTCCAGGCACTGCTCTCCCAATCATCTCGTGTTCGAATGGCCTCAACCAGAAGCGCATCCTTGCTTTCAAAATGCTTGTAGAACGTCGTCTTGGTCACGCCGGTCTGAGCGATGATCTGATCCAGCCCCACGGCGTTGAAGCCATGGCGATAACACAGATCGATGGCGGTGTTGATCAATCGATCACGCGCGTTGCGCGGCGACACTTGGACACCAAAAAGCTCGGCGGCCGTTTTGCACCGGGTGGATGTGGTCACGCCTGATTATCGGTCCATCGCGGCGTCAGGGCAAGGGCCGTCCGGCCACGGCATCCACACCACCGCGTCTTTTCATCCCTCCGGAACGAGTCTTCCAGACCTCGGTTGACTTGAAGTCCACCCTGGGTTGACTTCAAGTGCTCTAGGCGCGGCGGCCAAACCGGGGTGTAATTCCCGTGGCTGGCCAGCCATACTCGCCGGTTGTCGAAACAATCCGGCCGAACCCTCAACCCGGAAGTAAACCAAGGAAAGGACCCCTGACCATGACAACCTCAACCCAGACGCCACAGGTCATCAACGGTATCGATGTCACCGCTTTGCAGTCATGCATCGATGCGATTCAGGCCGACCCCGGCGCAGGCCAGAGCCGCTGGACCATTCACAGCCAGTGGATGGGCGGCACGCGTAGCGATCATCATGTCGATGGCGTGGAGATCGGCGGCAATCCGATCGATCGGAAATTCCTCATCCAGATTGATGAGCCGTTCGAACTGACGGGGACCAACGAGCACCCGAATCCGCAGGAGTATCTCCTGGCGGCACTCAACGCCTGCATGATGGTCGGCTATGCCGCGGTCGCGGCCCTGATGGGCATTCGATTGACGAAGCTCGAGGTTCGAACCACCGGCGACATCGATCTGCGAGGCTTTCTGGGCATCGATGCCCAGGTGCCCAATGGCTACCAGACGCTCGAACAGCGGGTGATGATCGATGGCGATGGAACACCTGGGCAGTTCGAATCGCTCCACAGGACGGTCCAGATGACCAGCCCCAACTATTTCAACCTGACCCACGCCGTCCCCGTTCGGAGCACACTGGTCGTCGGCTGACACCGGGACTGCCATTCAACGGCTCATCACCATTCCAACAACACACGATGCACGCCGCTCCCAGAGATGGGGGCGGCGTTTTCATTGGCACGAATGGCTGCCGTGAAGCGAGCCGGCTCATGCCCGAACGGAATCGAAGCGAACCCGGCGGCGACGCGATGCTCGCTACCGCATTTCGATGCGTGGGTCGATCAGGCCGTAAGCCAGGTCCACAAGCAGATTGAAAGTCACCAGCATCGTCGAATAGACCAGCACGATGCCCATGAGCACGAACAGATCCTTGGTCAGCACCGAATCGACGAACAGCCGTCCCACGCCGGGGATGGCGAAAATCATCTCGATGACGAATGATCCGGTCAGGGTAGTCGCGGCGGCGGGGCCAAGGAAGCTGAGAACGGGCAGGAAAGCGGGCTTGAGCGCGTGATCGAACAGAACACGCGCTTCGCTCAGGCCCTTGGCGCGGGCCGTGCGGGCGAAATCGCTGCGGAGGATTTCGCCCAGACCCAGGCGCACCAGCCGGGCGACATAAGCCGCCGGCGCCAGCGACAGGGTCAGCGCCGGCAGCAGCATCCCCGCGACCATCTCCCGGAAATCCACCCACCATGTGGAGGTCCAGATCGCAAGACCCGGCCATTCCCACCCCCTGAGCGGAACCCAGCCCAGAAGCCACGCCGAGAGCGCAAGGAACAGCGAACCCGTGACGAATGCCGGCAGGCTGACACCCAGCAGCGCCATGCCCACGCTGGCACCCTCCAGCAGGCTGCCGGGCTTGAGCGCTCCGGCGATGCCGGCAAGCATCCCGATCAATACCGCCAGTCCCAGCGCCGCGGCACCCAGCGCGATGCTGACCGGCAGCCGATCGGCGAGCAGTTCGTTGACGGTAAAGTCCTGGCTCTGAAGGCTTGGCCCGAAGTAAGGCGCCCGATGGCCATCACGACCCGCCACCAGGCCTTCGAGATAGCTGATGCCGAATGTCCACGGGCTCTCCATGCGATACTGGCGAAGCATCGCCTCCTCGATGGCCGGTGATGTGATTCGATCCGGATTGGCGACCGGACTGCCGGGCATCATCCAGCAGAGCCAGATCGTCAGCACGAAAATCACCGCCAGGATCGCCGGAAATTGCATCATTCGCCAGAACAGCACCCTCGTCATGCCGGAAATTGTAGTGCAAAGCGCGCGGCGTCATCGGCGTAGAATCACGGCATGTGCGGAAGATTCGTGCTCTACGATGATGAAGAGATGCTGGCCGGCGCGTTTTCGCTGGACCCGCGCTGGTTCAGGGGCGTTCCGGCCCGATACAACATCGCTCCCGGCACGGCGATTCTGGGCATTGTTCAACCTTCACCCGACGGCACGCGGGAAACGCGCCTGTTCAAATGGGGCCTGGTGCCCCACTGGGCCAAGGATCCGGCGATCGGCAACCGCATGATCAACGCACGGGCCGAATCCGTACACGAGAAGCCGGCCTATCGCGGCCCGTTCAAATATCGGCGGTGCCTGGTCCCAGCGCGGGGTTTCTTTGAATGGACTCAGGAGGGCGGAAAACGCCGGCCACATTACATCCACCCGACCGGCGGCAAACCCTTCGCCATGGCCGCGCTCTGGGATGAATGGACATCGCCTGATGGGAGTCCGCTGGAGACCTGCTCGATCCTGACCACCGAAGCGCGCGGCCCGATCGCGGCCCTGCATCACCGCATGCCGGTCATACTCCAGCCCGGGCAGTACCCGACTTGGCTGGATGCGTCGATTCAGCACCCGACGCCGCTGCTGGAACTGATCGCCGGAACACCAGCTCCAGACATGCTGATTCATCCAGTCGATCCACGCATCAACAAACCCGACTGGGATCAGCCGCAAAACATCATGCCCATCGAGGCTGAAACGCCAGATCCATCGCCGGCCAAACGCCCGGCGGCGGAGGATTCGGCCGACTCACACCGTGCGCCGAAGCGCCGAGCCCGATCCAGACCCGTGGCCGATGGTCAAGGCAAGCTCTTCGAACTCTGATGCGACCAACCAGACGATCCCCAACCCCACGACTTGTTTCACGTGCAACCGGTTCGGGCGATCGCCTGCCCCCGGATCATTCCAAGTTGCGCGGCATCGGGCCGCCACGATCCGGACATGCCCGGCGATGCGACGACCGTCGGCGATCAGAACATGCAGTGGGCATGAACCATCGGCCGGACGCTTCGTATCATTTTCTCAAGAACCCAACGAGAACCCCCAAGATCGCCTGGAGACCCATAAAATGAGCAAGAATGCGATTTTACGAACTTCACTGATTGCGGGTTTGCTGGTCGCTTCCATGCTGGGCGGCATGGCGTTGGCCGATCGAGACGGTGTTGCCCAGCGCGTTGAGCGCGATCGGCAGGAGCTTGAGGCCGTCAGTATCCGCCTCGCGGACCTCTCCGATGCATTCCGCAAAGTATCCCGTGTCGTCGAGCCGAGTGTCGTGCATATCACGGCCAAGTCACGTCTGGCCGGGCGCTCGATCGGCCCGGGCAGTGACCAGCTCGAGGACATGCTTCGCCGCTTCTTTGAAGATCGGCCCGAGTTGGACCCGCGTATGCCCGAGCAGCGCCGTCCGGATCGGCCGGATGAAGATCGCCAGGACGATGCACAGCGCTTTGGCATACCCCGGGAGATCGGAGCCGGAAGCGGCTGGGTCTGGGACGACGAGGGGCACATCATCACGAATTACCACGTCGTGCGACAAGCGCAAGAACTCGAAGTGCTTTTTCACGATCGGACCGTGGCCCCGGCCAAGATCGTCGGCTTCGATTCACGAACCGATATCGCCGTCCTGAAGGTCGATCGGCCCGAACGTGACCTCGTGCCCGCCCGACGGGCTGATGAAGTGGTCGAGCAGGGCGACATGGTCTTCGCCTTCGGCTCGCCCTTCCGATTCCGCTTCTCCATGAGCCAGGGCATCATCAGCGGCAAGGGTCGCCAGACCGGTATTCTCGGTCCGGGTGGATATGAGGATTTCCTCCAGACCGATGCGGCGATCAATCCGGGCAACAGTGGCGGGCCCTTGACCAATCTCAAGGGGGAAGTGGTGGGCATGAACACCGCCATCGCGTCGCGGACCGGCACTTTCGCCGGGATCGGCCTGGCCATTCCCATCGACATGATCGAGGAGATCGCCGCGCAATTGATTGAGCGAGGAACCGTCAAGCGCGGCTATCTTGGCGCCTTCATCGGCGATGACCCGGCCATGCTGCGAAGCCTTGGCGCGGAAGAGGGTGTGTATATCGACGATGTGATGCCCGACAGCCCGGCGGCCGAAGCCGGCCTGAGCCAGGGCGATGTGGTCACCGGCATCAACGGTGAAAGAGTCACAAGTGCCGATCAACTTCGCCGGACCATCGCGCGGCAGGCGCCCGGATCGGAAATCACGCTGCGGATTCTGCGCGATGAATCAAGCCGCGACCTGAAGGTCGTTGTCGGCAAGCTGCCCGAGCCGGATCAGGTTGCCACGGCTCCAGCCCGGCCCGATGATCGGCCTTCGGGTACCGAGCAATTGCGCCGCCTGGGCCTTGCCTCGGTGCGGACCGTGACCGCCGAAGCGGCCGGCCGGCTGGGGCTTCCGGCCGCAAGCGGCGTGCTGGTCGAACGTGTGACGCCGGGCAGTTCGGCGGCGGCGGCGGGCCTGACACCGCCTGCCCTGATCACCCACATCATGCGAACGCGGGTCAACTCCGTCGAGGAAATGGCGCGGGCGATCGAGCGGCACGATCTGGCCTCCGATGGGCTGCGCATCACCGTGCGGGTCAGCGACACCCGATCCACCATGATGTTCCTGCCCCCGCCCCCACCCCCGGAAGCGGATCGCTAAGCCCCGCACACGGCGCGGACCGGTGAGCAATCATCAGTCGGCATAGAACGCGCGGCGAAGGATGTCGCCGGTCGAAATCCCGCGTTTGACCTGCGCGATCTCCTCGTGCAGGTCTTCGTGCGTGTGCAATCGCGGCGCGCTCATGAGTTGCCAGTCGTCCGTCGGTCCGATGCGGGCCAGTTCCAGCGCTCCGGTGCCCGTGACCGTGATGATCCAACGGCCGTCATCGAGCATTCCGCGATAGATCGTCTGCCCGTGCCGAACCAGCGGATCGCGCCAATCGATGTCGGCCAGCTTCGGATCGATGACAAGACCGTCTTTCGGGCGGGTGTCGTCATCGTAAATCCGGCGAATCCATAGCCGGCCGTCGCGAACGATGTAATCCACGTGGATCGTGCCCAGCGGGTCATACGGCGTGGGGATACAGACGATCACGCCCTCGGGCGTGCGCACCAGCACACTGAGCACACCGTCGCGAACCTCAAGCTCCGTCACGGCCGTTCTGCGGATGGCCGTCTCAAAGCGATCGGCCAGACGCACATACTGCCCATGCAGTTCATCCAGACGCTGTCGATATATCTCCGACTCGACCTGCGATCGGCCCAGGACCAGCATGGTCAGCAGCGCCAGGCAGGTCACGCCCCCAACAAAGCAAGCCGTGGTGAACAGTACGAATCGAGCCTTCATCCTGAAGCTCCGGAGCCGAAAGTGTTAGAATGCCTCCATGCCATCCATCATTCTATCCATCCCGACCGTTGTCGCCGCGTTGCTGCTTTTTCAACTCGCCGGCTGCTCGACGCCCGGCCGACATGGCCAGCAGGTCTCCGGCCCCAAGCCGGACTTCACCACGACCGCCGATTCCGACTGGCGGGCGTTCGCCAACGAACGAATCGAGCATTACCGCAAGGGCGACTTTGTGCTGACGCTCCGAGGGGCCGACGGTCGGCCGTTGCCACGCGGAACCGAGGTCACCCTGAATCAGACTCGAAGCCATTTTCCCTTCGGTACCGCGATCGCCAGCGATTTTGACGTGGACAACGAGACCGAGCGTCGATATCGCGATTTCATCGTCAAACACTTCAACACGATCGTTGATGAAAACCACATGAAGTGGTACTCGATCGAGCCCGAGCGCGGCCAGCGAACCTTCCGGCGCGCCGATGGCTATGTCCGCTTCGCACAGGAAAACAACCTCGGCCTGCGCGGCCACACCCTCTTCTGGGCCAAGGAGCGGTTCGTCGCCCGCCAGCCCTGGCTGCTCGAACTCGAGGGCGAAGAGCTGCGCCAGGCCATGGAGGACCACCTGCGAATCACCATGAACCACTTCAAAGGCAAGGTGACCGCCTGGGATGTGAACAATGAGATGCTCACCGGCCACTGGTTCAAGGACAAACTGGGCGAGGAAATCCGCATCTGGATGCACAAGCGCGCCCATGAGCTGGACCCCGATGTTCCGCTCTTCGTCAATGAGTACAGCATCCTCGGCAACCCGGCCAAAACCCGGGAATACATCGAACTGATCCACTGGCTCAAGGAAAATGGAGCGCCGGTCCATGGCATCGGCATTCAGGAGCACGCCTGCGAGCGGATCGTCACCGATCCCGACCCCGAGGAGACGCGCGAAGAACGAATGCGGATGCACCGCTTGACGCCGATGGAGTTGTGGGAGAGCCTTGAAGTCCTTTCCAACGAATTCGACCTTCCCATTCATCTGACCGAGACCAGCGCCCGCCACGCCGACCCCGAGGTTCGCGCCGAGGGCCTTGAAGCGCTTTTTCGAATGTCGTTCGCCCATCCGCGCGTCGAAGCCATTCTGCTCTGGGGGTTCTGGGGCAATCGCCATTGGCTGGGGCAGGAAGCGGGCCTGGTGGATCGGGATTTCAACCTGACCGCCGCCGGTGAACGCATTACACAGATGCTGCTTGAAGAATGGCGAACCCGGAAGACGGTCACCGTCGGGGACCGGGGCCAGGTCCGCTTTCGTGGCTTTTTTGGAGCTTACGACATCAAGCCCGAAGGCGAACTCAAGCCCGCCGGCGTTGACCTGACCCCCGAGCGTCGATCGGCGCGAGTACGGTTTGAGCGACAATAGACCTCGGTCCCCCGATACCGGCCGGCCGGCACCCGCGCCGATCGGCCAAACGCATCGCCCACCGCTGACGCCGATCCCGCCTTGGCGGGGCCTACACTTGCCGCATGAGCTCGTCCCAATCCCCGACATCCCAAGATTCAACGCCCTGGTATATCGACGGGCTTCGGTTCAGTTGCACCATGTGCGGCAATTGCTGCTCGGGGCCGCCCGGCTACGTCTGGATGAACGAGGAGGAGATCAACCAACTGGCTTTGCGCTTCGGGATCGAGCCCGCTGAATTTCTCCGCGGCTACGCCCGGCGCATTCACGGCAACTGGTCGCTGAAGGAGCGTAAGACCAAGCACGGCATGGACTGCATCTTCCTGGAACGGGGAGAAGATGGATTGGCCCGATGCGGAGTCTACGAAGATCGGCCCAGCCAATGTCGCACCTGGCCATTCTGGCCCGAATTGCTTGAAAGCCGAGAATCGTTCGAATCCGCCGCCGAAACCTGCCCGGGCCTTCGAAAAGGGCTGACCGGTGAGGGCAAGCACTACGATTTCGTTCAGATTCGCATTCAGCGCGATGCCACCTGACCACCGCCGGTTCCCCATGTCCCAAACCGATCACGATGCATGCCGACTCGACTGGCCCGCCTGGTTCGCCGCCCTGGATCAGCCGGAGATCGAGCGCCAATTGCGGACGATTGAACGCGACCTGCTCGATGCGGTCGCGCGGCGAGGGCCGACCTGCTGGATCAGTGGCCGATGCTGCCATTTCGACCACTATGGACACCGCCTCTACCTGACCGGCCTGGAGATCGCCTGGTTCGCGCGCCGGATGTCGCTTCAATCGCCCAAGGCAAGCGAACCATCGGGCGGGGCGCTGGCCCTGCCGCAGGCCGGGCGGGCAGCGCCCTCCGGTGACTGCCCTTTCCTCAGCGGACGCTGCTGCTCGGTTCATGAAGCGCGGCCGCTGGGCTGCCGCACATTTTTCTGTCAGCAGGGAACCGAGGACTGGCAACAGGCCCTTCACGAGCGAGTGCTCGGGCGGATTCGACGGTTGCATGATCGCTTCCAGTTGGACTACCAATACCTGGAATGGCGTGCCGGGCTGGCGATGCTGGCACGATGGCGGCAAACCGAAGGTGGCGACCGATCATTCGACGACTGAACCCACCGAGCCGCACCATTCATGCTCGGCAGGCACTGAGCTTCCCCC
>JAFIFY010000026.1 GCA_020831765.1 Phycisphaeraceae bacterium | reverse complement strand
GCCGTCCTCACCGCCAAACACCATGACGGCGTGGCCCTCTGGGACACCTCCCAGAGCGATCTGAGCATCCCGGCTCGCGATCCGGCGGGCCGGGATCTGATCGGACCCTTCGCCCAAGCGATGCGCCGAGCTGGCCTGAGGATCGGCATCTACTTTTCACACCTCGACTGGTCCCACCCGGACTACCCCACCATCGTCAAGCCCAACGGCGCTAATCGCCAGCAGGATGATCCGGGCTATGACTACTCCTACCCCCGGCCCGGGCACGAGGATCCGGAGCGATGGGAGCAATTCCTTGCCTTTCACCGGGCGCAGCTCCAGGAGTTGTGCCGAAACTACGAGCCGGACCTGCTTTGGTTTGATGGTGACTGGGAGCGTTCCGATGAGCAGTGGCGCTTCGGCGAGTTGCGCGATGCACTCCATCAATGGTGTCCGACCGTCGTGCTCAACAGCCGTATGGGCGGTCATGGCGACTATCTGACTCCTGAACAGGGCATCCCCATCCAGCGACCGGCGGGGCTCTGGGAGTTCTGCGTAACGATCAACAACTCATGGGGCTACCAGCCGCACGATGAAAACCACAAAAGTGCTCGTCAACTGATCCGCATGTTCAGCGAAGTTGTCAGCATGGGTGGCCGGCTGCTGCTGGGCTTTGGCCCGCGCCCCGACGGGACGTTTCCCGAGCCGGCGGTCGAGCGCCTCAAGGCACTGGGTGACTGGATCGGCCGGCACGATGAGGCCATTCACGGTTGCGATGCAGGGCTTCCCCACGGCCACTTCAACGGAGGAACCACGCTGAGCCGCGATCGCCGGACGCTCTATCTCCACCTCTACGATCGCCCTTGGGAAAACATCGCCGTCAAGGGAATCCGTAACCCCGTTCGCCACGTTTCCGTACTCGGTCACACGCGGGAGCTTGCCCACCGCAAGATCGGCGGCGCGGCCTGGCTCAACCTGCCGGGCGTGCTCTGGATCGATGTCCCTGAAGATGTGCTGGACCTGCATGCCACGATCGTTCGGATCGAACTGGAGGGTGAACTGGACCTCTACACCGGTGCCGGCCAGGCAGTGACATCGAACTGAAAACAGGCCGTGCGGCCGCGCGATCCGGTGGGCATCTTCGACACTGGAGGTATCATTGCCTCCATGATCAGTGCGATCGAAGGCATTCTTGTACGCGTGGGAACCCACTCGGTCTACCTTCGGCTTCAGTCCGAAGGCGGCCTGCCGCCCCTCATGGACGACATCGGCGATCCTGCCCAGCCACGCGATACGGCATCGGTCGGAGGCCTGGAGTATGAAGTGCTGGTCACCGGTTTCGCCCTTGAGCAACTGCGCGGCCGAGTCGGCCGGCCCATCCGCTTATCGACAACCCACTACCTGGAGTCGCCCAATCAGGGCATGATGTTTCTGCCCCGCCTGGCCGGTTTCACCTCCGAGCTGGAGCAGGGCGTCTTTTCCATCCTGACATCGGTCAAGGGAATCGGCTTTCGCAAAGCCCTGCGGGTGATGGCCCTGGAACCGCACCGGATCGCCGATGCCATCGCCCAGGGCGATACCCGCCTGCTCAGCAGCCTGCCGGAGCTTGGCAAGAAGTCGGCCGAAAACGTGATCGCAGCCGGCAGCGAAAAAGCCAGTGAGTTGATCGGCACACTACCCGGCAGGCCCCGGTCAGGGGGTGACGGCAGTCCCACCGCATCGGGTCACGTTCAGCCTGCCGGGGGTTCGAGCAGCGCGGCGGAAGGCGAATTGGTTCGGGATGCGGTGGAAGCGCTGGTCGCCTTGGGTGAGTCAAGGCTCGATGCCGAGCGCTGGGTTCGCCACGCCGCGGCGCAGCAACCGCCCGCGGGACAGGTCGGCGAACTGCTCCAACGAGTCTTCGCCCTGCGCCAACCCCAATGATGAAAGCCGTAAAAAGCTACAAATAAATAACTTATATCGCATAATCGAGACGGACACAAAAAAGGACGAGATTGCCGGGGAAGGGCAATCTCGTCAGGAATCAAATCGGGTGCGGTCTGGGGTCGGGGACGGCACCGTTGCGTGATCGAGAGGGAAGTCCGGACGGTCGAAAGCGACGCGTTTTGGGGTCGGCGCGAACTGCGCCAGGGAAGTGGTTCGTAGGCATTGTGGCCGTCCGCCACTTCCTCTCGTTGCCGGAATATTACACTACCATCTTGTCTGAAGTCAAATCGATCTTATTATTTTCGTGAACTTCGTTCTGACTGCCTTATCCAGCCCGGTTTGCATCGCTCCGATCGATCCCGCAACGGGCGAGTCGTCGCATCCGAACCTGCTTTCTCCACCATTTTCCCGCCCGGTTGCGGCCAGCGCACGGTCCGCTAGCCTTGAAGCGTTGCCTCCATGGCCCCGGTCATCGCCCCCGCTCCAAGGACGGACTCATCCATGAACAGCCGACAATACCTGGCCAAGCTTGGCTGGCCTTCAGCCCCGGTGACGGTTTCGGTTTCCGATGCAATCCGCGATCTCGGCGAGCCGATCGAGCAGCGCCGCCTCGGCCGCGCTGCCGATGACTCAAAACGCTTCCGCCATCGCATCACGTTCGCCCTTGAAGATGGTGAACTGGAGTTGACCGGGCTGGCCGATGAACCGCTCGCGCCGCGATCGCTGGAAGAAACCGTGATTGTGCGTCTGCCTTCGGTCAAGTTGCCCGGCGAGCACGTCGATCAATCCGCGCCCAATCCCGGCGACGGGCTCTTTGGCTGATTCCAACGAGCCTGGCCGGCCATATTCAGCACAAAAAGCTAATCGTGCTCCCACGCATCGGCCGGGTTGCCGCCTGGCTGCGGGTCGCTCATGCGTCCGGGGGTCCGTTGGCCGCGCACTTTCAACGTCACCGGCATGACATACCGCTCATCGGCCGGGGCCGAGCTGGCCGGCGTCAGGTCCGGGACATCGGCATGTTCGAAGATCATCGCGATCTCATCGCAGGCGCGGTTCTTGGCGCAATAGATGCACTGGCTCCAGACCTTCAGCGGCAGCTCGTGCCGGTCCACAACGTGAAAACCAAGCTTCTCGAAGAACCGCTGCTCGTAGGTCAGGCTCATCACCTTGCGGATGCCCAGTCGATGCGCTTCATCCAGACACGCCCGCACCAGCGCAGCGCCAACACCACGCCGGCGGAAATCCGGGTCCACCGCCAGCGAGCATATCTCGGCGAGGTTGCCCCAGATGATCTGCAAGCCACAGACCCCCATCGTCCGCATCTCCGGCCCATCTTCCACGGCAACCTGGTAATCGCGGATGTGCTCGTAGAGATAAGCCGGTGATCGATGCAGCATCTGACCGTAATCGGCCGCGTGATTGATGATCCGGGCGATCGTCGGGATATCCGGGATGGCGGCGTGTCGAATGTTCATGGCCGGTTGAGGAACGGAGTTCGATGCGTCGGAGGATCACTTTTTCTCGGCATCGGCCAGAATCTGATCAAGCTCGGCTTGGCCGAGGACTTGGATATCCAGTTCCTGAGCCTTCTCCAGCTTACTGCCCGCTTCTTCACCGGCAAAGACGATATCCGTTTTGCTGGATACGCTTCCGGTCACCTTAGCGCCCAATTGCTCGAGCATCGCCGTCAATTCCTTGCGATCGCGGTTGAAAGTTCCGGTGATCACCACGGTCTTGCCCGCCACCGGGCTGTCCATCGTCGGTCCGGGGGCTATCCTTTCGGTCAATCTGACCCCGGCGTCATCGAGTTCCTCGATCAGTTTCCGATTGACCGGGTTCTCAAAGAAAGCATGCACGGACGCGGCGATTTCCGGTCCGATCGTGTCGATGGCGCTGATCGCTTGCGGCTGGGCTTCCATCATGGCCTCGATGGACCCGAAGTGCTCGGCGAGCTTGCGGGCAACGCTTGCGCCGACGTGGCGGATGCCCAGCCCCGCCAGCACCCGGGTCAGGCCTCGATCCTTCGACGCCTCGATCCCCGCCAGCAGGTTGTCCACCTTCCTGGCCGCCATCCGCTCAAGTTCCAGCAGACGATCCCGCTTGTCAGACAGGTGGTAGATATCGGCGAACGATTCGATCAACCCGGCATCGGCAAGTTGATGAACCAGCTTCTCGCCAAGCCCGTCGATGTCCATCTGATCCCGCGCGGCAAACCAGATCATCCGCTCACGAATCTGGGCCGGGCATTGCGGGTTGTCGCACCGCAGCGCCACCTCGTCCTCCTCGCGCACCAGAGGCTGGGCACAACTGGGACATGCCTCGGGGATCGGAACCGGTTCGGCATCGGGATTCGAGCGCGGCGTGACCGCCCGGATCACCTTGGGAATGATCTCGCCCGCCTTTTCCACCACCACGCGATCGCCCTGCCGAAGGTCCAGCCGCTTGATCTCATCGGCGTTGTGCAGGCTCGCGCGCCTGACCGTCGTCCCCGCCAGGCTGACTGGCTCAAGCTCACCCACCGGGGTCACCTGTCCGCCCTTGCCGACCTGCCAGGCCACAGCCACCAGCAGCGTGACAGCCTGCTCGGCGGCGTACTTGTAAGCGATGCACCAGCGCGGCGACTTGCTGGTGTATCCCAATTGCCTCCGCAACGCGATCGAATCCACCTTCACCACCACGCCATCGATGGCATAGGGCAAGGCCGAACGCTGATCCTGGAACGCTTCGATCCATGCCCAGATCGCCTCAAAATCATCCAGCCGCGCGGTATGAGGATTGGTCGGCAGCCCCGCGCTGCGCGCCAGCTTGTAGGCCTGGTGATGCTCGGTCAGGTCAAGGCCGTGAACCTCGCCAAAGCCGTGCATACAGAAGTGCAGCCGGCGCTGGGCCACGATCCTGGGGTTCTTCTGCTTGAGCGTTCCGGCCGTGGCGTTACGCGGGTTGGCGAAAAGTTCGAGACCCTTCTCGCTTCGATCCCGGTTGATCCGATCGAACTCGGCGAAGGTCATGTAAATCTCGCCGCGCACCTCGAACACCTCGGGCGGCGATTCCAGACGCAACTTCAATGGAATCGCTCGGATGGTCCTGATGTTTTCAGTGATGTCATCGCCTTTCTCGCCATCTCCGCGTGAAAGCGCCATGACCAGGCTGCCCGCTTCGTAGCGCAGGCTCACGGCCACCCCATCGATCTTCGGCTCGATGAAAAACGCGACCGGATCGGGGGCATCAGCATCCTGCCCATCAAAAAGCGAACTCGAAGACCCATCCCGGTCCGCGGCGGCACCCGTTCCGCCCGCCGCCGCGGCCTTGTTGACTCTTCCCACCCACGCCAGAAGTTCACCGCGACTGTAAGTATTGTCGATCGAGTACATGCGCTGGGCATGGGCGCGGGTGATGAATCCTTCGATCGGTTCCCCGCCGATCCGCTGAGTGGGCGAATCGGGCGAGATGCTTTCGGGGTGTTCGGCTTCCAGTTCGGCCAGTTCGCGCAGCAGCCGGTCATATTCCTGGTCGGAGATTTTCGGCCTGGCCTCGACGTAGTAAAGCCGATCGTGTTCGGTCAACTCCTCGCGGAGCTGCGCGATGCGCTTGAGGTCATCACTCATCCAGAACAAACTCCACCGCCGTATCGCAAAGGGTTGCGACGCGACAATACCCACCTTCGCGGGGCGTCCACCTGCCACACCGCGAGCGGGGCTCTCGATTCTACGTTTCCTGGGTCAGGGGGAGTCCGAGAGCCGATCAGTGATAGCGGGTACTCGATAGGGCGTTGACCCGGTCCTGGTTGATCGGAGTGGAGCTGTCCGGGCCCTCGTTCTTGCGCTCCACCGCGCCGACCGAGCCATCCACATACCCGACCTGAGCCGTCACCGTCGAGCCGGATGAGCCGTACCAGTGAGTCGATCGACTGGAGGTATCCCCATAGAGACCCCGCTGAAGCGTGGGGCTGGCCACCACGACCTTCGAGCCCGGATGGCTGACCTGCGTCTTGCGATGGCCGGCCAGCAGCCAGACCCCGTTCTGCTCAAAGAACCCCGGACTTCCGATCTGCCCCGGCTCGCGGGATGAATACCAGTAACTGGTTCCGAGCCGCTCATGCACGGGCGAAGCGCCACCCATGCCGCCGAGATCGGATGGACTGCGCGCGATCTCGATCCAGTCGGCCAGGTAACGCGTGTCATTGAGCGGCCGACCCGGCCCATCACCCAGCAGAGCCATCGGCCCATTGGGCACCACCGGAAACACATCTTCATGATCGCGAAGGTAAAGGTTAACCGCCTGAACGATGTTGGTCAGGTTCGACTGGCAAGCCATGTGCCGCGCTGTCCGCTGGAAAAGGCCCAGCGCCGGGATCAGAATGCCAATCAATAATGCAATGATCCCGATGACCACCAACAGTTCGACGATGGTGAAGCCCCGCCTTGATTGGGATGGATGCCGCATCAGGATTCTCCGTGCTTTTGGTTAGACCGAGGCGAATCGACACTCAATCCGGCCGGGCGGCAGCCAAGCCGAGAATCCAGTCGTTTCACGGCAAATCCTAGCAAGCGCTGAGGTCAATCGCCAACCGCAACGGCCATTAACCAGTCGGCCGGGCGGTCGAACATCCGTTTGACAAAAGGATTGCGTACACCATGCGGACTTGTCGGCCCGCAAGACCAAACGACCGGATCAGCGATTGCCACAAGGCGGATTGGCTTGACGAATCGGCCGTGTGCCTGATGCTTCCCCCCTAATCAATCCCGATCCGGCGCGCTGACCGCTTCGACGGTGCTTCCGCCCATGGTGTAGGCGGGAGTCTGGCCGCTTCGCTTGCGCAGGAGTCTGGCCCAAGCCAGGGCGCCGGCGAACAGGACGATATGAACGCATCCCTGATCCCAGCGGCCCATGCCGAACAGCCAGCCGGCGTCGTAGAGAATCAGCCAGATGATGGCGAACTCGGCCAGATGGTTGCCGCCCGTGCGTCGTGCGCGGCGAGAGGCATTCTCGAGGCGGGAGACCAGGCGGTAGGTCCAGATCGCCATCACCAGCGCGGGCACGGCCGGGCCCAGCCATATCCAGGGAAAGGTCACCGCCTGCCCGGTGTCGCGGGCCAGAATCCACCCGACCAGCAACATGGTCCAGAAGAACCAGCCCGCGGTGAGGAACCATATCTGGTTGGAGTTCAGGGGTGGCCGCTTGCCCTGCAGGACATGAGCGATCGCGGCGCATGCGATCATGTGGGTCATGGCCAGCCAGATCGGCCAGGCGAACACGACTTCGGGGTTGGGCACGAACATGAAGCCGGCGCGGATCAGCCCGAGGAAAACCAAGCCCACGGCCGGGACGAACTTGCCAAGCGTGTTGTAGGTCAGGATGGCGAAGCTGACGACGATGCAGATCAGGGCCGGGCCGGTGCCGAGCATTGCGGCCGCGGCGATGGCCACCAACACGCCCACCAGCGAAAGCACCACCGTGGCCGTCGGGTCCACCAGCCCCAGGGGCAACGGCCGACCGGGATGAAAGAGCCGGTCGTGCCGGGCATCCAGCGCATCGTTGAGCGCCGAGGCGAACGTCTGCAAGCCCACGGCCACAATGGTCGTCAGCAACAGCACCTGCCCCAGGGGCATGGCCACGATCGAGGGTGCCGCATCAGGATGGTGTTCCAGGGCCGAACGGGTCAGCCAGACCATCAGCCAGGCGTTGCTGACCCCGGCGAACATCAGGGGTGTCCGCACCAGTCGAAGCAGCCCGAGCGCTTGTTGAATCCATGAGCGGTCGACCGGCATCGCAGAACGGCTCCCGTGGTGAGCGTGTACTTTCCCCCCAACGGGCTGCTAAACTATCAGATACATGCTCCAAACGTCCGCATTCCATTCGATCCACCGCAAATCCGCCGCGCCGATTCGGCGGTTGGCGGTCTTCGCGCTCTTGACGGCAGTGTTCTTCCTGTCGGCGTGTACCGGTTTCGACCCTCTCGGTGAACTAGGCGTGATCGATCGCGACCCGACGCCGACCGAGGCGGTCCAGATGGCGACGGATCGATACGACCCGGATACCCGCCGTCGGGGGCTGAGCTTTCTGGCCGCGGCGCCCTTTGGCGGGGAAGAGCCGTATGTCAGGCTCTATCGCGAGGCGGCCACGGACTTGGACCCCACCGTCCGGGCCACCGCGATCATGGCCCTGGGCTTCCACGGTCGGCCGGCCGACGCCGCCATCATCATCGGCAACTTGCAGCACAACAGCTCCATGGTCCGATGGGAATCGGCCAAAGCGCTGCAGCGCATCCACAACCCAGAAGCCGTGTTTCCGCTGATCGAAGCCCTGCGTGATGATCAGATCGATGTTCGACAGGCGGCGGCGACAGCGCTTGGCCAGTATCCCCGGCCCGTGGTCGTCGATGCCCTGATCAATGCACTGGACGATGCGAACTTCGGCGTGGTCGCGACCGCGAAACGGTCACTGATTATTCTGACCGGCCAGGATCACGGCACCGACCCGCGAACCTGGGCCGCATGGCGGCGAGAAGTTGCGCCCGAAGCGATGTTCGAGGGCGGGCAGGATTTCCAGTGGCAACCATTCAACCGGCCCAGGCAATGGTGGCAGCGCGCGATGCCCTTCGGCGGCAGGCCGGCACGAGAACCCCGTCCACCCACCGGACTCGAAAACCCAACGACCGATTAAAGCGCCCCTCACCGCCCACCGCATTTGAAAGTGCTCCGTGACGCCGCCGCCATGCAGTCGGAGCATAACCAAGCACCCATCCCATGCCGGCCCGACATTGTCCTTGAATCCTTCTGAAGATGAGGTTGACCTGGCGATCGTCGGCGGCGGCGCCGCGGGCCTGGCGCTTGCGATCCTCACCGCCCAGCGGATGCGGGCGGCGGCAGCCGGATCGCGTCCTCCACGGATCGTCATCTTCGATACCGCCAGGCAACTGGGGGCCAAGATCCTGGTCGCCGGTGGCGGACGCTGCAATGTCACCCATCAGTACATCGAGGCGGCGGACTATTTCGGAAATCCTCGCCTTATCGGTCGAGTACTGGCGCGGTTCGATCATCTCGCCGCGCGGCAATGGTTCGAGCGAATGGGCGTGGCCCTGAAGGTCGAGCCGACCGGCAAGCTGTTTCCCAGGACCGACAAGGCCCGGACGGTGCTCGATGCGCTCCTGGATTCATGCCGCAAACTGCATATTGAAATCCGCACGGGGACGCGCATCGTCTCGATCCGGCAATCCGCCCATACCCAAGGCGATGCGAAGTTACTTCTCCATGCCGAGGACAACGGCCGCGAACGATCCTTGCCCGGCGGTCCTGTCGCCGCACGCTTTGTCGCTCTATGTACCGGCGGTCGCTCCCTGCCCCGCACGGGTAGCGATGGCGGCGGTTACCAACTGGCCCGAAGCCTTGGACATACGATCACAACCACGGCCCCCGGGCTGGTGCCCCTGGTGCTCGATCCGGAGTTCTTCCACGCACGGCTGAGCGGCATCACGATCCAGGCCCGTCTTCGGGTGCGGCCGTCGGATGGCGGGCGGCCGACTTTCGACCGTCACGGCAGTCTATTGTTCACCCATTTCGGCATCAGCGGCCCGCTTGCGATGGATGCCAGCCGCATATGGACCCTGAGGCAAGAGGCCGGCCATCCGCCGCGCATCACGCTCGCCCTGCTGCCTGAAATGGATGAAGCCGGCACAAGTCAATGGCTTCGCGATCATCCGGGCGTATCCGGGGCAGCCAAGATCCCGCAGCTTCTCGAATCGCGACTTCCCCGCCGCTTGGTTGTCGAACTGCTCACTTTTCTCTCGATCAACGGCGGAACCCGATTAAGCGAACTCGATCGCGCAACGCGACAACGGCTTGCCGAAGCGTTGACATCGTTGACATTGCCTGTACGTGGTCCTCGCGGCTGGAACTACGCCGAAGTCACCGCCGGCGGCGTACCGCTTGAAGAGGTGGACATCGGCACCATGGCATCGCGATGTTGCCCGAATCTATACCTGGCCGGTGAGATTCTGGATTGTGATGGCCGGATCGGCGGCTTCAATTTCCAATGGGCCTGGGCGACCGCCGCCATCGCCGCGCAGTCACTGGCCAGGAAGCTTGCCGCACTACCAGATTCCGCAACATAGGCGACGGGGACTACGCCGGTTATCGGGCTACCGGTCCAGCGCGGTCCGGGTTCGGCTCAGTTGTCCGAATCACCAAGAAGGTCGATCACCTCGTCGTAAAGCTCTGAAGCGCGATCGGCAAGTTCACCGAGCCATTGCTTCCTGGACTCTTCATCGTCCAGTTCCGCCACGGCCCGGGCAAGGTGCCTGATGTACTTGAGCGACTCATACTGTGTCAGCAGTATTTGAAGCTCGAACGATTCGCCGCCGGCGGCCATGATGGTTCGCCCGGTGGCCGATGCGATCATGTCACGGGCACGGGCTTCGGCGTGAGGAAGTCCATGGTCATCCATGCCAAGCGTGGCATCCGTATCGCCCAGTTCCTGGAGATGGTTGCGCGCATCGGTCGCAAAGCCCGCCACGGCACGCAGAAACTCCCGCACTTCCTCGCGCGGCCGCTTGATGAAAAGCACCCGATCCACACCGGCCAGTGAATTCACCGTCGAGTACAGGAGCGCATAGCCATGATTACGTTGCTGACCTTGATCATCGCGCGGCGGGTCAGCGGCGTAGGGCCGGTTCGGCTGACAGGCGCAGCAGAAAACCAGCGCCAGGCCAAGGACCAGGATGGGTCTGAATTGTCGCACCGATGCTCCCTGGTTCGAATCGAACGAACAGCATAGCCGAACCGGCCGGATCCATGTTGGTTTTCCTTGATAGGCCCGTGATCGACAGAGAATCGAGCGCGGCAAGCGGTCATGACCGCCGCATTGGCCCGGCCTTGGGGAGGCTTGCGACTTTGTGCGTCGTCACACCGGCTACGAGCGTCCATCGGTTCGAGCCAATGCGATTTCACTCCTCGTCAGGCGTGGCGATCCTTGCCGTTCGCTGATCAGCCATCAACTCGTGAAATACCGTCAGTTGCGCTCCCCGCAATTCCCACGAACCGGTCGGACTGTTGAGGTGGCTGTCAAAGGCGCAGAGAGCCACGACACGCGCGCCGCGGCCGTCGGCATCGGATGCGACGGCGGCTTCGTACCACCTGCGGACACGCTCGCCCGCGGCACGATCACGTCCACGCATCCCCCACTCGCCCACAGCGATATCCACCTCCCGCTCCGCCGCCCAGCGACGGATGGCGAACCATCGATCGGTCATGACCGTGTCTTCCCGGTCCCGGTAGATATCGATGCCCAGAAAATCGTAGACCTCGCCGTCCCACCATTGGGCCGGGTCTCGGCCGGTTCGCGGGTTCCATGTCCAAGCCATGAGAATCGGCCCCAATGCCACGCTATCGACTTCCAGGGCTGCCATCCGCTGACGGAATCGTCGGTTCATCGCCAGATGGTCGGCGGGCGTGCCCATGTTTCCGCCACGGGCCCCGGGCCCGCTGTCGTTCTCAGGCTCATGCCACACAGTCAGCCACACCGGCTTGCCGGTTTCGTGCAGCAGGCGGAGCAGACGGTCGATCATGGCATCGTGGCGCCCCTCGGCCACCTCGGCCCAGGGCGGGGTCTTAACCGAAATCCACGGCAGGCGGCCCTTGGCGTGATCCTCGCCGACGACACGTTCCAGCCAGCCGCTTTCGATGTGACGCCACAGGAAAAAAGTCCGCCGGATGCTCATCGTCGTTCCAGCGGGCTTTTCGTGCCGTTCGGCCGGATCGCCATTGCCCGCCACCGCCGCGCCCCAGTACAGACGCCCCGGTTCCGGCTGCGCGGGATAGCTCGGCGAAAACGAATCAGCCTCATCCTGCCCGGCCTCATGACCGACGAGAGCCCGACCACCGGGCCCGATGGTCGGCAACAGTAATGCCACAAAGAGCATACAGACGATTACAACGAAGGCTCGGGCGGACATGGGAAGGCTCCAGCAACCAAGGTTCCCCCCGGCTCGGACCGGCGCACATCAATGATACCCGGCGAAGATGGAATCAGGGACCAAGGGGCGGCGATGAAACGTCGCTGGACAAGCTCGTGCGTCCGGCACGGGCCATGCCGCCAAGCGGCTTTTCCATTCGCAATATATGAAATATCAATGTTTACTCGGCATCTGGATTTTGACAAAACTTCAGTTATATTTAAAGGACCACGCCTCGGAAAGAACTGGCGCAGGCGGGAACCGGCATCTGGCGGAATCCGATCCGACTTTCCGCTTTGCTCACAAGATCCGATTGTCCTGTGAATGTTCCTCTTCCCCTTCCCAACCAGGAGCCTCCAGATGCCTCATCGAACACCTTACTTTCTCAAACTGACCGATTTCACGCCGCCATGAGTTTTTCCAGACGTCGTATGACGGGCCGTTCGTGACTGACTTTCACCACATCCTCGATCGCTTCTCGCCACATTGCCTGTCGCATCCGGCTCTTGAGCTGGCTGATGGG
>JAFIFY010000025.1 GCA_020831765.1 Phycisphaeraceae bacterium | reverse complement strand
CACGCGCAGCGTCCGGCCATAACACTTGAACCCGTGCCGGAGCGTCGCCAGACTGCCATGCGAGTCCATCCACTTGCACAGGTCGGTGATGATCTGGTCCCCCGTCCGCTCGCCGTGCAACGCTTCGAGTTTCGCCCACTCAGTCGGCTGCGTGTCACGTATGAACGAGAGCACTTCATCGGCAAATACCGCACGCTCACGGTCAAAGCCCTCACCGCTCACCGACACATACCCTTGGGTCAGCAGATGCTGTTCGATGATGGACTCGAAGGCGAGTTCCTGTAGTCTGGTGCTACCTGCCACGGCGACTCCTTTGGATTCGGTTACGTTGCTGGTGCTGCTTTGTGAGCTGCTTCTCGTGGACTTTCAGAGCGTCGCGGATCGCAACGCAGAACTCCTGTAGTGGGGCATTGCCATTGCGAGCGCAAACTGAAATGATGGCCCGTCGGGTCTGCTGAGCGCTCAGCGGCGATGCTCTATCTGGGCCATAGATAAACTCCTCGATCACCCTCTTGCGGTCTTCTGCAAGGGTGGAGTGATCCAGTTTGAGCACTTCGATGGTTGTGGCTGCGCCCACATGATTGCCCTGCGGCGCGATAGTTCCATCAATCCCATATCGAAAGCGACTCTCGCAGCGACTATCCAGAGGCGACACAAACTCCCTCTCGCCATCCTGCCACCAGCTGTCCTTTGCCTGTGCTCCATATCTGCACCTGCGGCGCATGCCATCCCGCGGGTAGCAGGCAACAAGATTGCTGTAGTCCAGATCACTGCCGGGGTCGTCATGGCGGCAAAGCGATTCAGGTTTGATATGTTCAACGTGGCCACAATCAGCCGAGATACGCCGCATCGTGTAGGCACACAGGAACTTTTGTTCGGCTATCAACGCACTCAGCAGGACCGCCTTTTCGTCCGCAGGCAGTTGGCGGTAGTCGGCATGCGCAGTCCCACGGACACTCTCGCACCATTCTCGGTACAGTCTTGGAGGTTGGGCCTTTCGCACGTACATCATTTCGCCAATGCCTCCAATCGTGCGATTCGCGTTTCCAACACCGACCATTCGGGCAACTCCCAGCCTTTTTCCCGGTATGCCTCGATTTGCTTACGGGCCTTCTTGAATGCCGATCGTCGAATCAATGCCTCAACCTCCACAACGGCCGCATTGGGCTCGGCGGGGCGAACCTCGTCCTCCATGACGTGCTTGAGAATCCAATTGCTGTCCATACCAAGCGTGCGGTCAGCACAGATGACCTCATCACCTCGCATCAATACGACCTGTTCCGGCTCAACGGCGGCAATCACCTGCGGTGAATGCGTCGTCGCGATGAACTGGCACTTCGGAAAGGCCTCGACCAGGTTCGTCACGATCTGCCGTTGCCACTTGGGGTGCAGGTGCAGGTCAAGCTCATCAATCAACACCACGGCCTCGGCATTGGCGGCCGGGTCCTTCATGCCGGGGTTGGCCTGGGCCAGTCGGCGCGTCAGGTCCAAAACTAGCGCCAGTACGCCACGCTCGCCGTCGGATAGCCAGGAGGCTTTCAGCGGCGTCTTGACGCGGTCGATCATCAGGCCCTTCTCCGCATCCACTCTCAGATGCGAGAAACCGGGCAGGAACCGCTGAACCACCTTCTCAAACGATTCCAATGCCTTCCCGACCTCGGGCTTTTCGTCCCGCAAGGCGGCCTGCACGCGCATCCACGATGCGAACACGCCCAGTTGCAGCGGCCGATCCGCCAAAGCGCCGGACAACGCGGCGGAAACATCCCCACCGGCCCGCCGACTGGAAGGGCCACGCTCAGACGGCACGGCCCGACTGGTCGAGAAGAAAATCGCAAAGGGCCGTCCACCTGGTGCCTCATCACGGGCCACGGCGGGTGGCTCGCCGAGGAACTCGCTCTTTGCGGGTGTGGCGACCGCATCTTCGCGGGGCATGCCCGCTTTCTTCTTCCGTGGCGCGCTGGTCTCGCGCGGAACGTGGATCAGATACTCGTGTTCGGTCTTGCCGATGCCGATCCCGCATTGGACCGAAAGCGTCCCGCCCTCGACGCGCACATCATCGGGGGAAAAACTCTCGGAGTACTTCAACCGGTTCATGTGCTTGACCACGGCCGAAAGGGAAATACGCAGCGCATCCAGCACTGTCGTCTTGCCCACGACGTTGATGCCGACGATCAGGTTGAAGCCCGGCTGGAAGCGGAACTCCGCCGCTTCGATGGATCGCAGGTTGGCGAGTTTCAGGCTGGTGACTCTCATGCGGCGGCCTCCACATCAATAGCCCCGGTGACGGCGGCGGCGATCAGGGCCGCGCGACGCTCACGGAGCAAAACGATGGACTGTCGCATTTGACCAAGCAAGTCATCCATATGTGCGGTCTGATGGATAACAGCCTTGACGATGCGGTGCTGTTCATCTCGGGTTGGCAGCACAATCGACACCGCGCCCAGAATGTCGGTGTCAATCTTCTTAGTGCCGTGCGATGATTGGTCGGTCAGCGAGACGATGTGTTTTTCCACGCCACGGAAGAAGGCCCAAAGGAACTCAGGCGCGATCCGCGTGCGACATCGGAGGGCTTTCATGTCTTGGTTGATCGTCACCTCGGCCGTGGTGACGGCCGTCGGAAAGCTGTGGGCTAGAATCATGCCGCGGATAACTACGAGCACACTCCCCACCGGAATCCGCGCAAGCGTCGTCTCTCGCATTGCGAGTTCGGTGACATGGTCCTCCGCATCGTCGATCCGATCGCGCTTCATATCTTTTGGTGAGACCCAAGGGATGTCACCACCCCAATACTCGGCATTTCCCTTGTCCGGCGTTGATCCGCTTGTGACATCAACGAGATAGCGGAGCGGAGCCGTCTCCCAATGTTTCGGAATCTCCCCCAGCCATTCGATGCCGGAGTTTTTCATGGGGGCGGTGGGGTTGAGGCCGCGGGTGACGGCGTGGGTGATCAGGGCGCGGCGCTTTTCGGCCAGCAGGTCCAGCAGCCGCTCCTTGGCCGCGACCATCGCATCCAGCTTCGCCGTCTCCCGGTCCAGATAATCCGCAATCGCCCGCTGAAGGTCGAGGGGTGGGAAGGGGACGGGGATCGCGGCCAGGTCGCTCGCATTGATAGCCGGATAGCTTACCCCGACCGAACGCCGCTCAACCTCAGCGAGGAAGCTCGGATCGCGGAGAACATAGCGGCAGAAGCCGGGATCGAGTTTGTCCAGCATCGGGCGGATCACAGCGAAACCGGTCGAGACGATGAGGTTCGATGGCGGCTCAATGATCGCGGCAATCGCTTGTAGGTATGTGCGGACCGTTGAGATGATGACGTCGCCATGGCGAACACGCCGTCGAGCTCGGGAGGGAGCATTCTCAAAGCGGTAAGTGGCCGTGCCGGTGATGCCCGCGCCAGCTTCGACATTGCCGATGTCAATGTACTCCAACTCCCAATCCGGGTCGATGGATTCGGGCAGGGCCTCATCATTTACGGTAGCGATGTACTTGATCTTTCGTGTTTGGCTGACTGCGAAGCTCATTCCGTCACCTCCTTGAGCAGGCGCAGAATCTCGGCTTCGGCCTTCTTGAGGTCGGCGTCGATCTCCTCCAGCGGTCGCGGTGGGGTGTAGGTGTAGAAGTGGCGGTTGAAGTTGATCTCGTAGCCGACCTTGTCCTTGTCCCGGTCCATCCAGGCATCGGGCACGTGCGGGCGGACCTCGCGCTCGAAGTAGGCGTCGATGTCATCGGTGAGAGGCACGTTCTCGAAGTCGCGGCGGGCGGGGTCGGGCTCGAACCGCGAATACTTCGTCGGCTTGTCGGCCAGGACGGGTTGTGCGGTCGGCTCGGTGACGGTGAAGACGCTGCGAAAGAGCTTGTGTTCCGGGGCCTTCCAGCGGGTCTTGCGCTTCTTGTGAATGGCGGCGATCCGCGCGGCCACATCGTTCCAGTCGTCCAGCGGCTCGCGGCCGATCTGCCTGTCGATCTCCTGCACATCATCCAGCAGGTGCGGCACGGCATCGAGG
>JAFIFY010000004.1 GCA_020831765.1 Phycisphaeraceae bacterium | reverse complement strand
CAGCGGCACATTACTCAGCGGAAGGGATATGGCGATGCCTTCGGCCCGGGTTCGGCCCCACCAACTGACCGACAGGGACTGAATCTCCACCTCAAGGCCCGTCTGGCTCCGCAAGGCATCCACAACGATTCTTCGCGGCAGGTCGGAGCGGAGCGTCAGGTGGATGGCAACCACAGCCAGCACCAGCAGGATCAGCAGCGCACACGAGACATACAGTAGTTGCCACAGTCGCCTCTTCATGAGCCCATCCTGGTCCGAACCGCGGCAACGTACAAGCATGGCCGCAAGGGATACCCCCGAAGATCAATATCCGCCATCCAAAGGGCAGACAAGCGGAGAGGGGAAAAACGCTCTCCTAATCCTCCGTGGTCGCGATGTCGCCCCGGATGTTGTGGCCCAGGCCGAATATCCACCAATCGGTTCGGAAGGTGCGTCCGACAAACGGTCCGGAACTGGCCAGAACCTCACCCGTGTCGGCCCAATAGGCCACCATGGCGATACTGGCAAAGCCCTCCTGCCTAATATTCTTGAACAGGGATAGCTCGGGCGTGGCGAACTGCGTGGTGACCACCGAAAGATCGGAATCCGGAGATGCCGGCAGGATGAACTGCGGGAACCCGACCAGGAGGCCCGAACGATCGATGCCGATGCCCGGCGTACGGACCTCCAGAACCACCGCCGCATCCTCACGGTTGCGGACGATTCGCACGCCTTCGTTAAGCAGGTGTGCCCGAAGCTCACCAAGGAGATAGAACTGGTCGGCTGGCGCCAGGAAGCTGCTTTCAACAAACACCAGCCGGTCACGAAGAGGATCGACGTTGATCATCGCCACCGCCTCGGCCACCGCCTGCGAGGTCAGAAAACGTTCGGTCGCCGTTGCGGCGGGATCGGTGGTCCTCACCGTGGAAGTGCATCCCGTGGCGATGATCCCGGCCAGCAATATCACGAGGCGGAAAGTCATTCGATTCAGCAAAGATCAGTCCTCGATCAGACGCGAAAACAAGCCACCAACTATACCAGCCGGATTGCCTGGGGCGACTCGACGTTCCCGAACATCCATCAAACGCGCTGAAGCCTGGCGATCAGAGTCGAGCGGAGGTGCTCAAAACACTCATTCCTCGGCCGTTAGCAGCACATACATGGCATCGGGGGGCAACTCCACTTCGAATCCGTCCGATCCCCCGCGGGCACGGATGGGACGATCGGCGGCAAAACCATCGACATCCAATGCCGTGGCGCGGCGAAGATGCGGATTCCGCAGGACCAGTTCGGCTTCAGTATTGGCGATCCGCCAAGGTGGTCGGCCGGTGTTGATGATCCTCTCGCCGGAAATCTGGCGATTGCGCACCTCAAAATGCGATTTGCGGGTCTGCCAGCCAGTCAGCCGCGCCTCGGTTCCCACCTGCACGAGAATGCGCCGGGATTCGGTCAGGGGAAGCTCATCGAGTGCGACCAACGCGATCGATGCGTACCGGTTCCCAGATTCGATCACCAAATCGGTCAATTCAAACCTTCCCCCGGCTTCAGCCAGGAAGCCACTGACACCCTTGTAACGGGGGCTATCGACCACCAGCACCCCCCTTGCCGAATCCAAACCGATCTGACCGGTGTTCGAGCGCACCTGGCGCCCATTGTCAAGAATGTAAGGCGAAAGATCGGCCACCTGGGATTCTGATGCATCGCTGTCGAAATGAACACGAACCGGACCCACCAGAAAAGCGCGCCGATCCACGGGCTGATCCACCGGCGATTCGGCGGGGAAATGGTCGGCATCACGATTGGGATCGTAGCTTCCCGATTCACTGATGATCGGAATTCTTCGGTTCCAGAGATCCTCCCGTGAACGATGCTCTTCCACCACCGGCCGGCCCTGTTCAAGATCGCCTCGCCGGAACGCAAGCGCGTGGGCGGGAAACTGACCCATCAGCATCGGCACGGAACATGACCACTTGTGCAAGGCGTGGCTGTCACCGACCTGCCACCATAGCCGCCTGGGATCGGTCAGCCATTCCGGCTCGGTGGCGCTGAACCAGTAGAGCGCATTGACACCGGTCAGCGAAAGATAGGCCGCGGTGAGGAACGGCCCCTCGCTCTGCCACTGCGTCGGGTGGACCCATGTGCTTTCGGTGATCAGCATGGGCCGTCCGGCCGGACGTTTGAGGGCCATCGGAAGTGATGCCGGGTCGCGAAGCACGGACCGGCTCTGGAAGTGATGCCCCGGATCGATGCGATAGCCGTGGTTCTCACCGACGTGGACCACGCCCGTATAGCGATTGACGGCGATGACTTCGGCCGGGAGATACGTCCAACGCTCCACATCATCCAACAGAACCGGATCCGCGCTCTTCCAGTTCATGGCGTTGATCAACTGCTTGCAGCCCAGTTCCTCGCGCAGGAATCGGTGGGTTCGGGCATAGAAATCCCGCTGCGCGCCGGCGATGAACTCCAGTTCATCCGCCAGGCGCTTCGCCTTGCCCCCGCGCCATCGCTGGGTTTGGTGCCAGGTGTCGTGCAGCCCCAGGTGTCCTGCTTCCTGATCATCCCGATTGAAGGTATATCCATCCCATGCGGCCAGCGCGGCCGGCAACGACCCATATCTGGCCACCGCCCACTGTGTAAATCTCGACTCGAATCGCTTCCGGTGTGCCTCGGCGATTCCCTGGAACGTCCAGAACAGCAGGCTGTCCTCGTTCTTGACCTGGAGGATGGCCACGGCCGGATCATCTTTCAGCGCGACTCCGGTGTGCGGGTTGGGCTCGACCAGCAGCTTGCGGAGCCAACCCCGGTAGGCGTTTTCCAGCCGCTGATCGATGAACATCACGCCCCAGAGATGTGATCCGGGCGGGTAACCCTCGATCTCCCAGCTTTCAGGAACGCGGCGAATGTGCGCCCAGAACGGGGAGATGGTCACATAGATTCCCTCCCGCCGCGCGGCGGCGACGAAGCGGTGAATGCCATCGATCTGGGCCTGGTTGACATCAGTGAGCTTCGCGCCCGGCCGGGTGTCGGCGATATTGGCATGCAGCCGGACCATGTTCACCCCCAGCCGCGCAAGGAAGCGAACATGAACTTCCATGGCCTCGGGCTCACCCCGGTAGAGATCACTGCCCACGGCCCAGAAGCGGATCGGACGCCCATCACCTCGCACGAATCCTTCACCATCCTCCGAGCGACGGATGAATCCGTGACGCCCGGCTTCGGACTCGTTCAGGGAGCGAAGATCAAGCAGCCGTCGCCCTCGCTCCGCCTTATCGCTGGACATGGGCATGAAGGGCCAGGTCCGATCCTCATCCAGCATGGATTCGCCCATCTGCGTTGGATCGGGCCGCTCGTTGCCAATCGGCTGGATCGGTGATGTACTCACGAACAGGGCATCGATCCCGCCGTGATGGTGATGATCACCGCGGGCTTCGAATGTGACTTCCAGCGGTCCCCGCGACAGGTCGAATCGCCCCAGGCGCACCCAGGCGACAAAGCGGAGATCGAGCGCTCCATCGGCCGCGATGTTGCGACGGTCGATCGCCTGCTGGAAATCCACGTCGCGCCACGGTCCATCACCCAACCGAAAGCGCAAGGCTGACCGCACGGGGTTGGCCCGAAGCCAGAAGTGATACCGGCCATCCCGCGGCACGGTCAGTCGATAACTCACTTGCCCGGGCCCCTGATCGCTGAAGTGCGATGCCCAAGCACCTCCGACCAGTTCCCCGCGTTGAACCGAGTCATACCACCCATGCGGTTGGAAGGTGCTTGATGCGGTTGCCTGCCCCGGATGCCAGATGACCGGAACCGCGCCGCCCTCGGCCGCCAATGCGAACGCGGCGGACAAGTGACCGATCAGCACCAGCAACAGGACGGGTACAAATCGATGGAGATTAACCGAGGGAATCACTCGAGGCCTCCTCGTCGGACGATCGCCGGTCATACCGGCAGTCCCAGCCGCTCATACTGACACGCCGGGGCGTCCACCTCCTTGAATAGTCGAACCAGTTCCCGATCGAACGTGTCGGCAAGCTTCGCATCTTCCAGCGGCTTTTCCTGTTTGGGGTCGGTTTCAAGATCGAACAGGAGAGTTTCAAGCCCGGGTTTGTGCCCGCCCCAGCGTCCCTCGACAGGGATCCGCAGCAGCGGACAGCCCGCTGTGAAGCTGAACGGGGAAGCAAGCTCGGCCTTCTGGAGCTCCTCGACATCCATCGTGCGACGCATGCGCGTCGGCATCAGCGTATATTCAAAGAGCGGCTGATTCTCGTCGTTTCCTGCACCACGCATGTATACATACCGGCCATCGGTCAGATTCACATGGGCACCGAACATCCCGAAGATGCCATATTCGCGAACCGGCTCATCCTCCGCGATCGTTCGCGTCAGGGCGCGGCCGGTCATGTGCTCGGCCGGCGGCTGGCCGAAGAAATCCAGGAGTGTAGGCCCCAGGTCGATCGACGGCTGCACAAGGCTCGATCGCCGGACGCCGGCCTGCCGGCTTCGGGGATCCCAGACAAAAAACGGTGTGTGGGCCACTTCCTCGTAAAACGGCATCCAGCACTTGGCCCAGCAATCATGCTCGCCCAGCAGGAAGCCATGGTCCGTCCAGACGATCAGCATCGTGTCGTCCCATAGATTGTGCTGATCCATGCTGTCCAGGATGCATCCAAGCTGGGCATCGCACATCGCCAGGAGCGATGCGTATTCATATCGCATATGCTCGACCAGTTCCGATTCCTGACTGACTTTCTCATACGGCGGCCAATCCCATATGCGATTCAGCGTGCTGCGCCACTTCTCGTAATGCCCGGCGAACAGGTCCTTGTACTTGCGGTGGCTGAAAAACGGCTCGTGCGGATCAAACGTCTCGATCTGCAGAAACCAGTTGTCACTTTCGGCGTTCCGCTGGATGAAATCCAGCCCGGCGGCGAAGGTCCGGGCTTGCGGCATCTGGTGTTCATGGGGCATCGCCCGGCGATTGACCCAATCCTGAAGGTGCCATCGATCGGTCGCCGCATTCCGTCCCAGCGCGTTGGCCGGAGGCGGCGCCGGCTTGACCTGACCGAACCACGGATCGCCCTCCTGTCCGCGGAACGACTCCCAGGACTGGTAACGGGTGTGATAAGTGGCCCCACCCTCCTCGAAATAGTGATAGTGGTCCGTGGCCAGATGGGTGTAGATGCCGTTGCGTTTGAGAATCTCGGGCACCGACACATCGAAGGGCTCCACCGGCCCCCAGGCACGATGGAGAAAGTTCGGCCGCCCGGTGTGAAAATCGCGGCGTGCGGGCATACATGGCATGGAGCAGACATAGGAGCGGTCAAAGGTCGCGGTACGCTCGGCCAGTCGCGCGAAATTGGGCGCATGTGTCCAGGAGCATCCATATGCGGGCAGCATGTGGCGATTGAGCGAGTCGTACATGACCATGATGGCCTTCATCGGATCGGTCTCCTTCGAGAATGGTCGGAGCGAATTTCCACCGTTGTAGCGGGTTACGTGCCTGTCCGCCAGTCGCGGAAATCCTCATTCATCCTTGGTGATCACTCGAAGCGAAAAACGCCCGGAACCATGGGCTCCGGGCGAGGTGAAACGTTCGGATTCACCGAAGGATTGCACGAACGCGGACGATCACGGATTCGTCCGGGACTCGGCCTGCCCCAGAAGCCGGGCGGCACGTGCCGCAAGATTCCTGTCCTTGCCGTTCATGACTTCATCCAGATACATCCTGGCCCAACGTTCATTGCCCAAGGCGTGGTAGACCGCTCCAAGGTGATAGTGAACTTCAGGCTGATCAGCGAGTGGCACGGCAACGCTCTGGAGCATTTCGAGGGCTTGCTGATGTTCGCCCTGAAGATGGCGAATCCAAGCGACGGTATCCACCAGAGCCGGATGATCGGGAAGCTCGCTCAAGCCGGCCTCGGCCAGCGCCCGAGCCTCTGAAAGCTGGTCCGGGTGGTGTTCGGCCAACTGATAAGCCAGGTCATTCCGTGCGACAGCCTGCATCGGCCCACCCTCAGCCAGCGTACGAAGAATCGCGATCCCTTCATCGACGCGACCGGCCAGTCGAAGCATCTGTGACTGTTCGAATCGGAGTTGAACCTGAGTGGGTTCCCGCTCGAAAGCCTGCCCCAGCAGATCGGCCGCATCACCATAGCGCTCCTGACTCCGCGCCTCATCGGCGCGAATGACCAGGCCCAGTCCGCTATCGGGCAGTCGTGTCCGGATCGTCTGAACCAGATCAGCCTGCGACTGCTCCATCTGGGCCAGGGCACTTCCCCAGACCGCATAGGCCAGCGGGTTGGCCGGTTGCCGCTCGGCCGCCTGCCTTGCCAATTCCCTTGACAGTCCAGATAGTTGCAGGTCCAAGGCCACGCGGGCCGCCAGAACCAGTTGACCAGCCTCTCTGGCTCGGTCCGGGCTGGCGGCCATTCCCTCGAATAACTTGCGGAGATCATCACGGAAGATGAACCGATGAGGAGGCATCTCCTCCAGCAATTGCCGCGCCTTGTCAACATCCGCTCTGGCCAGGGCACGAAGCATCGCCACGGTCGCCCCCTGGTCCTGGGAAGAGGATGCCTCAGTCGCCGGCAAGCCGATGATGTCGGCCAGCACGCCCGCCAGGGGCGAAGCGCGTAGATGGGGAGCACTTTCATAAAGCAGACGGCTTGCCTGTGTCCGGCCCTGCTGACGGAGCATCAGCAGCCTGGCCGCATCCAGGTTGACATTGCGATCGGCGATATCTCCAAGCCTTTCCAATTCCCGGATCGCCTGATCCCATCGGCCTTGGCGATCAAGCAGCGTTATCCGGAAAAGCACCCAACGGGCACGTCCTTCGCCCGGCAGGTCTTCAAGGTCCAGGATGCGATCCAATCCCTCGAGCAGCACTTCGTACGACTCCGGATCATTGAATCGTTGCGCAAGCAGTTCAGTGGCGGCTCGAGCGGCGAACCGGCGATCCTCAGCCAAGGCGGCCAGACGTTGATGAGCCTGGTCCAGTTTGCCCTTTCGTTGTTCGATTCTCGCCATGAGAATCTGTGCCGGGAGATACTGCGGCGCATAGCTTGCGATGCTTCCGAGGCGATCGAATGCCTCGTCATCACGCTGAATCTGGAAATAGGCCTGACCCATGGCGTAAATGATGCGGGGATCGCGCGACCGGCCCTTCTCTTCAAGCTCAGTGAACACCCGGGACGCCTCACGGGTCAGACCCAGTTGAATGAGCGTCTGGCCCCACGATCCCAGTGCCGTGATCGCGGCGCCGCGATCGATCCCGGCCATGTCGCGGAATACCGCCTCGACGAGCGGATGCTGATGGCGGCGTCCATGGATGGCGGCAAGCATCATCCGAAGCCGGAGATTCTCGGGAGCCGCTTCGATCGCCCGCTCGAGAACCTTGATGGCATCGTCATGTTCGCCCCTGCCCAGATGCGCCGATGCGACCATCGCGGGCCAGTTCATATCGTCGGGCCGTTCTTCCATCCATCGGCTCAGAAGCTCGATGGCCTGGTCATGCGCGCCAAGCTGAATCATCCGCATCACCGCCTGCCTGCGGATGATCTCCTGCCCATCATCAAGATCGCGGGCAAAGTCAACCAGCTCGGGGATCACGTTCTGCGGTTCGGTCAGACGCATCCGAATCTCGATCTGTCGCAAGCGGGCGAGCGAAGGCTCGACTTCGGCTCGACGCAGCCGGTCGTAAACGGCGATCGCTTCACTTGGCCGATTCGTCGCCAACTGCACCTGGGCAATGAAAGTCGCCACTTCGAAGGCGAAGCGAGGGTTCTGGTTGATGGTTCGATCCAGGACCTCCATCGCCGAGTTGATCGCCGCCTCCGGACGGCCGGTCACGGCGAGAAGCTGGGCCTCGGCGAAGGCCACCCAGACCGATCCTCCCGTTTCCTGCCGGAGTGTTCTAAGTATCTCGCCCGCGCGCGCGAGTCCGCCGGACTGCGGCACGTTGCTGAAATAGCGGAAAAAGGCCCGGTAAGCCATCGGGCTGTTCGGAAACCGCCTGATCACCTCGGTCATGTGCCGCTGGGCCTCATCAAACCTTCCCTTTCGCGCGGCGATTTCGGCCAACATGATCAGGAGGGACGGCTCCTGCACGCCGTCGGAAACACCCTCGGCCGCGATCTGATAGGCGCGATCGTCCTCCCCCCTGCGATACGCCAGCGTCGCCGCCAGCAGCGGCTGTCGTCTTGGATCGATACCTGTCTCATCGATCCTGGCCAGATGCTCGGATGCTTCATCCATCCGATTGGTCTGCTGGAAAATCTGGGCAAGGATCGCATTGGCCTGGGGGTGATTCGGTTCCCGGGCGATCACCTCCCTGGCCTCCATCTCCGCCTCCTCCAACAACGCCAGACGCATCAGCGACTGAGCCCGCAGCACCCGCGCCGCGATGTTTCCCGGCTCACGGCGAATCACCTCGGCAAGCAGATCGATCGAGTTATCCAGCCGGCCCTGCTGCGCGGAGAGCTGCGCGAACACCATGTCCATGGCCGGGGCATCGTCGAAGCGTTCCCGGGCGGCCCTGAGGACTTCCCGCGCTTGAGCTTCCTCTCCCCTGCCGATCAGAGCTCCGGCAAGCATGACATGGCTTTCAAGACGGTCATTGAACCGCTCGACGGCCTGCCGGGCGTAGGCTTCACTCCGCTCCATATCGTTCAGGGCGGCATGACCTCGATGGAGGATTTCCAGGTGAGCGAAAGTCTTGTCCTCGATACCGCTCGTGACACGCAGCAACTCGGCCGCCAGTGCGGTCTCATTCTCCCGGAGCAGGAACGTCAGCCATTCATTGATGGCGACCGGGTTGGTGGGGTTGCTGGAATAGAAACTCTCGATATCGGACCGAACCGTGTCGCGGCGTCCGAGGGCGACCATGGCCGCGTTCCAGAGCCGGCGGGCTTCAACGTTGGTTGGATCGATATTGACCGCTTCGCGGAAACTCCGGCGGGCCAAATCTTCCTGATTGAGCGCCTGCATGACCCGCCCATGGACAAGATGATACTGGGTGTTGTTCCGATTCCGGCTGGGAATATCCTCAAGCTTCTGCCTGGCCTGCTCATACTCGCCCAACTCCAGCAGGCACAATCCGAGAAGATAGAGTGCCTCAACATCGGCCGGGGCCCGGCTCAACGCCCGGTCGGCGTGTTGTCTTGATCGCTCGAAATCCCCTTCGGTCGCGCGGACACGAGCCATGGCCACCTGCCAGTCCCGATTGTCCCGCCGACCTTCCGGCACGCGAACCAGCAACTGCTTCACGCGATCACGTAGCTCCACCGGCGATCTCATGCCGCCGGGGAAGCGACGAAGCGACCCGGAATAGGCAACGGCAAGTTGGGAGTCCAGCTCCGACCGTTCCGCGACTTTGGCGCTCAGTTCCCAGATGTCTTCCCAGCGTCCATCCCGTTCCGACAGCGAGATCAACGATCGATGGGCTCGAACATCATCGGGCATCTTCTCGATCGCCCGGGCCAACTCATGCAGGGCCTCGGCGATCAGTTCGTCGCGCTGGCGGTATCTAGCGGCCAAGGGGGCCGGTGTATGGCCCGTGGCCTGTCGCTGCACGCGCATCTCAACCGACTCCTCGAGCCTGCGGATGTCCAAATCGACCGCCGCCAACTCCACCTCGAACAGCCGCGCCCGATTGAAGCGGGCCTGTCCGGGCTCGTCGCCATGGGCAAGGACCCAGTCGACCGCCGTTCGTCCGTCAAGCAGCACTCGCTCCAATCGACGCCAGGCTTCCTCATCGGTGACGAACTCGGAGCGGGAAATCAGCATCGCCGCCTTGCTGAGCGACCAACCAGCCATGAGCCGATGGTCAGCGATGCCCGAATCCTCCCGCGCGATCAGATCATCGATCCGTTTCCTCGACTCGTCGAACCGTCCCAGCCTCGTTTCCGCCTCCGCGGCCAGGCGTGCGGCTTCCTGGTGTCGAGGCTGCTTGGCCAGAACCTCTTCAGCCAACTTGAGGGCTTCATCAAACTTGCGGTTCTGAAGCGCGAGCTTGCCCATTTCGATCTTGACTTCCGTGCTTCTTCCACAACCGCCAAGGGCCAACATCAGTATGACCAGGGATACCATCAACGCACGCATGCCGTGTCTCCTTTGCTTACCGTTCCAGTCCGATCTGGGGATCGGGCGACTCTGTTGGAGCCTGATCCCGACGGCCAGCCCATCGGGACTTCTGCTCACGGGCCAGTAGCGCGATCAGTCCGCCCATGCTCTGGGCTCTGTTCATCGCGGCCTCCGCCCGGTCCAGTTGCTCCAATTCGCTATATATCTGCGCCGCCAGACGCAGAGCCCGCGGCGAATCGGGCCGTTTTTCAAGCACATCCTCGACCACGTTCGCCGCCTCTTCCCATCGCTCCATATCCCCCAGGACCACCGCTCGCCACCAACGCAACACCACCCGGTCGTTCTCGCGGCTGATCATCAGATCATCGAGCATGGACAAGAGCTGTTCCGGGGGCAACATCAGCCGTGCGCGAATCAAGGTCTCATCCAGCCATCGCGCAGGCTGGCGCCCGTGATGGACGATAGCACCGATCGAGTTGATGGCCGACGTCCGGGCATTGGCCTCGATATGCACGTCCACCGTCGCCAACCGGGATGCCTGTTCATGCTCCGCGCGGCGATTCCATAGGCGGTCAAGCGGAATCAGCCCCGCGTTGACATCACCAGCCTGAAGATGGGCCGAAGCCACCAGGTCACTGGCCCATCGTCTGAACTGAAGATTCTCACGCTCATCGCGGGCGGGCACTTCAATGCGTTCAAGCACCTCTCGGGGCTTGCCCTGCGCCAGCAACGCGCGGCACTCGATCAAAGTCACCAATCGAGGGTTATGCCGACGGGCTTCACGCAGCAGTTGCCTCGACTCATCAAGGTGACGCTGCGCGATCATGTGCTCAATAATCTCGGCCAGTGTCTCAAATGGCCATGCGACCTGCTCCAGATCGATCAGGACACGCGCGGCGGCGGCATCCATCCGCTCTTCGTGAAGCAGTAGACGAAGCTCGGCCACTCGCCCCGCCAGTCGCGATCGCCACGGGACATCGAGCTCGTCAAAAGCGATCCGCCCCTCGTGCCATCGCTCCTGATGGATACAGGCGATCACCCGGCCCAGTGGAGAATGGCCGTCGTCGGCCATCGCAAGCGCCATATCCAGAAGCTCGTTCCGCTCGGTCACGAACGCCGCCTCGATCGCACGCTCCACCACACGGCGATCCACGGTGCCCTGCTGCAAGGCCAGCTCCAGGGCATCGGCCAGGAACTCAGTCGGGCCATAGGCGAATCGTGAGAACCTGAGGTAAGCCGGATTGGGGCGCAGGTCCAGTTCCGTGACCGGTCGGGTCAGGCGTTGGGTCCAGGTGATCACCGGAGACCTGGGCGAACTCCAACGTGCCAGAGGATCAGCCGCCAGCACATCCACCACGCTTTGCGCGATGAGGGTGGTCAGATAGGCGCGTCGATCCCGATCCGTGAGCGTCCATCCTTTGATGATCTGCAGGAAGACATCCCTGGGATTCTCGGAGAGTCCGGCGGCAATCTCTCGATTCGCCCTCTCCGTGTCATCATCGATGATGGCCGCCAGAAGGTCCAGCGACTCGGGCCTGATTTGGCCGTGTTCCTTGAAGTACCGCCATATCTGGCCCGTGATCCGGTCGTGGGCATCGGTCTCAACCAGGAGACGAGCCCAGAACATGATCACCTCGGGATGACGGGGGCTGATGGCATAAGCCGTCTCAATCGCTTCCGAGGCTCCGATCAGAGTCCCGGCCCGATCATTGATCCTGGCGATCTGAAGCAGCGCTGGCAGGTGGTTCTCGCGAACCTGCAGCACACGACGGTACTGAATCAGCGCCTGGGCATCATCGCCTCGCGAAGCGTACGCTTCGGCCAGCGCAAAACGCAGGTCCAGTTCTTCATTGGCACGCGTCAGCACATCCTGCAAAAGCAGGATGGCCCGTTCAGCTTCCCCCTTCGCCGCCAGTGAGCGCGCGACCAGGGGAATGGCCTCGGGGTGACGCAGTTTTTCCAGGTCACGGGCCAGGGCCAGCGCCTCTTCAAAATCGCCGCCCTCCGTGGCCAATTTCCATGCCGCGATGATGAGACCGGCCCGGTCCGGACCTTCCAGGCCCGGATGCTCGATCAGGGTACGGGCCAATTCCAGCTGACTTCGGGTGCGCGGCTGGGCATAGCGCGCTTCTGAGCGGAGCAGACTGATGGCCATTTCACCGGCCACCGCCCTGTCGATCCGGGAACGTTCGCTCACCTTGCGGACGATCTCGATCGCTTCGCCCATCGCCCCCCGATCCATGGCCGTCGAGAATCGAACGAGTGCTGGAAGCGAGTGCTCCGGGTCCAACGTTTCCAGTTCGGCCAGGGCGTCCTCAAGACGCCGCTGAAGATCGGATACCTCGACCCGCAACTGCCCGACACGCGCTCCGGCCTCCGAATGATCCTCGGTATCGTCTGAAACCAACTCAACGCGGAATCTTTCGGTTTCGGCGAGGGACAGCAATTGTCGGGCAAGACTCAGGCGAATGCTGTATTGGCTGACCGTCAAGGCCGCGACTTCGACTGGATGATCTTCGGCAAGGAGTGCGAGCTTGAGCCGCTCGACCTGCTCAAACATCTGTTCGAGATATGCGGCCGGCTCGGTCATCGTCATGGCGCTGACCGAGAGCGAATCGACATAGGCCTCGGCCTCCAGGACATACACGCGTGCCAGAAGCGATCGGTAGGCGATATCGCCCTGGCCGTATCGACCCAGCATTTCCCGGGCCATCAGTGGTCGGCGCATTTCCAGGAGCGCTTCGACGGCGATCCGCAGGGCTTCAGAATCCGACGGCGTATTTTCCAGCAGCCTTTCGGCGGCGCGGAGCCGCACCGTGGGGCTGGCATCGGTCATCTCAAGCCGCAATTCGGCCTTTCGCGCTTCACTCAACGGCCAGTTCATCGCCACGACCAGGCCCAACACCAGTGCCAGCCCCAGCGCGATCGCGCCCCAGACCACTCTCGGGTCAGGGCCGCGTCTTCGATGTTGTCTTCGCTTGACCATGGGCACGGTGCTTTCCCCTGTCGAAATTCGTGTTCAGCGGCCGACGGCTTCGATCGTCGTGGACGTGACCTCCCGGTGATCGGAGGCGGTGTTCAGTCCCTTGTCGATCGACGGCATCAGTGTGCTCACCGCATCGTCAAGAAGACGACGCGCGGCTTGATAGTCATCGTTCACGATTGGGGTCGAGAGACGGATCAATGCCCCCGCCGCATCGCCCCCGAGCATGGCACGGGAGAAAATGCTCACTTGCTGTCGGAAGAAGCTGGGCGTATAGCCCGATCCCGCGCGGTAAATATAGACGAAAAGATTCGTCTGCCGGCCACGTTGAGTGACAAGTTCACGGAAGACCAGTGGGCCCAGACCTTCAACATCGATCCTCGAATTGCTTTGCCGCAGCATCTGGTGCCCTTCACCCTCCAGGCAGACCTCCGGCGGATGCGTGCCTTTCCGATTGTTCGGACTGAAGACGATCAACAAGTCGATCCGCGGATGATTGTCGCCGGCATCGAAGATGCGGTAGAGATAATCGTCGGTCTGGAGAATGTCCTGGGCTTGCTGGGACAGCGGGAGATCGAAGCTCTGGTATCGGACGCCGGCGAACACCGCTTCACGTTCGACCGCACGCCCGGCGACATCCCCCGAGTGAGCGCGGCCGGGCTGATAGATGTAATAAAAACTCAGCGCGGTGACCAACGCCAGAACGCACACCAGTGAAGGCCGAAGCACGCGTGCCGAGGCGCCTGGGTCGGGCCGGATGCGCTCGATGAAGCCCATCAGCCGTTCATCAACCCAATTGCGGCCGGTCAGCTTACCCAGCCCGATGATCGTGTATTCCAGAGCGAAGAGGATGGCCAGTGCCAGGACGAAAACCAGCAGGCCCGAATAATCATGGAACGCGGCCCCTTCAGATGTATGCTCGACCCCGTGGTGGTGAGCCACGACAATCAGGCCCGCGATTCGAATGACGTTGGTCACCACCGCAACGGGGACCGCCAGCAGCAGAAGCACAACGCGCCACAGGCCGCGGACCCGGCAGACCAGCGCGAACATCGAGGCGAAGAAGGTCAGCGAAATCAGGCTCCGCAGCCCGCTGCAGACATTCTCAACCACCAGCATCTTGGGCTCGTCTCCGGCAACGTCCGGCGGGAGGTGAACGAAACTGCCCGTGCGAAACGCCGGGATCTGAAATAGCTGAGTACTGATCCACATGGCTCCGTCGCTGGCCACGCCCTTAAGCTCGAAATTCAGACGAGCAATGGCCAGTTCGGGCAGTGGGACCATGAACACCAGCAGCACAACCGGAACCCAATACGCGCGGAAGAGGGGCCAACCGCCCCAGACCAGCACAAGCCCGGCGATCACCCCGATCAGGCTGAAGCCCGATACGAACATGACGCCACTCACACTGGCCAGCAGATGCATGAACAGGCTGCCGCCCAGTACCACCCAGCCTAGCGTCCGGCCCAGACGCCGCATCTCCCATAGTGATTTGCCGGGCGAAGGCTTTCGATCCGGGTCATCCGCCGGGAATCCAACCCGCCGATAGATGTAAAACGCGATCACCAGGCATGCCAGGGGCACCAGCGGGGCGTGGGTGTAATAGGAATTGCCCTCGGTGAGCCGCTGCATCAGCGTGAGTTCGGTGCGGTGCCACCGTTCGAACCAACGAACCCACATTTCCTGAAATGTCCACGCCCAGCCGAACGCCATCAAACCACCAAGAACGACAAAGCCCATCCAGTCACGGCCGCGCAACAGCGGCCTGGCCGCGTGACGTTGCTTGGCTTGAAGCTCGGACAGGCGGCGCTCGGCCTCGGCGATCTGGCGGACGCCCGCGGCCGTGGCGCGGCCATCAACCGAGGTGTTGTCCACACCTTCGCTGCGAGGGAGCTTGGACCGACCATCATCCGGCTCGGGAAGTGGGTCGTTTGTCTGGTTCTGATCGCTCATGGAATTCCCCGCACTATCGGTGGACCCGCCAGCAACGTCAGCCACAACGGCAACTTCCGCCAGATGCGGATTCGCCGCTGGTTGGATGGATGATCCGGACGCATCGAGCCGATTTCTCCCTTCAATATATGGTACTGCCAGACCGTCGGTTGTGGGTGGGCACCCCATTGCTTCTTGAAACGATACGTGCCCGACCCCTCGCTGGATCGGCCAAAATCAAATTGTCTTGAGCCCCGTTCGATGGCCCGAATCAATAGCCGATGGTACATCCACATATTGGCGTTGCTGGCGTTGAATTCCCGCAGCGATGAAGCCGAAGGAACCTGCGTCGAGGGCACCATATTGCCCAGACGGTCATGGATGAGCATCGCCCCGGCCACAGCCCGCCCATCCAGCCGCACCACACACAACTCGGCCTGATCGCCGAACCTCTCCAGAATCCTGGCGAATAAACGCGAGGTGTAAACCGGCGTGCCCAGATCGCGCATATTGATGGCGAAGACTCGGTAAAACTCTTCCAGCAACTTCAGTCCGGTTCGTCCCGCCCCCCAGTCGACCTGCAATCCACTGCGCTCACCCTTCCGAATCTGGTTTCGAACCTTGGCCGACAGGCCTTCCCACAGCGCCTCCTCAGAATCTGGCAAGTCAAGTATCATCAAATGCTTATCATCACGCGCGGCACCGAGGGCCGGATGCTCGATGCGGTCCTGATGACGGCGAAGCTCCAGATACCGGACCTTGAGTCGGCCAGCCAGGGCCGCCGCCTCGCTGATCAGCCCCTGGGCCGCCTCTTGGGTCATCGCGATTGACGAGCCGCGATTCAGGTATGGCAGGCTGACCAGAAAGCGTCCGAAAAGCGCGGACCTGACCAACATCAACGGCAAGTATCCGGCCAGCGACGGCTCTCCCCCAGCCGACTCATCCCAGGCCAAAACACACCAGGGCTCATGCCGCAGGGCCTCGCTCAAGACCTCCAGCCAACGCGGATCATGCTCGCCACAGAGGCCGTGTTCCGGCCCGGCCGTGGCGAGCAATCGCTCAACCGCGTGAGATAAGCGGATATCGGGATATTTAACCGTTTCGAACCGCATCTGCCCTCGACTCGAAGCCGCGTGCCCCCGGGAAAGCAACGCCGCTGACTCATGTATCGACCTGATCCACCACCTGCCCAATAGCCGAGGGGGATACGGAAACCGAATCCGAGCGTTCACCTTGACCGATCGGTTTCGCCGGCACGCCCCCGACCCGCGCTCCGGCGGCAACAGGCTTCACGACCACCGCCCCCGCCGCGACGATCGCACCTTCACCCACATCCGCCATAACGATCGCGCCGGCTCCGATCCAGGCTCCCGCTCCGATTCTGACCTGTCGGTAACTTCCCGAATCCGTCGCGACCGCCGACGAGGGTTCCATCGTTCCGGATCCGACGTGCTGACGCCCGCCGCTTAGAATCTGCACGGCATCGGCAAGCAGCACATCATCGCCCAACTCGGCCCACCCGAGGGTGCAAAAGCGCCCAATGTAGACCCGGTCGCCCAGGGATGCTCCGGACTTGCTGAACAGGCTCATGAATCCGAAATGCACATCCCGGCCCACCGATCGCAGCACTCTTCGGTAAAAGGCCTGACGCGCGTAGATGCCCAGATTCCCGGGAATGCCCGCCAGCCGTTCACTCCCAAGCGCCACCGCCCGATCCCGGCCATATAACATCACGCCCAACGGATGCAGGATCAGGGCCGGCAGAGCGCGTAATTCGCCAAGTATCGCACCGATGATCTTCGCGACGGACTTCATCGCGTTCCTCCACTCGGATCGATGACTGGATCGGCGACGATCGGGGTCTGATCGTCCATCGGCAAGCCCAGAACCCGATCATAGATCGCGCGTATCCGGGCCATTCGATGAGAGAAGCCATAACGACGTTCGATCAAATCTCGGGCGTTTTCCGCAAGGCGACGGCGAAGCGCGGCATCCGCGAGCATCTGTGACATGCTTCGGGCCAGGGCACGGGTATCCCCGGGATCGCACATCAGGGCGTTCCGCCCGTCGGTGAGCATGCAACCGACGCCGGCGATGCGCGTCGAGACGATCGGAACCCGCATCGCGGCCGCTTCAAGTATCACGTTCGGCAGCCCCTCTCGAAGGCTCGAAAGCACGAAGCAATCCAACGCTTCGTAGAAATCCTTCGTATTCGACACAAACCCACGCAGCTTCACGCGATCATCCAATCCGGCTTCGGAAACCCGCCGCCTGAGCGATTCCAGCATATCGCCTTCGCCGCCGATCCACAGCTCCGCATCAACACCGCCGGCAATGACCTGACCGAACGCCTCGATCAGGGTGTCGAACCCTTTCTCCGGGCTGAGGCGTCCCATCGCGCCCACCACCAACCTGCCGGCCGGAGTGCCCGATTGCCGCCGCAGCGGAGCATCCGCCGGTGGGCCTTGGCGGTTGAACGTCCGTTCATCAATGGCATTGTGTACGAGCGTCAATCGCGACGCGGGCACACCAAGCCGCGATGCCTCATGGTAAAGGTCCTCGGATACCGCGATCACGTGATCATAGAACCGCAGGGAAAACCGATCGATCGCGTAGTAGAGCGGGGTTTTCCGGGTGTGCTTGACCCATCCGTGCAACGTGGTGACCAGCTTCATGCGATGGAAGCATCGCACGAGGATGCCCAGGAAGTTGGTCTTGTAATCGTGACCATGCCAGATATCGACCTTCAAGTCGCGACACAGCCGGATCAACCGCCGGAGCACCCTGAAATCCAGGGGGCCGCGATCAGGGATCGACACCAGCGGGCTGCCCAGCGCCTCGGCGCGGCCGCGAATCGACTCGAATCCGGTATCTCCCGGCGGATGCAGATAGGCGGCGGTCAGACAATATCGGGTATGGGCCAGGAACGGGGCCGAGAGAAGGATGGTCTTGTCCGGGCCGCCGCCAGTTCCGGTAACCACACGGGTGTGAAGTACCACCGCCCGTGACAGGTCGGACCCGGCCGAATTCGAATCGCCGATCGGTTGACGCTCAGGACCATCCATAGTGTGTACTGAATGACGAGGTCGCCCCGGTTCAGCCCCTGGTCAGCGGCTGGGTTCCCCGCCCTGAGCCGACAGCGATCATCGGCCTGGCCTCCAGCCGATTCATTTTCGCTCTGACCCGGAAACGACGGCCTTCGATATCTGATTCAAGGTGATGGCGACTGGCCAGGTCAGGCTCAGGCACCGATGGGCAAAAAATCGCCCAAGCACCGTATCCGGCCCGCTAGGCCCAGGCCTGGAGCGCACCAGCCATAACGAACAGGATCATCATCGCGAAGATCGCTGTCGCCCAGAGACACCAATCCGAGGTTGATTTCATGAATCCGGCCTCCGTTGATCGGGGCTGCCTCCAACCCGGATCGCCCTTGGTCTCTCCGGCTTGCCGAAAAGCGCCGGAGCGTCAATAATCCACCGAGCTTTATCGGCGATCGCGTGAACCGGAGTTTAAACTCCCCGTTCTGGACGATCAACCGATAGGATTGTCTTAGAGGAGTTTACACTGATGGGCCTGGAAGCCGTACTTCAGAACGAGGGCATTCTGACCACCCAACTCCAGCGTGTGGTCAACTGGGCAAGGCGAAGCGCCCTCTGGCCCATGCCTTTTGCCACCGCATGCTGTGGCATCGAACTGATGGCGACGGCATCGAGCCGGTTTGACCTGGCCCGATTCGGTGCCGAAGTCATGCGTTTTTCGCCCCGGCAGAGTGATCTGATGATCGTTGCCGGACGCGTCTCGGTGAAAATGCTGCCCGTGCTGCAGCGTATCTATCAGCAGATGACCGAGCCCAAATGGGTGATCAGCATGGGAGCGTGTGCCTCAACTGGCGGCGTGTTCGACACTTATGCGGTTGTGCAGGGAGTCGATCAGTTCATTCCGGTCGATGTGTACGTGCCCGGATGCCCGCCCCGCCCGGAGATGCTGATCGAGGGCATCATGGCCATCCAGCGGATCGTCGACAACGATGGCATTCCACCCAGCGGGCGACGGGTTCCGCTTCAGATCGCCATCGAGCCCAGCTATCGGACCCAGCCACAGCCGGTTCCACTGACCGTCGGAATGAACTGACCGTCGTAAGTGATAGTTTGAAGCTGGTTTCCCTCAAGACGCTCCCTTCCCGGTCCTGGAGTGAACCCCGCCAGCACCGTGACTCCAGTGAAGGAGAGTTTCGACCAGACTCGTCATGTCTTGTTTCTCGCCGGGATGCCAGGCAAGCACCTTATACTGATTGCGCCCTCGCAGGTGGTTCGATAAGAAAAACGGCCGTACCCTCGCCAACCCGATCGTCCGAGTCCAGAATCGGAAAGGGAAATTTGTATGTGTGGAATCGTCGCGTATGTAGGCAATCGTCAGGCCACGCCGCTCCTGCTCGAAGGACTGAAACGTCTTGAATACCGTGGCTACGACTCAGCCGGCCTTGCGGTGATGACCCCCGATGGCCTGAAGATCGCCCGGTCGGTCGGTCGGGTCAGCGTGCTGGAGACGATGGTCGAGAATATGGATGCCGCCGATGGCACGCTGGGTCTGGCCCATACCCGCTGGGCCACCCATGGTGCCCCGACCGAGTACAACGCCCACCCACATACCGGCATGACCAGGAGCGGTCACCGCGTCGCGGTGGTTCACAATGGCACGATCGAGAACTACGCCACGCTCAAGAAATACCTGACCGAAAAAGGGCAGGTCTTCGACAGTGAGACCGATACCGAAGTCCTGGCCAAGCTGATCTGTGAGCTCTATCAGGGTGATCTGGAAAAAGCCGTCCAGGCGGCGCTGCGTGAGGTCAACGGCACCTACGGCATCGCGGCCATCTGCGAGAATGAACCGCACACATTGGTCTGCGCCCGCAAAGGGGCTCCGCTGATCATCGGGGTGGCGGACAAGAGCTATGTCGTGGCCTCGGACGCGGCGGCCATCATCAGTCATACCTCGCAGGTGATCTCTCTCGATGACCACCAGGTGGCCAAGCTCTGTGCCGGCCCCGAGGACAGGCTGGGCGATGGCGGCCCCTGGTCGGTGCAGTTCAAGACCACGACCATCGACAACATTCCGGTAACCCAGGAAGTGACGAGGCTGGACTTCGAACTGGAACAGATCGAATTGAGCGGCTTCAAGCACTTCATGCACAAGGAAATATTCGAACAGCCCGATGCCCTGCGCAACTGTCTTCGGGGCCGCTTGGACCACCGAGATTGCCGCGTCGTGCTTGGAGGACTCTCGCGCTATTCGCGCGAGCTGGTCCGCGCCAAACGGTTCATCCTCACCGCCCAGGGCACGGCTTACCATGCCGGCCTGATCGGCGAGTACCTGCTCGAAGACCTGGCCAAAATTCCCGCCCGCTGTGAATATGCCAGCGAATTCCGCTACCGCAATCCGATCATCGAACCGGACACCGTGGCCATCGCCATCAGCCAGAGCGGCGAGACCGCCGACCCGCTGGCAGCGCTTCGCGAAGCGCGCGATCGTGGCGCCTTGGCGATCGGCGCGGTCAATGCCGTCGGCTCGACGATCGCCCGCGAAACTGACGCCGGGGTCTACCTGCATGTCGGCCCGGAAATCGGTGTCGCATCGACCAAGGCCTTCCTCGGACAGGTGACCGTCCTGACGCTGATCACGCTCTACATCGGCAAGCGCAGGTTCCTCAGCGACGAGGTCGTTCGCACTTATCTGCGGGAGCTGGAACGACTGCCGAACTATGCCGAGCGGGTGCTGGAACAGTTTGATTCGATCGGCAAAGCCACCGAACGCTGTGTGGACCGTGACAACTGGCTGTTCCTCGGCCGCGGCTACAACTACCCCACCGCGCTGGAAGGCGCGCTCAAACTCAAGGAAATCTCCTACATCCACGCCGAAGGGATGCCCGCCGCCGAGATGAAGCACGGACCGATCGCCCTGATCGACAAGGGCATGCCCGTGGTCTTCGTGGCCCCGCAGGGCAGTCAGTATGACAAGGTGATGATCAACATCGAAGAGATTCGAGCACGCGGCGGCCGAGTTCTGGCTGTCGCCACCGAAGGCGATCAGGCCATCAGCAACTACGCCGATGAAGTTTTCTACATCCCATCGGTACCCGAACCGCTTCAGCCGATCCTCTCGGTGATTCCGCTGCAGATTCTGGCCTACCATGCCGCCCTGCTGCGCGGCCATGATGTCGATAAGCCGCGCAATCTGGCCAAGAGCGTCACGGTCGAGTAGATCAACCGTTGGCCCAAGTCCTCGACGAACGTTGTGCTGAGGCGGACCTCTGGCCGAACGACAGGCGCGGCGGCGCGATGCGTCGTTGGAAACTCAGCAGTGGGCGAAACCGAGGTTGTGTTGGGTTCAGGCGGCGGCGGCTTGTTGGTCGGGCGGGTCGCGTTGTCGGGGATTTTGTGGGGTTCGATGGGTCGTGAGGGGACGGATATGGGTTTCAGGGATTGCCGCGCATCGTCCTTGATGTGGCGGTGCTTCAACCTGATGAATGGCATGGATCACGCACGCCGTCGGCGTGCGGGGAACCTGGTCAGCTTCGGAGTCCAACGGATCACGCCCAGCGGGTGATGGTACGTCGTGCGATACGTGGACAGTCTGCGTGTCCGGTTGGGTCAGAGGCTTTTGGGCTTGTGAGACTGGCTCTGCCCCGCTGAACTGAGGTTTGGCTTGGGCGGGTGATGGCTGTTCCCGCTCGATCGGGGAATCTTGAGCCCGAGGATTGGCCGGCTCGGATGATACGTCGGAATCTGGCTCGGAATCGGTTTGATTGGTCGCCGGCCGCGCTTGGCTGGAACTGGCGGGTGTTGGTGGGCCGCCTGGCGCATCAGTCTCAGCGGTCTTGCTCTCGGTTATCGGCGGATAGATGAGGATGACCGGTTGACCCGGCCCGCCGCCCAGGAAGACAGGCTTACCGTAGCGAGGCAAACCCTCGAGCGGGCTTTGGTCCAACTCCGGAGTATTGGCGGACGGACCATCCACAAGATCGATGTGTCCGGCCGGGTTGGAATCCGTATGAGGACTCGTGCATGACGTCGGCCGCGGGATTGCCCGCGGCGATGATTTTGTTTCAGGTGTGTGTTCCGGCGCGGCCGGTCGCGGAGGATCGGTGTTGGCCGCCGGCCCGTTCGGGCCGGAAGGTGGTCGGGGTTCTGGATTGGAAGGCCGTGGGCGCGGCGTTCGCCACCAGGCTTTTTCATCGGTGCGCCGGCGCTGCGGATCGCGGGGATCAGGGAACCTCGGCTCATTCGGCGGGATGGGCTTGATGTTGAGCAGGGCATTCATATCCCGCCGCGCTCGAAGTTTCTCCGTGACCGTTGCTGATGGATCGCTGAGGATGTGGCGATAGAACATCAGCGCATCAGCCCGATGCTCGACCTCCGTGAACTGCATCTCGCGAATGATGCTCAGCCGCACGCCCCGGAGCACTCCCTCGAGGCGTTCGAGCGTTATATCCGGGTCATGCTCGCGAGCCTTGAGGAAAATGGCATCCAGACCCAGCCCGTGGGCGATCCACTGCTGACAGAGCAGCCTCATCTCAAACTGATTCACCCGCTCACCCGGCTCGGGCAATCGAGGCATCACCGACTCGGATGTGCGCTTTTCCTGGGCCATGAGAAAACACCAAAGTTCTCACGGTGAGTTACCACTCCCACCCCAAGCCCCGCGATTCGCGATTCACCCCCCCCCGGAACCAACCCCGGAAGGCCCCGGAAGGCCCCGGAAGCAACCCGGGAAGCCAACGCCCTCCGAAGCTTCAGCGAAGGAGAGACGCCCCGTGGCCATGCGCGGCCAAAGCCAGCACGAAGACCACGAAAAACACGAAGGTTGCCTCCGTTGGCGGCAGGGAAGGGAAAGTAGAACAACCGATCGCTCACCTCTCGACTCCCCACTCGCGACCTTCCAATTCCCCTTTCAAGTATTTCGCATGTTTCGTCGTTCACAAACCGCCTTGACTCCGAAGATAACGATCGCCAAAGGCTGGAGCGAACCCGGCACGACTTCACGTGCGACCAAGCCATGGGCGAGGATGTGCCGCGCCGAAAGAGATCCAACGACGAAACACGCGAAAACGGAGCCAAATGGAGTCTTTATCATTCTTCGTCCCGGGGTTGGTCCATCTGAGATCGTCGGGTATACTTTGAACATGGCGGTCCGCCGGTGTCTTGGGGATTTCACGCCTGACCGGGCCTGTGCTCACGGGGTTTGAATTTGCTGACAGCGCGGAAATCTTCCGGCCAGAGCCTTTCGCGGCGGAAACTGCCGCATCGCGCTTCCGGCGTTGCATGCACCACAACTTACCCGACGTATGGACAACCCAAAGCCGCGTGTCGTCGCGCCCGCGGAGCGCGTTACTTCTACGCAGCGTGCCTGCTGCTGACCCACTTGACCATGCCGGGCTGCACCTTGCAGCCCAGATCGGATGCTGAATACCTGGCTGAGAAGTATGATGTAATTGCTGCGCTTACCAGTGAAGATCGTAACGGGTTCTATCTAGCTGCGAAGGAGTGCGAACGTGCCGGTGCGCCGCCGCCCTTCCGGCGCGCCAAGCGGCCCGGCGGCGCTCCAATCGACTTGCGTCGCTTGGCGATAGATCAGGAGGAATTTGGGCCGGCCGTAGAGCACTATCTCGAATGGTTCCGCCTTCTACCCCGAGATCAGCGCCGACAGCTTGATCGGGACTTTGCCGCCAGCGTGCAGCTCTATTCCATAATCTGGATGCCACGTGATTTGTTGCCTGATGGTGCGGAACAGCCTTGAGGGGCCGGAAACGGTGTCGTGTACTCGACAGTTTGCCTCAAAGAATGGATCGACTGCTTCCGAGAAGGCTAACGGTGATCCGGCCCTTAAACGCAGATTCACTGGCAAGCCGCTAAACATTAAGTGTTCCATCGCCCGTTGGGCTTGAAGCCATTCGAACTCGGATGGGATCACGGGTCCGGCCTGGGGTTGCCATTGATCGGACAGGCCAGGCTTCTCGACCCTGCCCCGATTCTTGCACCCTCCGTGGCAATCCAGCGCCGATCACTCGGTTCGCGCCGGCCGCGCATCGATGAGGCCCGGCGCGGTGCGGATGCCTTCTTCGCGGCCAAAGACCTTGAACATCTGAAGCTCAAGCCAGTCCTTACCATCCAGGGCTTCGAGAATGCCATCGTGAATCGCCCAGCTTCGACCTCGGGCCGTGTGCGCCTGTTCCGGCCGCCGGAATGGCGTCGAGCCATCGAGCGCGCGAGCCAGTGCCCCGCCCCGCGCAAACTCGCGGTCGATCTGAAGCATTCGCCGATGGCCGTCCAGATAACCGAAACCGCACCGCTCATAGCTTAGCGCTACGTGGTAGGTCAGGGGTCGAAGCTGCAAGCTGACATAGCCCAGGGCCCGGGCGAAGCGTTCGAGCCCCGGGACCAATTCGCCCAGCAATCGAAGGCCGCGCCGAACCTGGCAAGGGCCCAGGCCGGCCCGCATCGCCGCCACTTCGGCTTCAATATTGCGGCTCGCGGTGCCCAGCAGCGTGGGCATACCGTTGTGACGATCGATATCGAAGCGCGGCGAGGCCAGGTCGTTGATCACAATGAACGCCAGCTCGATCTGGCCGCCACCCACATCAGCCAGATCGATGCCCAGGGCGTAATCGCCTTTGAAACGTGCCGCCGGAACGCGAAGCTGAAGCTCACCTCGGTTCGGCAGACCGATCAGTCGAAGCGCGGCCGGCTCCTGCGCAAACGTTCGGATGCGCTCGGCTTCATCTTCATACGATCGGGGATCACCGCCGGCAATGACCGTTGGACACAGGCCCAGCGAGAGAACATGGTCGACCAGCCCAACCGGCACCAGATCGATGCACCGCCGACGCTTCTCGGCCTCCGGCAACCGGTTGAAGCTCAGCAGGCTCATCAGCGGCACACTCCGCCCACGGGCAGGCCGCCGGATCACGGCCATCGGGCAAGAGATCGCCCGGACCGGCCCGATACGATCCGGCTTGAACAATGGCTTAAAGCTTCGATCCGCGTTACCGCCCCGCCTGGAACATGCCCTCCAGACCGGGGAGGTTCATCTCGCTCGCCGCCGACTGCAATTCCTGTTGAAACAGGGCCCGCGCACGGTTCAGGCCCTCGTTGACCGCGCTCTTGATCAATTCCTCGATCATCTTCCGATTATCCTGCTCCTGTTCGACCGTGGCCTCACCGTCGGCCCGGGTCAGCGTCTGGATCATGGCCTGATCGAGTTCCACACGGACAAGCTCGAGCTTGCCATTGACGATGACCCGCACAGCGCCGGCGCCGGCGTCGGCTTCGACCGTCCGCCGACCGAGCCGCTCCTGAACCTCATCGTACTTCTGGCGAAGTTCATCCGTGCGACCCATGAGGCCCATCAGGCCCTTGATGTTCTTGAGTTGATCGAACATGGAAAGCTCTTTTCAGTTGCCGGCGGTGCGGCCGGGTTGGTGTCGGTGCGGTGGATTGCGGCCGGCGATCGGCCGGGCCGCCGCGTTGCCGATTCGGAGTCACGACTCGTGCAGGCGGGTTACTTCCGGGGGGTCCGAGGGCCGGGGGTATTTCCGGGGGCCGAGGGCCGGGGTTCCGGGGCCGGGGTTCCGGGGGTTTTACTGACCTTACCGGTTTCGGGGGTTCACGGTTCGCCGGATTCGCCGCTTGATCTGGCCGACCATCGTACTCGAACCGGCATCTGCCGTGTCAGGCGTTGGCCGGTCGCCGCCTCGGTCAGTTCCACCTGGAGCGTGATCAGTTCCGGGCGATGCTCGGCCGGAATGTGTTTGATGCGCTCGTGGTCGATCGGCATTTCGAGGGTGTAGTGGGTGCCGGTCAGCCCGGAACGATAGGCGCGGGCGAACTCCTCGGCCGAGAATGACCGACTGCCAAGGGCGATCGGCGACGGCTCATCCTCATCGGCGGCCATCGGCACCATCACCGCCGAGATCCGCGCCACCGCGGCAACCACCAGAAACCGGCCATCCTGATCCCGCGTCTCAAGGTAAAGCCGCAAGGTGTCATCGCGGCCATCGCGTGTGGTGTCGATGGCCCCGGAATATCGCCCGATACCAAGCCGGGTCAGGCGAGGCAATCGTTGCGGCTCGACCTCCGGCAACGCCGGCGGATCGGCCAGCCGCGCCTCCAGTTCCCGAATCGCCTCGACCAGGTCCTGATTCTCGGTGCTGAGCCGTTCATTGTCGCGTCGAAGCTCAAGGTTTGAGCGACGCAGCTCGTTGGCCGATTCTTCAAGGCTTCGATCGCCGCCGATCCGCGCCGGCAGACAACCCCCAAGCCCGGCGAGAACGCCGACTACGGCCACGAGAAGTGCCGCTGGCATCAGAGGCAACGTCCGGATGGGCATCTGGATCATGTCAGGTTCAGCCGGCCTCACGGTCACACACTCCCGCGCTTAATCCTCATCGCCACCTTCATCATCATTATCCGGGCCCGATGCCTTGGATGCATCGCTGATGCTCTGGGGTATGTGACGCAGGATCGAATCGGCGCAGCCATATTCGACCGCTTCCTCGGCGTCGAGCCATTTATCCCGTTCGCAATCCCGTGACACCGATTCCTGATCCTTACCCGTGTGATGACTGATGATCCTGTAGAGCCGCTCGCGGGTCTTGATCATCTCCTGGGCATGGATCGAAAGGTCCGTCGCCACGCCCTGCACCCCGCCGATCAGCGGCTGGTGGAGCAGCACGCGACTGTTGGGCAGGCAATATCGCTTGCCGGCCGTGCCCGCCAGGAGCAGCACCGCGCCCATGGATGCGGCCAGACCGATGCAGTAGGTCGAAACCTCGCAGCGAACAAACTGCATGGTGTCGTAGATCGCAAGTCCCGCGGTGACCGAGCCGCCGGGCGAGTTGATGTAAAAGTGAATCTCGGCGTCCGGGTCTTCATTGGAGAGGAAGAGCATCTGGGCGACGATCAGGTTGGCCGAATCATCGCTGACCTCGCCGCCCAGGAAAATGATCCGGTCGCGCAGGAGTCGGGAGTAGATGTCGTACGCGCGCTCGCCGCGCCCGGATTTTTCGATGACAATGGGAACCAGGGGCATAAACGAATCATCCTTACCTTCAGGGTCGGGGCCATCCCGCCGCGCACCTTCGACGGCGCAGAGACCGGATTTCCGGCCAGCGCGGCAAGCCCATCGGAGTGAAGAGTATACGTCTTTGCGGCCATGCCGACATTCGCCCGTCGCGGGGCGGCATGCCCGGAGGGCTTGGGATCGGTGGCCGAATCTCGTTCGGGGTCGATCCGGCCCGAATCGCCCAACGCACCCCGCCCGGCCCAAGCCGTCAGACCACCCCAGAAGAGCGCATCACCGTGAATTCGGCCTTCACTCTGGACCGGGCCGTGTCAGCGCGTCCCTTTCGGTGTTCGGGGCTTTCGGCCTCTTCCGGGCGCTTTGGGGGGAAGCGGGCTCAAGGGTTTCCGGCCCTTCGCGCCCGGCCTGCGCGGCGGTCGTCCATCACGGGCATTCCGCACTTTCGGCGTCCGCCCGGCACGTTCGCGCTGCTGCCCTGATCCATCGGCTGGCTTGGAAAAGATCAGCAGATAATTGAACCCACGCAGAAAGAAATTGCCGGTCTCCGCCGCCGCGCGGTAGTTGCCCATCTCCAGCGTCCGGTTATGCCGCGTGACCGCGACGATATCCACCGGAGTAAACCTCCTTCTGAGCAGGGCGAACAACTCGAAGCCGATCGGGAAAAATCCTCTGCCCTTGACGAAGGAATCGCAGACGTAGAGGCCCAGATGGCGATCGGGCCGGAGGATGCGATCGACCTCGGCGAAGACTTCATCCATCGCCTGGTAATAGTCCGGCCCGGCCGCATCCAACTTGCCGATGCAGCGAGGGTCATCGGAGTATTCGATGTGGGTTGAGTAAGGCGGATCCATGAAGACGAAATCGGCCTTGGCATCTTCCAGCGGCAGCTTGCGGGCATCGGCGCGGAAAATGTCCTTGCTGGTCGGGGCCAGGTCGTAACCCAGGGCACGTCGATTGATGTCCCGCGCGACATCCAGCGTCGTCCCGCTGCCGGCGAACGGATCGATCACCAGGTGCCCTTCCCGCGTGTAACGCTGGAGCAGGTTCCAGATGATGTAGCTGGGCGTCGCACCCTTATACCGAGGATCGCCCTGCACGTCGGAGCCATAATGCTGAGAGGGGTAGTCCCACAGCGTCGTCGGTTGAATCACAAGCGGCGGCTTTTTGGGTGGCATGGTGGATATCGTAATCGGCGGAACGGACCGCATCGATCAGTGTGCCGACGTTACGGACCGAGCTGGCGCAGGATATCCAGGGTCAGTTCGCCGGTCGCTTCGCCCGTTGCCGATTCATCACGAATCTTCACCATCACCATGGTTCAACACTCCTGCAAGGCCATGGAACGTCCAAAACCTCCGATCGTCGCCAATTGTATCCGGCAGCGCATTGAGATTGGCTTCAGACCGCCTCCAGATCGCGCTGCACATCGGCCATCAGTTCCGTCCATGAAAACGGCTGGTCCCCGAGAATCTGCAAGGGTATGGGCCGATACCGCTTCTCGGTGATCGAAGCCAGCTTGCGCCAATGCTCGAGTGCCCGCCGCGCATGCTCCCGTGCCTCGGTACGGTCGGTTTCCCGGCCGGCGGCCTCAAATCGCGCCAGGCTCAGCGCTGCCAGAAGCTTGTGGGCAAAGTGCCGGGATAACTCGGCCCAGGCATGAATGTCGATCACCTCCTCGCCCAGGTTGCCGGTCGCCCCATCCAGCGGGGCGATCCGCTTCTCGGCCTCATCGGCATCCTCCAGGCACCGGGCCGCAAGCGCCGGCGGCGTGAGCATGTCCGGGCCGGCGGGCTTTTCGCCCGCATCCAGGAATCGCCGAATACTCATCCAGTCCGGCTCGATCGGCTCGGCTTGGATCATGTCGCGGATGGTCACGATGCCTTGGCGGTTGAGCATGCCCTCGGCGTAAAGCGTGTGGTCCCAGGTGAAGTTCAGGAACGTGGCGATGCGCAAGGGAGTCTGGCCGGCGATCATCATGGCCGCCAGCAGCGGGCCGCCGACCCCCTGGCCGTAACGCTGATCGATCAGCGCCTGGAAATGCGAGTCCGGGGTTTCCGGATCGTGCAGCAACCGGCCCCAGAGGTGATAGAAGAGCCACTGCCGCTCAAAAGCCCACGTGTATCGTGCATCGGTATCCGGGCGGGTGATGTAGTCCTGGGCGGGAATGTAACACTCCGAGCCGATGAAGTAGCCCGCCACGCCAGCGCGGCCATTGATGCGGATATGCTCCCGCACAAAATCCGGATCGCCCCACCGCAGCACGAAGAAATCTTCGTTGCGCACCATCCAGGTCAGCTCATATTTCTCCGGCGGCGGATTCCAAAGCACATCACTGGGCGGACCACCATGAATCTTGCGCAAGTGCGGTGTCGAGTGGCCGTGGGACCAGTTGAATTTCACCTCCGTCCAGAGCCGGCCCGGTACGTCTACCCGCTCGAGCAGGTCGCGCCCGATCGATTCCGAGGCCCGGTCGGTCGAGCCGCCATTGTTCAATCCGGCCGAGTGCGGCACACGAAGGCACAAGCCCACCGGCCGACGGGCATCATGCATGCCCGGAATGATCACCTGCTCGACCCAATCGGCGCGCTGAGCCGGTGTCATGCCGCCCATCCGCTCACTCATCGCCACGCCGATGCCATCCAGGTCATCGTATGTGTCGATCAGTGTCCGCACGCAGGATCGGTTGTAGCGCCGGATCAATTCCGAATCATCGCCATCACCGATGTAATCCCAGTTCCCGCAGTAATGGCAGACATCATGAGCCCGCATGAAGCCCGGAGAAACGAAAATGTTCCAGAAGAAGACATACGTCTGGATGCCCCGGTCATGAGCCGCGCGGAAGACCCGCCGCCACAGTTGTTGCCATTGATCCATTTCCTGCAACGCGAATGATCGCGCTTCGGGAAACTCGGGGACATCCACCATGAAATGGAAAGGATGCAGCGACCAGAGTGAAAGCATGTTCAGCCGGCTGTGGGCCATGTGATCCAGCAACGATTCCCAGAAGGAGAACTCCCGCTCGGCCTGGTCGTGCAGGTCCAGCGATTCATGCTGCCGGTACGAAGCCCAAGGCAGGTTCACCTTCAGCGCCCGGATGCTGAAGCGCGGCTTGATCCGCACGCCGGGAATGTCGGCCGGATCGTCTCCCCGATCCAGGGCATCGGCCAGATGCAGGCAACCCAATCCCAGTCCCGCCGCATCACCGCCGGCGATGGCCATGTAGTCGGCATCGCTCCGGGTGTGGCCGATAATGAAGGTTTCCTCGCCGATGGATGGATCGATCGCCAGGCGAATGGTCCGGCGCTCCGATCCTCCCGCCACCTCACCCCGGCCACGGCGTCGCTTGAGCGATTCCTCCAGTCTTCGGACAGCCCAACCGGCCGAAAGCCCGGACGTTGGATCGGTCAGCGCTTCATCCGAGATTTCCTCCGCCATATTCAGGGTATATTCAATCACCTTGACTCCTCATGAAGTACCGTCGATTCGGAACCTTGGCGCGTTGGTCCATGTTACCATTGTAAAAACAGTCGTTGAACGGCATCTTCAATCGCTCAGAACCTTGACAGGCTTCTCTCCATGACCCGCAGCACGCTCACCACCACCGCCACATGGCACCGCGAGGTGTTCTTCGGCATTCATTACGATCTTCATGCTTCAGCCGAGGATGCCGGCTTCGGTGCCGAACTCACCGCCGAGCATCTCCGCGCCAGGCTGGAAGCCATCCGGCCCGATTGGATTCAGTGCGACTGCAAGGGGCACAAGGGCTATTGCGGCTATCCCACGCGGATCGGCTCGGCGGCACCCGGCCTCGTTGGCGATCCGCTGGCCATCCACCGTCAGGTCACCCGCGATCTGGGCATACGCCTGGGCGTGCATTACTCGGGCGTCTGGGATGCGCGGGCGATCGAGCTTAACCCGGACTGGGCCCGGATCGATGAATCCGGCAACGCCGATCTCCGCATCACCTGCCGCCACAGCGAATATCTCGATGAATTGATGATCCCCCAACTGCTTGAGATCATCGATCAGTACGATGTCGATGGCTTCTGGGTCGATGGCGATAACTGGGCGAGCAAGCCGTGCTGGTGTGTCCGCTGCCTGACCGCGTTCGGCGAACAGAGCGGCCAGGAAGCCCCACGCCGGCCCGATCATCCATACTGGCACGAATGGCTGGCCTTTCACCGCGAGCTCTTCGTCGATTATCTCAACCGCTGGATCGATGCGGTTCACGACCGCAAGCCCGACTGCGTGGCCATCAGCAGCTATGCCTTCGGCGCCCGCCAGCCCGATCGCCTGATCGAAGCGCCCATCGACTGCATGAGCGGCGACATGGACTTTCGATGGGGCGCTGAACACGCCATGCTCGAGAGCCGCGTCTTCAACGCCCGTGGCCTGCCCTGGAATCTCATGGCCTGGATGCACACCAAGCCCGGTGAGATGCGCGATCCAAGACCCTGGGTCGTCAAACCGCTGATCCACCTCTGCCAGGAACTGAGCGAAGCGATCGCCCAGGGCGGCGCGGCCATGGTCTATGAGCAACCCCAACGCTCCGGGTGGCTGACCGGATGGCATCACGAACGCATCGCGGCGCTGGCCGATTTCCTCCGCAAGCGAAAACCCTTCTGCCGGGACACGCAGACCGCATCCGAAGTCGCCATCCTCCACACCGCCGACCACTTCTATCGCAACAACATCCCGCTTTACGAGTATGAACCGGCCACCGAGCCGATCGAAGGCACGCTGCACGGCACCATCGAACATCAACTGAGCGTCGATATCCTCACCGAAGATGCCTTCGAGCGGAATGCGAATGGTTATCGATTGCTGATCGTGCCCGAGCAGACGAACCTCGACGCTCGGATTCGTGATCAGATCGAGGCGTTCGCGCAGCGGGGCGGCCATGTTCTCATGACCGGGGCGCATCTGGCGGTTCAGACCCCGGACCTTGTCGGCGCTGATCCGGCCGGCGAGCCGATCGAGCGCGGCAACATCCTGCCGATCCAGGGCGCTTGCGCGCGGCTCTTTGGCACGTGGCAACCCGTCAAGCCGCGCGATGGCGGCGAGCCCCTGATCCATCGCCTCAGCGATCAGGAGCCGGAGAAAGATCGGACCGATGATGTCCTGGTCACGCGCCGGATCATCGGCCAAGGTTCGATCATCGCCGCGCACGGCCCGCTCTTTGGCTACTACTTCAACAGCCGCTTTACCGATCTCCGGCGGTTGATTCACGAGCTGATCGACCACGCCGGTATCGACTGGCGAATCCAGGCTGATGGAGCTTCCCGCCTGGAAATCGTCGCAAGAACGCGCGGCGAGCAACTGCTCATCCACCTGATCAACCGCGGCCCGGGCATCGTTCTCCCACCCAAACGCATCCTGATCGATGAACTGCCGCCGTTGATGGATATCCAACTGAAGATCGCCCTGCCCGAACCCCCCGCTGCGATCACCCTCGAGCCATCCGGCCAGACGATCGCCACCCAACACGAATCCGGCACGCTCCACGTCACCATCCCGAAACTGGAAATCCACGAAACCCTGGTCATCCAGACTGCGGCCAAGTCCGGCGAATAACGGTCCAACACCCAATGCATCGGCGAACGAAAAACAGGACAAGCCCCCACCCCCACACGACCCGACGGTTAGGCTTGACCCCAACGCCAAAAACTGCTTGAATACGCCCATCGCCTCCGTAGCTCAATTGGCAGAGCAGCTGACTCTTAATCAGCGGGTTCTAGGTTCGAGTCCTAGCGGGGGCATCCCTTTGTCACATAAGGGGTTACAGTGCGTTCCAACGCGTTGAATCGGGGCTTTTCGGGCCTCGATGCGCTCCCTTGCCGGCGCTGCGCGCACCGGTTTGCGCACCACCTTTGCCGGGGTCGTTTCTGCGGTTGCCAACTCTTTATGGCCTCGCGGATGCGGAGAACCAACCGGCCATGTTCTCCACAGCGGCGCTGATGTCATCGTCGCGAACCCGCGGACCAGGGGTTCATCGCGGCGAGTTGGGATGAGCCGACCCCATGCGCTGGGCGTGCCGAGGGTCGGTCGATCATCGCGGTTCGGGGTTCGGTCGCAATCCGTCTCGGGGCTCGGCGACATCCCGCCAAGGGAATCTCGCGCTCCCTCGAACCCCGCAAGTCGGCAGGAATGTGATCGGCGATTCCTGATCAGAGAAAGGAGCCCTACCAAGCCTACTTGGACTGGCCGACGACCCGCCGAGGAGCACCTTGATCTCTTCAACGTCCAAAAGCTTTGTGCCTTTGTGCCTCCGTGAGAGACCTTGATGCATGCTCTCAAAAAGACACAAGGCACGGAGTGGATTTCTCCACCAATCGTGGGGAAGTCCAGAAGTCCACACCCCCGCCTCCCTTTTTCGCGTGTTTCGTAGTTGTTTCACTCTGAATTTTGAGCCCGCGCGGCAGTGATCCAGCCGCGCAAGGATGCTTGGCCCATCGGCTGTATTCCACTGCCGCCGCCGCTGGCCGGACCAAGACAATATTCAAACTACGAAACACGCGAAACACGCGAAAGTGGGAACCGGAAAGCGGGTCCGAAACACCCTTGATCGACTGGCCGACGACCAGCCAGGGAGCAACTCGATCTCTTCAACTTCCAAAATCTTCGTGCCTTAGTGCCTCCGTGAGAGAAATTGATGCATGCTCTCACCAAGGCACGGAGGATGATCGGAGTTGCGATCGAGCGCGGCGGCTGGCTCAGATCCACTGACCTTTCGCGACCGGGATGCGGTCCGGTGTAATTCTTCAAGTTCAATCGCGGCTCCGCGCACGCTTTCGCGACGCCCCCGCGCTCATGCCCGCCGGGGCATGCGGAATGCCATACACGTTCAGATCATTATGCGCGGCGTGGCATCACCTCACGATCCGCAACGCTGGAAAGACCTGCTGCAACTCCCGTTCGCCGGCATCGGTGACCTGTGTGTCCGTAAGGTACAGCGTCCGGAGATTCCGCAGTTCACTGAGGTGCGCCAGCCCGGCATCGGTGACCTTCGTGTCCGTAAGGTACAGCGTCCGGAGGTTCCGAAGTTCCCTGAGGCGCGCCAGCCCGGCATCGGTGACCTGAGTGCCCGAAAGGTCCAGCGCACGGAGATTCCGCAGTTCACCGAGGTATGACAGCCCGGCATCGCTGACCCACGTGATCGAAAGGTTCAGCGTCTGGAGATTCCGTAGTTCCGCGAGGTGCGCCAGCCCGGCATCGGTGATCTGTGTGCCCCAAAGGGTCAGCGAGTGGAGATTCCGGAGTTCTGCGAGGTGCTCGAGCCCGGCATCGGTGACCCGCAAGCCCTCAAGGAACAGCGCCTGGAGGTCCCGCAGTTCGCTGAGCTGTGCCAGACCGGCATTGGTGACCTGCGTAAACGAAAGGTCCAGCGTCTGGAGATTCCGCAGTTCCCCGAGGTGTGTCAGTCCGGCATCGGAGACCCCCGTGCTCCCAAGGGACAGCGTCTCGAGGTTCCGCAGTTCCGCGAGGTGCGCCAGCCCGGCATCGGTGATCTGCGTGTTCCAAAGGTTCAGCGTCTGGAGATTCCGCAGTTCCCCGAGGCGCGCCAGCCCGGCATCGGAAATCTGCGTGCTCCGAAGGTCCAGCCACTGAAGGTTCCGCAGTTCCCTGAGGTGTGCCAGCCCGGCATCGGCGACCCGCGTGCGCGCAAGACTCAGCCCCTGGAGGTTCCGCAGTTCCGCGAGCTGTGCCAGCCCGGTATCGGTCACCCGCGTACCCACAAGGTCCAGCAATTGGAGGTTTCGTAGCTGCGCGAGGTGTGCCAGACCGGCATCGGTGACCTGCGTGAGCGTTAGGTCCAGCCGCTCGAGATTCCGCATCTCCCTGAGGTGAGCCAGCCCCGCATCGGAGACCTGCGTGCCCCCAAGGCCCAGCGTCTGGAGATTCCGCAGTTCCGCGAGGTGTGCCAGGTCGGCATCGGTGGCAGGAATCAGCTTTAGACCCGGAACTGACTTGGCCCCCATTTCCGCGGCCAGTTCCGCCAGATCAACTTCGATAGAAGGTCGCACCCCCCACTGCACTCCGGCGGGGATGCGGATCGCCTCTTCAGCGGGCGTTCGGCCCAGCCGTTCGTCCGGATCTTCAAACTCGCCGCTCCACGTCCAGACTTCAAGCGGCAGGTCGGAGTTGAACATCACCTCGGCCGGGCGCGGGGAGTCGGCCGCCGCGCCATTGCCCCTGCTCTGAACCGAGCTGCAGCCCGCGACTGTGCCCAATAACCCGATCAATACCGCCGCGAGTGTCAATGCCCTGTGCATGGCTGAACTCCCTGCAAATGGTTGCCGCTGAATTGTCGAGCCCCTCAGGCCATCGCCTTTGCCAAGGAAAGTCACCTGACCGCATGGCTTGTACCGGTATCGCTCGACCGGAACATCGGGCGAGGCGTGGGACAGTTCCCGCCACGCGGATGCGGGCGAAACTCTCTGGCCGGAAGATTTCCTCGTTGTCATCAAGTTCTAAACCGCAAGAGCACAAGCCGCGTTCGGGCGCGGGGTGCCGTGGAGACCGGTACACGGATATTCTCAAAGTATACCCCGCGATCCTCGATTCACCAACCCCGGATTGAAGACAATCGACGATGGCCAGACGCCATCACCAAAAGTCCACGGTCACGCTGGCGGTCCAGGATCGCACCCCAAGCCCCCCCATCCCGCCGCACACGCCGTTGCCGAGCGGGGACCATCAAGGGCCCTGCCACATCACCATCGGATTTCGAATCATCAAGCGGGGTATTCATTGCCCCAGCATGACAACGTGGCCAACCTATCGGAAGACGGGGCTACTGGAACGGACACGAAGTATTGGCCTGGCCGATTAAGGGGTTCGGTGGCTTGTCCGTCGAATGAACCGATGCGTTGCCGTATGCCGCAAAGCAAAGGGCACCGGGTTTTCGGCCCGATGCCCTTGGGGTCACTGTACATGCATATCACGAGTCATCAGGTCTGATCATCGGCGCTGCGTCCACCGCGGCCGCGCATCGGGCGTTCGCCGCCTTCCTCGCGGCGTTCGCGCATGCGCTGCTGCCACTGTTCGCGCATCTGCCGCATGGCTTCGGCGCGTTCTTCTTCGTTCATCGGCGTGCCATCCTCGCGTTGGAAGCGCCGCTCCCATTGCTGACGCATCTCGCGGGTACGCTCCTCAAACTGCTCGCGCATCTGTTGCATCGCCTGGGCGCGTTCTTCTTCGTTCATCGGCGTGCCGTCTTCATGCTGGAAGCGCTGCTCCCACTGCCGGCCGGCCTCACGCATCCGCGCTTCCCACTGGTTGGCCCGCTCGGTCCAACGCTCGCGGGCCGCATCGATCTGGGCCTGCTGTTCGGGCGTCGGGTCACCATCCGGGGCGAATCGGCGCATCAGTTGCTCATTGATCAGGGTATCCCTGGCACGACGCATATCCGCTTCGCTCAACTGGCCATCGCCATCGCTGTCAAACCGCTCGATGAACTCCTGCTGCCGGCGCCTGATTTCCTCGCCGATCGCTTCACGAGCCCGTTCCATCCCCGCCCGCATCTCTTCAGGGCTGATGACGCCATCCCCATCGGCATCGAGTTCCTTGTATACCTCCTCATCGATGATTCGGGCGGCCTGGGCCCACATCGCTTCGCGCTGCTCGTCGGTCATCTCGCCAGTGCCATCGGGGTCGAACTGTTGGCGCAGCTCCTGAAGCTGGCGGCCGACCTGGCGGAACCGCTGCATCATTTCGCCGGCGCCTCCTTCGGCTTGGTCGCCGCGCTCGCCGCGCTGCCCGAAGCCACCGCCACGCCGGCCGGCAGCGCCTTCACCGCCCCGAGCGCCTTCACCGCCACCCATCACGCGATCTTCGCCGCCGCGTCGCCCCTCGGTTCGACCGGGCAGACGGCCGGCCGCCAGGGCACGGTTGGCCGCGATACGCTCCTGGCCGGTCAAGCGGCCATCACCGTTCTCATCAAACGCGGCGATCACGCGACCGCGGACATCGGTGCGATAGGCCTGAAACTCGAACCAGTCGATGGTGCCGTTACCGTTCGCATCGAACCGCAGCAGGTCTTCCCATCGGTCGTAGCTGAAAACCACGCCGGCGCTGGCCTGCTGAGCGGCTTCGAATTCCTGACGATTCAGTTCCATATCCATGCCCGCGGCACGGAGGAAGGCCGGGCGAACCATATTGATGTTGAATGGATCGATATGGTTGGGCAAGAGGTCGGGGACCCGCTCGGCTCGCGTCTGCTCGGCCTGAGCCCGCTCGGCCGGGGTCGGTTGACTCGGGACTGGTTCCGGCCCGGAGAGGTCGTCAGCCGTTGCCACGCCCATACCGGCCCAGATCATGCCGGTGATCAGGAGAAATCCCACTTTTCGTTGCATGTCGTCACCTTTCCTGTCAGCAAGAATCCGGATACGAAAATCTGACCGAGCCCCCGCAACGCCATCGGAAAGACATTGCCAAGCGCCGCGACCGGAACCTGTCACGTCGCGTGATCGGAAACCCCGATCAACTAGCTTACCCTGGACAGAACGCAAAGGATGCATCTTCGGGGCGAAATCCGGCCTCCAACGAGACATCGCCTGACCCACATCGACGTAAATCTTGTTCAGCTATACCTTTAGATCGCGATTCACGGAGGAGAATTTGCTGCCAGCATATATGCCTGTCTTATGGCCCGACACTCTGCTCGCCACGGCTCGAGGTGCGTGACCTGAACCTCATCCAGCCGCGCATCGATCCGCTCGAGCACCTCGCGCGGCAACGGGCCGCATTGCGCGGCCTGAACATTGGCCAGCAGATGATCGGGATTGATCGTCCCCACCACCGCCGTGTGGGTGTAACGATGGCTCAGAGAGTAGCGAAGGATCAGCTCCATTCTTTGGTGATCGTGGAGAAAATCATCCAGTCCGGCCAGTGTCCAGAGATCGGGTGGCGGCGGATATCCGGCGGAGCCGAACTCCTTGATCGCACGAGTGGTGCCGCCCCGCCCCGCGGCATTGCGAACGATGATCGCGCCCCCCGCATCACCGATTCGATCCATCCATTCGCCGCATCGATGATCGAAGAGCGAATAGGGCAACTGAAACACATCGAACACCCCCATTTCGAAATATGCCCGCACATCCGCCAATCCCGTGGAGACACCGATCCATCGGACCATACCCCGTCGCTTCATCTCCAGCATCGTGTCCACGGCATTGGCCTCGATAACCTCTTGCGGCTTTGGATTGTGAAGCTGGAGAATGTCCAGGTGATCGGTGCCCAGCCGCCGCAGACTTCGCTCCAACCCGCGCCAGAGGTTCTCCCGGCCAAGATCGCGCCTTGGCACGATGCCGCCCGGCTGGACGGGCGGACCGGCATAGCCGCACTTGCTGGCCAGGATCACCTGATCGCGGCGGCCTCGCAACAGCCGGCCCAGTCGCTCTTCGCTGAGCCCGTAGTCATCGGCGGTGTCGATGAAGTTGATGCCCGCTTCGAGCACCGTCTGCACGATGGCCTGACACTGTTCTTCGGTGACCGGGCGACCACGGTAGGCATCCGGGCCGCGCATTTCCGCAGCGCCAAAGCCAAGCTGGGTGACCGCAAGACCGGTCTTGCCGAAGGGGCGTCGGGGCAGTTGCGTGTGGGTCATGGCGTGGGAGTTCGCAGGGGTTGGACGTTCAAGCCGCGCGATTCGCCGGCATCGACCGGCGATTCGACTGAGCCTGGCGTATCGGCTGAATCATAATAAGACGGATAGGTAATTTGAACTTGTCGTTTTTGGCTGTCAAAATACGCCGAGCATTGCCAGATGGACCGCCCATCGGTATTCTGCCCGGCTACCACTGGATAAGGGTCGATCCGATTGGACTTTAAGCTCATCCACCAGGTTGTCGAACAGGAATCCGATCGCATCGTGATGCATCATCAGGTCGATGCCGATCAGGAGTTTCTGGGCGACCATTTTCCGGGCTTTGCCGTTCTGCCCGGCGTCATGATGCTCGAGTGTCTCGTGCAGGCGGGGCGCAAGCTGCTGTCCGGCCCGTCGTCGCCGGGGAGCGAGCCCGCACCGGAGGGCCCGTGGGTGCTTGGTGAGGTGCGCAACCTTCGCTACGGTGCCGTGGTTCGACCCGGGGCGACCCTCCGAGTGGAAGTCACACTGAGGAAGCGGCAGTCGGCCGATGCCGGGCAGGATGGGGTGGCTGAGTTTGGCGGCAGTGTTCGCCTCGGAGAGAATGTCGCGGCGCAGGGGCGGTTCACCCTCGTTCGCGCCCGCGTTTTTCCCCGGAGCCCGGTCGCCGAAAACGCTTAGGCCATCACCGCGGGCGGGCGGGTCATCCGACAGGACGGCGTCGGTTCTTCCGCTCCATGAAGGCCGGAACGACCGACCAGCAACACGTCCGATTCGGGACGGGTCAGCCCGGCGGATTCCGGCGGGGTCATCGCCACCGCCTTTTCGCATTGTTGCCAGACAGCGACTAAGATGGCTCCCACTGAATAACCACCGAAGAGGTCAAATATGGAAGTTCGCGAGGATGTTCTGAATAAGGTCAATGAAATCCTGGTCGAAGCCCTCGGGGCGGACGAGGAGGACGTCACCCCCGATGCCAAGCTCGTTTCGGACCTCGGCGCTGAGTCCATCGACTTTCTCGACATCGTCTTTCGTCTGGAGAAGGCGTTCGGAATCAAGATCGAGCAGGCCGAGCTGTTCCCGGAGAACGTGCTTTCCAACAGCGATTATGTGGTCAATGGCGTGGTGACCGATGAGGGCATGACCGTGTTGCGCAATCGCCTGCCGCACGCCGATCTGGATCGGTTCGATGAGGACCGGCAGGTCGAGCATTTCTGGGACATCTTCACGGTGGACACCCTCGTCAATTTCGTGATGGCCAAGCTCGAGGCCGCCAAGTCTTGATGGATGCCCGCTTGGGCATTCGGCCTGGCCTTGTTGACGACTGAACCTCTCCTGGATGGTGCCGATGCGCTGGATCTGGATTGACAGGGTCATCCAACTCGAGGCCGGCCGCCTCTGTGTGGCCACACGCAACACGACCTTCGCCGAGCCCTACTTCCACGCCAACGCGGCCATGGGCATCGACGGCGATGCTCCGCCCTTGATGCCGCACCCGTTCATCATCGAAGGCATGGCCCAGACGGCCGGCATCCTGGTCGGGCATGCCGGTGATTTCAAGGAAAACGTCATCCTGGCCAAGATCGCCCGGGCAACGTTCCACGGCACGATGCCGCCGGGCTTCACGCTTCGTTTCGAGGCGACCCTCGAGCGCTTCGACCGGGCCGGCGCCTCGACAAAGGGCCGCGTCGAACGGATCGATCCAGCCGGACTGGAACCGGCCTTTCTTCTGGCCGAGATCGATCTGCTCTTCAGCCACATCGACCATGCCCGGCAGAAGATCGATCTGCCCGAGCAGCCTTTCGTCTTCAGCGGAGCGCTGATGGAACTGATCGTACGAACGCGCGATGCCAAGCCAATCGCTTGAAGGTCCAAGGTCCAGCTTGCACGGGGTCACACCACCGATGGATCAAATGCATCGCCGGTCATGGGTGGCTCGTTGGGGGAGAGGTTTCCGGTCGCGTTGACCTGCCCACCTTCCGGTAGTGGCACCGGCCCGAGAAGCAGCGGATCATCCGTTCGGGCCATCCAGTCGGCCAGCCTGCTTTCCAGATCGCTTCGAATCGCTCGGTGCCGGGGCGATTCGGCGAGGTTACAGCGTTCAGCCGGATCGGCGGCGAGGTCGAAAAGTTCGATCCGGGGCTCAGGCCGATCCAACCCGCCGTCGGCGATCCATTGATTCTTGGATACCGAATCGTCACAGTTGGCCGGGATGGCAAGCGGCTGGTGATAAAACCTTCGGATCAGCTTATGCCGCGCGGTGCGGATACCGCGCATAGGTTGATAGGCGGCGTGATAGGTGACTTCGCCGAAGATGGCATCATGCAGGCTGTCGGACGTATCGGCATCCAGCGAGCCATCCAGCAGGCCGAGCATCGAGCGGCCGTTGGCCCAGCGCGGCCGATCGACACCAAGCAGATCGCATAGCGTCGGCAGCACATCCGTCTGCATCACCATCGAATCCACCACCTTGCCGCCGCCAAGCGGCGTATCCTCCGGCCCGCGCATCATCAGCAACACCCCCGTGCCGTGATCGGTCAGCGAGCACTTCATGCCTGGAAACGCGATGCCGTGATCGGTGGTGATGATGACGATCGTGTTCCGATCCAATCCTCGAGATGCAAGCACATCGAGCACCTGACCCCAGGCGGCATCGAGACGCTCGACGCTGGCCATGAAATCCGCGAAGTCCTCCCGCGCTTGGGCGGTATCGGGAAGAATGCACGGCGGACGAACCCACCGTGGATCGCCCAACGGTGAATCATCTTCGTTGTGCCACTGCTCCGGCCAGCCCCGCCGAGGTGTCCGATGGGTTTCAAACACCCCGATGTCCATGAAGAACGGTTCGCGCGCCTGATCGCTTTCCAGCCAGCGACAGGCCGATGGAACCACGCGCTGGATATCCATCCGCGCGGGCCCGAGGTCGATATCCAACGCCGGCCCATCGTCTCGGCCGATCCGCTCCCGCAGGCCGACATGTTCCAACCCCGCCAGGACGGTCCTCAGTCCGGCCCGCCGAAACACGCTCAGCCACGTCTTGCGGTAATCGAGCAGTGAGAAGCCGCGATGAGCCAACCCCAGCATGCCGGCCTGATGGGGCATCATCGAGGTCAACAGCGCTGCCCGGGACGGTGAGCACGTCGGTGCCGCGGCGAACGCCTGTCGAAAGACCACGCCCTGTTCGGCGAACCGGTGGAGGTTGGGTGTATTCACCGCCGCGCCATAGGGCGAGATCATCCGGCCGGTGTCGTGCGAATGGAGGTAGATGATGTTCGGCGGCATGGTATGGATAACATACCGCGCCATATCGAGCCACATCGCGCTCCAGCCAAGGCCGCGGACCGGGTCGCCGCGGGCCGCGGCTTAGAACAGGAAGCGGATGCCCACCACGATGCTCACACCCGGCTCCGGGCGATACCGCAGATCGCGCCAGACGGGAAACTGCACCGCCACTTCCGCCGCCCAGGTGCGGGCTTCGTACAGAATCCCCAGCCCCAATCGGCCTTCGGTGTCACCGTTGGTCTCATACACGAAGCTGAACTCGCTCACCAGGTAAGTCGCGGCCGTGGTATCCGGACCGTAGGCCGCCGGCGCGATCCGATACAGATAATTCACGTCGGCGAACAACGCATCATGGCCGCCATCACCGGCCATCATCCGCTTGTCCGGCCCGCCGGTATTGAGCTTGTAGCGAACGCCGCCGTTGAAGCTGTGCCGGCCGGTGATGTGTGTCGCCGCGATACCCACGATCGGATCGACCGATTCGCTGGACAACGGCGTGATGAACGTGGGAACTTCCGCACCGAACAGCAGCGCAAGCCGCGTTGTGTCCGTGGCGCCGCTGTCATCCTGCCAGAAACGCCACTGACCGAGAATCGTAATGTCCTCGATCCCGCCCACCGTGTCCCGGTCACCCGAAAGATCATCGCGGCTGACCCGCACCACCGACGGAATGGAAGCCACCAGCGCAAGGTCGCCGGTCAACCCATACGAGATGATGCTCCGCGTCTCCCAGCGATCAATCGTCGCCGGATCGTCAGCGGATCGGTCCTTCAGCCGCGTGTACCCCACCAACTGTCGAAACTGCCAGACATCCGCCGAGGGCTGCACCGCCGCCGGCGCGAAAGTCGCCTGCTGACCGGACGCCGGCGCAACGATCCAGGCGCAAAGCAACACCGCCGCCAGTGAAATCAACTTATTCATCGCCATTGACCCCTGTTTTCGCGTGAAATTCGATCTTCTCAACGGTGAAGCCGCTGTTTCGCACGGCCCTGGCCAGGGCATCGGCCGAGGGCGGCTCGTTCGGATCAAAATCGACCAGAACAAGGCCGGTACCGAGGTCCACCTCGACCTGCTTGATGCTCTTCATTCGCAGAAGTTGGACATCCACGTTGTGGGCACAAAGCGGGCAGCTCAGGCCGCGCACCGACATGCGCGCCTGGTTGGCGCCTTCGGGAAGAGACACCTGGATCTCGGAGCCTTCAACGGTTCGCCCTTCCTGATCGCCCCGGGACGTTGCGTTCTCCGACGATGGTGTGGTGCCACACGCGGCGGCACTGAACACCATCGCCGCCAACAGCGGAAGTCCGATCGTGCTGAAGCCGCCGGTTGTCTTGTATTTCCTGACTTGAGATTTCATGATGAAGTCCTTATCGATTGAATTGATTGTCCGGTTGCTTGGGCTCGTCATTGCCACAACCGGACGGAACAGGTCTGGAACACGGGCTCGCTGCGCAAGAGACAGTGGGATGCGATGATCGCTGGTTGCGCGGCGATTCACCCCGGATGCTCAACATTCGTTCAATCGATTCAAATCAGCCAGCGCCCGGTTCGAGCGCGGTCATGGACATGCAACGCCGATCGCGGCGGACCTTCAGGAAAGGAGAGCCGGAAGTGGAAAGGCTCGAGGATGGCATCATCCCATCGCATGGCCTCAGCGGGTGCCACATCCGGCGGCGATGCGGAGACCAGATGCAGCAGACGAAGCTCATGGGGCGCAGGCCCGATGCCAAGCGTATCGGGACACGGACACGGTGCCCGATCGGGGATCGGGCCGCCGGGCTCGCCGGGTGCCTGGTGGGGTTCGTTCCCGGCCGGAGCCTCGCCCGCGCAGCGCGGGCACCGCTCCACCGGCATCGATGCCGACGCAACCTCATCGCTCACAGAGCCCGTCAGGTTCGTCTGAATCAAGCGACCGACACAACAACACCACAGCCCCGGCAGAAGCAACGCCGCCCCAAGAAGGATCAACACACAGGAATGGGCCGGGTGATACCTCATGATGGATGCCTGAAAACCCAATCGCGCACCAAGACACAGATTGAAACCACGCCACCCTGATGATTATTCCACCGTCGCCCCGACCGGACAAGTGAGCTTTCCGGACGGAGGAGCCTCATGTTTGACAGGTACCCGATGGTGGGCGATGCTTGGATTCATGCCTTCGAACCAACCTGATAACGTGCATCATTCACTCTGGGCCGCCCTGCGGGAAACCGGCCATCCCAAGGCCACCACCGGCATCGTGCAGGAAGCGATCGACCGCGCGGCGGCAGACGCCTCGGCCCATGGCGGCATGGTCATCATCCCGCCGGGAACCTGGACCATCACCACGCTTTACCTGCGTTCCGGCGTGACACTGCACCTGAGCCGGGGCGCGGTGCTCAAGGCCCATACCGACCTTGCCGACTATCCCACCCACACGCGCGGCCACAACAAGGACCGCACCGGCTATCACCTGATCATGGCCCAGGATTGCGACCAGATCACCATCTCCGGCGATGGCGTCATCGATGGCAACGGAACGGCGTTCTGGGAGCCGCCCATCCGCGATCTTCGCGCCCAGGGCAAGGATGTCACCGACGATATCGCCCGCGCGCCGGCCCACTGGCCCATCGATGGCCCCTGGTGGCGGGGCTGGAAGCCGCGAATCAGCCCCATGCTCGAGATACGAAACTGCCGCGATGTGGTGCTGCGCGATGTGATCTTCCGCAACTCACCGGGCTGGACCATCCACCCCTACTGCTGCGACCGTGTGCGCATCGATGGCATCACCATCGACGATCACCTGTACGGCCCCAACACCGATGGGATCGACATCAACGGCTGCCGCGATGTGATCATCAGCAACTGCACGATCACGGGATGCGATGATTCGATCATCCTCAAGGCCACCCAGGACGCCCGGTCCACCGAACGGGTCACCGTCACCAACTGCATCCTGACCACGAACTGCGCCGCCCTGGGACTGGGCGCCGAGACCAGCCAGTCGATCCGTGATGTCACGTTCTCCAACTGCATCATCCGCCAGGCGCTGCGCATGGTTCAGTTCGAGATGTGGAACCCGGGCACGATCGAGAACGTGGCGATTTCCAATCTCTCCGGCCGGACCATGACGCCCGAGGATGTGCCCATGGAGAAGGTGATCTACATGGATATCCAGCACCACGGACGAACGGATGGCGCACTTGGCCACATGCGCAACATTCACATCGAGGGCATCACGGCCGTAACGCGCGGACGCTGCATCATGACCGCCACCGAAGGGGCGATGATCAGCGATGTCACACTGCGCGGCATCCATCTACGCTATCCGGAGATCGAGGACGCGGCGGAACTGATCAAAACCAATCGGTCCAGCCAGAACAACAACGACAACCCCGAGGCGCGAAAGCGGAACGCCGTGGTCGTCGCCGAGAACGTTCATCGGCTGTGGATGGAAGATATCCGGGCGGCGATGCCGGCGGCGGGCACCGAAACGCCGCGCATGGGCGGCATGTGGCTGAGCAAGGTCGATCAGGCCCGGATCGATTGCCCCTGGCTGGCACCCAACCACCAGGCCGAACCGATCGAACAGCATGAGTGCCGTGATATCGATGTCCGGGCGATCGGCCGGCATGAAGCTTCGTGAGGTGGCGTCGGTTCATCACGAAGCCGGGAGTCATGCTCATTCGCCCATCGCGGGCGCGCGGTCCATCGCCAGCTTGATCCGCGCCAACGTCGAGCCCTTGCCGAGAATCACCAGCGTGTGGTTGATCGGCGGGCTGACCGTTCCACCGCTGACCGCCACACGCAGCGGCTGGGCCACATCGCCAAGATTCACACCCCGGTCCGCGGCGAAATCAGCGATCGCCTTCTCCAGCGAATCAGCCTCCCACGGTTCGTGCGCCGCCAGCGCATCATGCAGCGGGCCGAGCAACGCCAGACCCCGGCCATCGTACTTCAACAGCACCTTGCGCACGGCCTTGGCATCGTAAACCAGCGCTGAATCCTCGATCACGAAGAAGCGACCGTTGATCGCCGGCTCCTCCAACGTGCGGCTCCGGGGCCGATAGCTTTCGGCAAAGAGGGCGAAACGCTCGACTTCGCCGCGAAGCTGGTCATATTCAGGATGAAACGCCCTGAGGTGCTCACTGAGCATCCGCTGGAACGTCGCGGCATCCAGCTCAGCGATGGCATCGGTGTTGAAAGCCAGCAGCTTGGCACGGTCGAAACGGGCGTTGGCCTTACCCACGCGCGACAGATCGAAATGCTCGACCAGAAAATCCAGTCCGAACCGCTCGATATCGTTGCCCGGCGACCAGCCCAGCAGGGAGAGATAGTTGAGCAGCGTCCAGGGCAGATAGCCGCTTCGCCGGAAATCGAAGACATCGATCTCCGGCAGCGTCAGCTCCAGCTTCGCGGCGATCGCCGCGGCGACCAGAAGATCATCATTTTTCTTGGCCATGAACTCGTCGAACAGCGGCTGATCGATCCCGGGAACTTCCTTGAGCCCGGCCTGCCGCGCCGCGGCCCGTGCGGCCTTGGCCTTGTCACGCTTGCTCATCTTCGAGCCATCGCTATTGAAGATCAGCGGCATGTGGGCGTAGCGCGGCGGCGCGATGTCCAACGCCTCGAAAAGCGCAACGTGCTTGGGCGTGTTCATCAGGTGCTCCTGGGCGCGGAGCACATGCGTGATGCCCATGGCCGCATCGTCAACAACATTGGCGAAATGAAACGTCGGCCCGCCGCCGGCGCGGGAGCTCTTGACGATGACGAAATCCTCCAGCTCGTTCCGTTTGATGCGGACCTGGCCAAGGATCAGGTCATCGACGACGATGTCCCGGTCAGGCATGCGGAACCGGATGACGAACGGCTCGCCGGCCGCCTCGCGCCTGGCCACCTCCTGGCGTGACATCGAAAGGGCATCGGTCGGGTCATATTGATAAGCCTTGCCCTCGGCACGCGCCTTCTTGCGCAACGCATCAAGCTCCTCGGCGGTCTTGAAGCACTTGTAAGCCCGGCCGGATTCGAGAAGCCTGTCCAGCGCTTCGCGGTATAGATGGCCCCGCTCGCTCTGGAAATATGGCCCGTGCTCGCCCTTCTGCGTCTCAGGATCGAAAAGCGATTCATCCGCATCGCGTGCCGAAGGCAACGACGGCCCTTCATCCCAGTCAAGGCCGAGCCATCGCATGTCCTCGAGGATGCCCAAGGTCGATTGCACGCTCGATCGGGCGACATCCGTGTCCTCGATCCGAAGGACGAACGTGCCGCCGCGCTTCCGCGCAAACGCCCAGTTGAACAGAGCCGTCCGGGCACCGCCCACATGAAGATGCCCCGTCGGCGATGGGGCGAAACGGGTCACTATCTCTCGATGTCGTTCTACGGTCATGCGGCCGATTGTACACGGCTTCAATCGCGGTCGGCCGCCGGTGCTCGATCCAGAACGATCTCTTCGAGCAACCGAGCCACCTCGGCGATGCTGTCTGAGTCCCGCGCGGTGATCAATCGCGTGTCGGATCGAAGCGCCCCGGCATTGTTGAAGCCGGCACCAGCGTTGCGGCCGAAGGCCCAGACCGCCTGTCTGGAACTGGCAAACTGCTTGCCGCGAAACCGTTCATCACGACCCACCACGAGACTGTCGTAGCCGAAAAGGATCAGGCTACGGCCGGCTTCATGCTGCTCGAGCAGCCACTGATATCGCGGTGTCCGCCGAGCCCGATCGACCGTGTTGCCTTCACCCTCGGCCAGGACGGGCCATGCCGCGCCCGGGGCAACGATGATGGCATTGTCGGTGAGCTTGACATCATCCCAAGATGCATCGACCTGGAGCGGCACCCCGCTGACGCCGCGAACCCACTTGCCCGGCTTCGGGCCGACAATCCCCACGCCATGGCCGCGCGCAAGCAGCATACCCCGCATGGCCAGGGCGTTATGGTCATCAAAGCCCTCCTCAACCACAATCACCGCATCGAACCGTTCATCCCGCGCCAGCGCCGGCACGGCGCGCTGCGCGGCGGTCAGGGCGATATCACCGGCAAGGTCCAGCGGCAACCGGTCCGAACGCATCCAGCCCTCGATACTCACACCCTGCCGCGCCAGCCACGCCGCCGATTGAATATGGGCATGCACCGGCCGGTTGGCGGTCCATCGCTCGACGGCGGCTTTGAGCGCTTCGGCATCGCCCATGCCGGCCAGGCTTTCTCCATCGCCGCCGATCACCACACCGGCAAACCGCCCATCGCCATCGACGTCTTCCAGCTCGGCAACCGTGCCGGCCAGCGTAATGCGCAATCCCGCATCCCGGGCACCGTGGGTCAATTCCCAGCGACGATGATCATCCAGCCCGGGCGCGATCGCGAGAATGTGAACCGGCTCGGTGATGACACCCAGACCACCGTGCCGTGCCAGGTGGGCCAGCAGTTCAGGAACAAACACGCCAAGGTCGGCGACGTGGCGGCCGGTCAGCAGTTTGCCATCAATCACCACCGGCTGATCGAGGTATCCGCCAAACCGCCGCGCTTTCCACAGCTCCGCCATCTCCTCCTTGACCGACCACAGCGCGGTCATCGGCCGGCCATCGAGCAACTCGGCCTGTAGCAGCAGACGTGGTCCATGGCAGATCGCACCGACGGGCCTGTCGCGCTCCATGAACCAGCGGGCCAATTCCAGCGCGCGCGGATATTCACCAAGCCTGGCCGGACTGTAGCCTCCGGGAATGACCAGCGAAACGTAAAGCTCGGGGCGAACCTCATCCAGTGTCAGGTTGGCGATCGCATCGGGCCGCCCTCGATTGCCTGACTCGATATTCCCCCGGCGCGGCGCTGCGACATCGACCAGATACCCCGCAGCGCGGAGCGCGGCAAAGGGCTGAGTGAACTCATTGTGATTGAAGCCATCGGCGATCATCATCAGAATGCGCGGCCGGGGTGTATCCGCCTCGCGCTGGGCTCGCGCGGGGACATCCGAGCGCGCTTCGACGAGGACTTCCGAGGTCTCCTCCGGGGGCGGGGCCGGGGCCGGGGTTGCGGTTCCAGTTGCGCCCGCGGTCATGCAACCACCCAGAATGATGATCCAAAGCGCTGGCAACCATCGCATGTTCATATGCTGCATTCCGTTAAACTCCTTATCCCACCGGAGTCACGATACGGGGAGGATGAACACCCGCCACCTCCGGCATTCTAACGCATCGCCGTTGTCGATCCTGATCTCCGCACACCCCCAAGCCTTCGTGCCAGACTCAGCCGGAACCGCCGATCGCATGACGAATATCGTCCACCAGCTTCGCATCGCCAAGACGCTGCTTGCCAAAACCGGGCAGCGCGCCAAGTTGCTCGGCCTCGGTCTGGGCGTCAGCGAAGTTGGATACCAGCATCAACTTTGGTGGATCGGGCATGGACGCAGCGCGGCGGATCAGCGACAATCCATCGCCCGCGCCGAAATCACCGTCCAGCACACGGTTGACCAACCAAAGCGCACGGGCGTCGGTGACCGGCTCCAGGTCCGCATCATCGGAGGCCGAATCGATCGCTACACCCTCCCGCTCGAGGGGCTCAAGCGCCCGCCTGAGCGCAAAGGTATCCGCCCCGCAGTGTCCGACCAGTACGATTCTTTGGATTTCACGCAAAATACCGCTCCCTGGCCGCCAACGTCCACCCAATGCAACCATGCAGGAGCATAGCCGCCAAACTTCCGTGGTTCCCGACGACCCGACCCAGCTTGCGCATCTGATCAGGGCGAGGCTTGATGCATCGCCGCGCGATCCACAACGCTGTGGCCCGCTGATCATCCTGCTGGCCGGCATCGGCGCTTCGGGCAAGACAACACTGGCACACGCCGTGACGACGGAACTGGGCCGGCGCCACCAGGTTCGATGCGCGGTGGTCGGACAGGATGGGTTTCACCGCACCAACCGCGAGCTCGAGGCGCTGAACCTGCGGAACATCAAGGGCGCACCGGAAACATTCGATGCCGACCGCCTCGTGCGTTGGATGCGACAACTGTCCGACAACGCCCACCCGCTTGTCTTTCCTGTCTATGACCGCGCCATCCACGATCCCGTTCCCGATGGCGGCATCATCGACGGTCGGGAACAGGTCCTGATCATCGAGGGAAACTTCGTGCTGCTGAACACCGAGCCGTGGTCCAGCCTCGCGCCCCTGGCCTCGTGGACATGGATGATGGACATTCCGATCGAACTGGCCCGCGGGAGAATGATCGCACGGCACATCCACGGCGGCCGAACGCCGGAAGATGCCCTGGATCATTACCTTCGCGTTGACCTGCCGCAGGCCCGCAACATCCTGAGCTGTGGCATCGCCGCCGATCTGTCCATCACGGTTCGCACATGAGCTGATCGGACTTCGCGATTCAGCCAACGACCCCGGCATGAGTCGGCGGCGATCACTTGACCTCCGAGAGGTCGACCGGGCAGCGGTTCTTCGCTGAGAGCGTCACCGCCTCCATGATCCGCTGGGTCTGGTAGGCTTCGTTAAAGTCGGGCAGGGGCGCGATGATCTCCTTGCCGGCCAGAAGCCCCATCATGTCCGCGACCTGGTTGATGAAGCTGTGTTCGTAGCCGATGGCATGGGCCACGGGCCACCAGGCATGGGCATAGGGATGGCCCGCCGCGCCGTCGCTGACATTGATCGTCGACCAACCCTGCAAGTGCTTGGGCAGCGTGGCATCGTACCATTCCAACTCGGGCATCCTCTCGAAGTTGAATCGCAATGCGCCGTTCTCACCGTGAATCTCGAACCGGTTACCGTTCTTGTTGCCGGTCGAGAGTCGCGTGGCTTCAAAGCTTGCCAGCGCTCCGCCTCGCGTTCGGGCGAGGAAGAGCGTTGCATCATCCACGGTGCTCTTGCCCTTCTTGGCCGCCTTGGCCGCACCGGTGCCGGATATCTCACCACCCGAGCCGCCGGCCAGAAGCGCTCGCTCCTTGACGAATGTCTCCATCGTCGCGCCGATGATCTGCACGAACTCATCCCCGGTCACGAATCGCGCGGTGTCGATGCTGTGGGCGCACAGATCACCCAGCGAACCGGACCCGGCCACCTTGCCCTGGAAGCGCCAGAGCAAGGGCGTATCCGGGCCCGCCCAGTCCTGGAGGTAAAAGAATCGCATGTGGAAAATCCGACCGAGCCGACCCTCCCGCACAATCTGCCGCGCCAGGCTCACCGCCGGACACCGGCGATAGTTGAACCACACCATGGTCTTGGACTTCTTCGCCTTTTTGGCCGCCTGCACCATCGCCCGGGCGTTGTCCAGCGTATCGGCCAGGGGCTTTTCGCAGGCCACATGCTTGCCGGCTTCCAGCGCTCCGATGGCCATCTCACGGTGTGTATCGTTGGGCACACCGATATCCACCAGCCCGATCTCGGGATCGCGGACCACCGCCTTCCAGTCGGTTGAGCAACGCTCCCAGCCCCATCGCCTGGCAAAAGCCTCAAGCTCCTTGGCGTTGCGCCCGACAACCGTGTGCATGACCGGGTGGAGCGGCAGATCGAAGAACTTGGGCGCGGTGATGTAGGCGTTGGAATGGGCCCGGCCCATGAACTTCGAGCCGATCAGGGCCACATTGATTGATTTCGCTGACATGCGTGCCTCCTGGGTCCGGATGGGTATACCAAGAACCGACGACGAACGGATCGGATCAGTAAGAGCGTACCAAGGCCGCTGTGCCGCTTCAACGAGTCGCGGGCATGATCACCCGGGCGGATTCATGGCGTCTGAAGGTTCGTCGATGCGCTGTCGATGGGCGGTATCGTCGCGGCAGATCGCATCGATGGCGATATCGGAATCGACAACTCGCCCGCCAGGATGGAATGCATGGTGGTCCGCGACGACAACGCACACCGAACCGATCGCCGACAAGGACTCGGAAACTACTCGCGAATATCGCTGGGACTGCTGAAATCCGACTTGGCGAGTTTGTTGATGGAAATTTCCAGCTCCGCCGGATCAACGCCCTGACACAGCATCAGGCCGGGATCAAGAAGGTACTGCGCCCCGACAAGATAAAGACCATCCTCCACCGATCGTACGTGACGAATGTAAATGGCCGCGCTTCCGACGACATGGTGATGGTTCAGGAAAATGATCCGCCGGATCGAACCCGTGGGTAATTCCCGGGTGGACAGGAAACCAACGCCGCCCAAGGCCACATCGCGAAGCGCTGCGCCAGAATCCTCCCCGGATGTTGGGGGCAGGTGCAACTCCGTCACGATCGCCTCGCCGCGAACCGTGTGGCGGGCGAACCGACGTTGTCTGTTCGTGGCGGTGGCGTCGCGGAGCGATTCAAGCTGCTCGAGCTTACGCAGGACTTGTTCAGGTTTGGGAAGGCTCATGGGCAATACTTCAAGCACCCGACGCACGGGCACTGAAAAAGTGAGCCCGCCGATCAATTTCGAACTTCCAAAGTGCTTTCCCTCAGCCGGAGCGATCCCCTCACGTTCGATCAGGCCGCACCCATGCCCGATGACGCGACCACCACGCATCGATCCTCACTTCAATGCTCAGCGAACGCGGGAAATATTGCCGCGAATCGGGGCATCGAACCGCCAAAAATTGATCAGGTCATCGCGAAGCTGCCGCTGATTGAGGTTCATCGTACGGCGATAGGACTCCCACTGCTGATCGGCCGTGGCCGTGGTGGTGTAGAACTCGCTCGTCGGCGCGCTGGCCCACTCGTGAACCTCATCCGTCTGCTCAAACCATGCCGACGTTGAACGTGACGGCGTGGGGTTGAAGCAACCGGTCAGGCTCACCAGAAGCGCCGCGGCCAGAAGCCAACGGCAGGTGATCGTCAAACGCGTGGTCAGCATGCTTGAGTTCCTTGTATCAAAGGCTTAGGGGATTTTCCGGATAACCCGTGAGGTTGTCAACCCTGCCCTGGTGACGCTTCGGTTCCGCCGTATCCTCGACGGGCGATCCGGGGGTATAAATCACGGTGATGGCGAAACTTTCGCCTCACATCGGCCGTGCGCCCCGGCCAATCCACCCCCCAGTCTTATCCGTGCTTAAAATCGCCCTATCCCGCCAATTGCCGCAACAGGGCGATCGCGCCATCCCGAACCAACGAGCCACAATCTCCCGTGAAGCTGTCCACCCCCAGATATCGCGGGCAGGCCACCGCCTCATACCGCTCCATGGCCAGGGCCTCGGGCGAGAACAGGTAACCCACGCTCGCGTTAGCCTGGGTTGCGATCATGATGTGCTCGAAGACGCCGGATCGCCGGACGGCCTGTCCGTACTCGGCGAACAGTTCGCCCCCGATGCCCACCACCGCCAGATCGTCGAGGGCGAACCCCTGAAGTATCAACGTTCGCCGGTCGGGCACGCCCCCCTGCTCAACCAACTCCAGCGCTTCCAGCGCCCATTCCATCCGCGTCTTGACACCCGCGTAGGTCCAGTTCGTGGGCGAACGATCCGTGATGGTCTCAAGCCGCTGACCGGCTTCCTCGGCCGTGGCCCGCAGCGTCTGGGCATCGGGCAGCGGTCGAAGCGGCAGATCGATGGGCATCGCCGCCGCGCTCAAGCGATCCGGAACCACCGATCGCATCTCGCCCAGCCGTTCCAACGCCTTGGCCGCGATAAGTTCACCGGTCTGACGGGCATTGGGTTCACTCGGGGTCTGATTGGTGAAATTCGATGGATTCAGATCACCCCCGGCACCGGAGAGAAACAGCACGGGGATGTTCAGACCAAGCCCGGCCTGGATCGCCCGCTCGGCAAAATGCGGGAAATCCGGCGTGAATACGCCCGCCGAATGCAGGTTGACCGGATGGCACGCGAAGCTGATCACCACGGCCATCGCCCTGCCCGTCGCATCGTCCAACCGCATGACGCCCAGAACATCATCCACCACACCCCGCTCACCGAGGCAGCGATTGATCGCGACCCCCGGACAGGCGATCTGCCCGTGGGCCAGCCTCGCGGGCGCGGCTGCGCGAACCGCATCTTCGGCTACCCGCACCAATCGATCGCAAAGCGTTGACATGTAATCCGGATCGACCCGGCCCCAGTTGCGCAACGGCACCGTGGCCGGCGCTCCGTGGGTGTGGGTGCAGGCCAGCATGATTCGCTCGAACGCAAGCCCGGTCGCCCCGGCGATGGCGCGGCGGAGATCGTCCGAACGCTGTTCATCAATGCCCAGCAGATCGCAAACCACCAGCAGCACGGACGCTTCCGGACGCCGGAGGACCACGGCCTTGGCCCAAAGCGGATGAAGCACGCCCCGGGAGGGGCCGAACGCACCTCCGGTCAGGTCAACGCCGACCGGGGGCGTGATGTCGATGCGGGCAACGCCGGCGGAAAAAGGGGAATCATTCATCAACGGAACCGATCTTCGCAAACTTTCGATCGCGGCCGGATACAAGACCGTGTCGGCCGGGAACCGCCAAACGCATGCCGCCCCCGACGATTGCCCCGTTCGGTGCAGCCGCCTGTTAACCGATCCGGTTCGGGCTACCATGAACAGAACCTGCACGACTTGCGCTTGGGCGATCCAGCGGGCCGGTCACGCGTTCAACCCTTGGCCGGGTTGATCCCAAACACGCACCGGATCGCGGATCAGCCGGTGCGAAGACGATTTGCCCAGACGATCGGGAGCTCCTCATGACCATCAGCACAACCACCCTGCTGCTCGCCTTTTCCCTGGCCGTCGGATGCGCCGCTGAACCGGCTCCGGCCCAGCCGCCCGTGCCCTCCGCACAAACCGCCGACCAGGCCGCGGATGCAGGCATGACTGCCACTGCACCGGTACAACCTGACGCCGACCCGAATTCAGCCACCGAAGTGACTGACGATGCCCAGCCGTCAATCGATGACGGCTCGATCGTGATCCGGGAGCGCGATGAAATCCCGATTGCCGATGCCACCGACGCCGATCCGCCGATCCTGACGCCGGACCATGCCATGGCCGAAGGACCGACCGACCTTGCGACCGAATCGCCCGCTGCTGGTGAATCCAGCGAGGATAAGGCGCCCGCGCAGGGCGATGCGCAGGCGGCCGAATCACCCTCGACGCCGAATGATGAGGAAGCCAGCGGCGAAAAAGCCGAGCCCAAGGTCGATCCGGAGGTCGATGCGCTGCTCAAGCGGCTTGAGACCCGGATGAAGGAGATCAAGACGCTGGAAGCGCGATTCCGATGGGAGAAGATTCAGGCGTTGCTCGGAGACGAGCAGGTCTTCGCGGGTACGCTGCACTACGATGCCAAGGAGCCGGCCAAGTTCGCCGCGCATGTCCAGCGGTCGCGAATCGATGAACGCAACGAGGCCGCCAATCGCTGGATCATCTTTGATGGCATCTGGCTGGCCGAGCGCGACCACGATCAGAGAAGCTTCATCCGACGACAGATCGTTGAACCGGATGCACCGGCCAGCCGGCGGAATCCGCTGGGACTGGGGCAGGGACCGTTCCCACTGCCGCTGGATGCCAACCGCCAGCGAATCCTCGCCCGATTCCATGTCGAGTTGCTCCCCACCCTTCAAGGCATCGATAAGGATGATGAGGTGCCCGAGTCCCTTCGCAATCACCTCAAGGATGGCGTTCGGCTCAGACTGACTCCCCGAGCCAACACGCGGATGAACCTTCGCGATGTCCAACTCTGGTATCACAAGGAATCGCTCATTCCGCTGCGCGTGCAGAGCCTGGACGATACCAACACCCTGACGATCTTTTATCTGTTCATCGATGAAGAAAAGCAGGTCAACCAGCCGGTGGACCAGAAAGTGTTCGACACGACGCCTCCCCGCGAGCGCGGCTGGAACGTGCAGATTTCCGCCCTGGAATCCGAAAAGCCCGACCAGAAGGAAGAATGATCCTGGCGCATCAGATTACGCCTCCGGTCCATCGGCTTCGGCCAGTTTTCCCTGTTCCAGCCAGGATTCGATGACGGATTCGGGCACGCCGATATCCGCCAGCACGATCCGGCCCGTCCAGCGTTCGGCTCCGGGAACATCGAATCCCTTCTTGCGGGCGACGAAGCTGACGGTCAGATCGGCCTCGATCCCATCTTCAGAACTCTGACCGGTCCCGGCATCGAATCCCGACGGGCAATCGACCGCCATGATCGGCGGACCGAACTTCCCGCCCGACTGGCGCAGCAATTCGATCGCCTCGGCGACCTTGCCGCGCGGCCGACCCCGGCTTCCGGTTCCCAACAGCGCATCGACGGCCATATCCCAATCCGGGCCGTCATCTCCGGCCGAAGCCAGAACCCGCCGGGCCATATTCACATCATGCACGGCAATGCCCGCCTTGACCGTCGCCGCGGCCATGATCGCCGCATCACCCTTGAGCTCTTCCGGCGGCAGCGTGGCATAGACCACCGGCTCCACACCCCAGGCCAGCAGATGCCGGGCCAGTGCAAAGCCATCACCACCGTTGTTGCCCGGCCCGCAGAAGATCGCCACCCGGGCCCGTCTTACCGACCAGCCGCCCAACTGGTCCAGGAAATCCAGGGCCGCCGCCGCGGCATTGATCGCCGCGTTCTCCATCAGAACGATCGAGGGCAGCCCCAGTTCGCTGACGGCAAGTTCATCGATCCGGCGAATCTCGCCCGGCGTCAGACTGCGCATCAAGGCTCCTCGCCTTCGGCTTCCGGTTCCTCATCCTCCGGCGGCTCGATGCGGGGTTCGGGCTCCTCGGCCTCGACCCGCTCCAGAAGCACCACGGCATGGCAGGCGATGGCCTTGGATTCACCGATCGCATCGACATGCTCGTTGGTCTTGCCTTTGAGGTTGACCTGATCGATATCACAGACCAGAAGATCGGCCAGGGCGGCGCGGATGGCCCGCTTGTGCGGTGAAATCCTGGGGCGCTGGAGGATCAGGGTGATATCGATGTTGTTGACCCGGTAATCGGCCACGAGCATGCGCTTGACCGCCTCGCGGACGAAAACCCGCGAATCGGCGGCCTTCCATTGCGGATCCTTGTCGGGGAAAAGCTGGCCGATGTCATCCTCGCCCAACGCGCCGAGAATGGCATCGGTCACCGCGTGGTAAACAACATCACCATCGCTGTGCGCTGCGCAGCCAAAATCGGATTCCAGGCGCAACCCGCCCACGATCAGGGGCAGGTCGGGCTCCATTCGATGCAGATCAAACCCGTGTCCAATGCGAAACGACATGTCAATATCCTGTATTCATCCGGGTGCGATGGAGCCGGCGGTCACTTCAGGCCGTACTCCCTGAGTTTACGATAGAGCGTTCTCTCTCCGATGCCAAGCATTTTCGCCGTGGCCTCGCGATTGCCGTTGTTGGTCCGCAGGGCTTCGCGGATGGCGTGCTTTTCGATCTGATCCAGGCTCAGGCCGGTCGATGCGCCCGTGGCGTTCAGCCCCGCCCCACCGGCCTCATCGGCCATGCTCTCAAGATCGGGCGGCAGGTGGCGCGGTTCGAGCCGATCGCCCTCGGCGATGATGACCATGCCGTGGATCACGCTCATGAGCTGGCGGACATTTCCGGGCCAGTCGAAGCGCATCAGCGCGGCCTGGACCTCCTCGGAGATGGTCGGCGCGGGCTTTTCCAGCTCGCGGGCGAACTTGGCCACGTAATGCCGGGCCAGGACGGGAATGTCATCCCGTCGCTGGCGCAGCGGCGGAATGTGAATCTCAACGCCCTTGATGCGGAAATAGAGGTCCTGGCGGAAGTGTCCTTCCCTGATCGTGTCTTCAAGTTTTCGATTGGTCGCCGAGATCAGCCGCACATCGACATGCCTGGGCTCATTGCTTCCCAACCGCACCACCTCGCCGCTTTCCAGCACGCGAAGCAACTTGGCCTGCATCACCAGCGGCATGTCACCGATCTCATCGAGGAACAGCGTGCCGCCGTCGGCGAACTCGAATCGCCCCTCGCGGTCGCGCTCAGCGCCGGTGAACGCGCCGCGGACATGGCCGAACAGTTCATCTTCGAGGATCGACTCGGTCAGGCCGGCGCAGTTCAGCGGAACAAAGTGACGCTTGGCGCGGCGGGAGTTGTTGTGCAGCGCCTGGGCGACCAGTTCCTTGCCCGTGCCGTTCTCGCCCGTGATCAACACCGGAATGTGGCTGGGGGCGACCTGCTTGAGCAGCGTGATCACCTTACGGATCGCCGGCGACGATCCGATGATGCCCTCGAACCCGAAGCTCTCATCCAGGCGCGAGCGGAGGTGGTCGTTCTGCGTCTGGAGCATCACCGCATCGATGGCGCGTTGACAGAGATTACGGAACACTTCCAGGTCCAGCGGCTTTTCGATGAAGTCGTATGCCCCGCCGCGCAAGGCCCGTTTGGCCGTCGGGATATCGCCGTGGGCGGTGACCATGATGACGTGGGCGTTGGTCTGCGTCTTCCGCGCCGCATCGAGGATCGCCAGACCATCCTCCGGCGAATCCATCACCAGGTCGGTCACGACCAGGTCGAATCCGCCGTGCTTGAGCTCATCCATCGCCGAGGGCAGATCGTGAACCAGCGTACACACATGGCCCATCCGGCGGAGCGCCTCGGCCATCACCTCGGCGTGGCCTTCTTCATCATCCACCACAAGCACCTGCGCCGTGGGCGCCGGCTCGTGGGCGACGGCCTGTTCGTTCTCCGATCGTGTCTTTTCGGACATCCTGTACCTCAACAACTCGCCGCCGGAGCCGCCGACCCGGCG
>JAFIFY010000192.1 GCA_020831765.1 Phycisphaeraceae bacterium | reverse complement strand
CCCGGAAGTGCCCCCGGAAGCCCCGGAAGTTCTGGACGGTTTTCGCATGAAAATCGATCCGTGCGCGGCTACGAAAGTGGCAGCGCATCGGGCGACTGGGGCGGTGTGGCAAGCTCAAGCCATTCAGGCGATTCATGGAGCGGTGTTGCATCGGGCTCGATGGACCGGTGCGCTTCGAGTTCAGACACCGGCGTTGAATCCAACCCGCGTTCAGAACCGGAGCGTAATGATGCGCCTCGTGGAGAGCGAGCAGCGACGCCTTCAGTGAACTCGCGTGACACGGTCATCCCGGGCACTGCCGCTTCCGGGGGCAGGGGCACTTCCGGGGGTTCCGAAGGTTCCGGGGGCGGGGGCGGTTATTCTTCGATGCCTCATCATCAGCGGGGGTACGATGCCGGCTTGTCCATGCAATCCGGTGATGATCTCGAGGGTGTGTATCGACGACTCACGGCCCAGTTCGTCGCGGCGGAAGCGGCCAAGCGTGCGCGTAAGGCCGGCGTGGCGGCGCAATTGAAGGCGGGCGTTTCATCGCGGGGCGGTGTGGCGGTTTCGGCATCCAGTGGGATGATCGCCGGCCAGGAAAGCGCCATGTCATCCAACCCCGCCGCGCAGGAACGCGCTCCGCCGTGATTGGCCGCGCTGTATTGCGCGATCTCATCATCAGGATCTGGGCGCTGGTTCCACTGTTGTGGCACTCGGTGCGTCACGCAACAAGGTCAAAGTTGTTGTGCTCACTGTGCGCCCGCACTCGGAGCATCATGGCATCCAGTCCTGTTGACCGGGTGCTATGCATGCGACCTCCGGGGCTTGCCCGATTCGGTGAAGCCATCGCGTTGTCCGGATGTGGTGGGTCCGGCTCCGCGTGTTTCATCCGCTTCACTCGGGCCCACATCGGCCAGGCCCGGCCGCGCGGCGAGCACGAGAGAGGATGCCAAAAACCTTCCATAAAGGTTGACATGTTGCATTTAACGTGGTATTCTCAACACGTTGTTTTAAGAGAGAATGTCTTTAAAGACATATTGCTATCAAGAGGGAGGTCTCATGGACATGCGATACGTTGCCGTCGCGTTGGCGGGCGCGATCGGGCTTGCTTCCGATGCCTGGGCCCAGCAGCTTTTTGTCAGGGCCACAACCGAAGTGAGTGTCGGAAGTGGAACGGATGATCAGGGGAATGTGCTGCCCGACAGCATTGAGTTTCACGATACCCATACGTTCACCAGCGATTCGCTTCCATGGCTGCTTGGCTCGACCGGCTATTCCGGCGGAACCGTCACCGATGGCGGCGGGCAGACCACCGGGGCCGCGGCGGTTGGCTATGGGTACATTCAGGCTTTCTCCCATTTCGATGGTTTTCTGGGGGCTTCCGGCTGGTATATGGAGGCCAGTTCACGTGCCCGGTTCACCGACACGGTGGTGATCAATCCGCAGGATCCGAGCCTGATCGGCACGCAGGGCACCTTTACAGCGCTGTTTGATATCGTCCACGCCCACGCTCTGGTGACCAATCCCGAGGCGAACCCACTCGGCAATCTGACCAAGTCAGCCAGTGCGGAATCGTCGCTGACCATCAACCTGGCGGGAACCGTGGCCAACTTCCAGATGGAGACCCGGGTCATCAACATCAACGGTCATACCGAGACCCAGGGCGATATTCCCGAAAGCCTGGCGATTCCCGTCACGTTTGTCTTTGGTACCCCTTTTGTCGTGGAAGTGGATCTTTCGACCTATGCGGGCATGTGGTGGACCGGGTTGGGTGGCGGTGGGGGGATTCAGGGTTTTGGTTTTGCCACGTTTCCCAACAGTTTGCGGTGGATGGGCATGGATGATCTGCCCGAAGGCGCATCGGTCGAGGGATCGATCGACTGGACAGGCCCAGCGCCGATCATTCCCGAGCCGGCAAACCTGGCCCTGCTCGGTCTGGGTGGGCTGCTCCTGACTGGCCGCCATCGTCAACGCTGAGGCCGAGACCAGCGGCGACATCTTACTCAGTTGGCCGAATGCGAGGTTGGTGTGAGTTCTGCGCTGCGGTTTGGAACAGGATCCACTTCATCCGAGGGTCAGCTTTTCGTTGCGTGGCGATGCTCATGGTTCCGATACAGGTATTCAGAGCGCCCTGGTTCAAACCCGAGACTTTGATAGAGAAGATAGGCAGGAATATTCTCAGGTTGAACGAAAAGGCTGATCACATCGATAGGTCGGGCAAGCGACATCGAGCCCAGACTACGGATGCATCTGCGTGCGTAGCCCTTTCTTCGATATGCGGGCTCGATCTGAATCTCTTCAATGAACGCAGTTGGAGAGTCGCCTTCGGTGTGAAAGGACAACCATATCAGCCCAACTGCGCGGGAAGCAGGCCGATCAACGATCGAAAGGATGGCTTCAGAGGAGGCGATACTTCCATTGGAAAACCGTGTGCGGTAATCGTCCATGACGTGACCGATGACATCATCGCGCTCAATCTGTCGATGCATTGCCGTCGCTTCAGCGGTTTTGGCCGCGTGTTGCTCAAGAAAGTCGGCAAGCCGCTTGTCGTCCAAGGTTTTCAAGGCAATGTCCTGGTCCTCACCGATAGCCGCGCGCTTCATGAACAGGCCGGTACGAACGAATCCCGCCTTCTCCAGCACGGTACACCACTCGATATCGTTCATGGCCGGCCAAGTGATCACGCTTCGCAGGCCGTTTGCCAATTGATTCTCGGCAACCATCCTCAGCGCATCCGCCCATTCGCCGGGCGAGAATCCAGAAAGATATGGTTCCGGTCGCGTGATCACCGCCTGTCGATCAGCTTGGTTAACGGTGACCGAGAATGATCGGGTCAGCCGTTGGACCACCGGGTATGATTTCGTACCATTGAAGTGGCTTTGTGACATCGAATCATTGTAACGAGTACGAATTGTGCGCATCGGAGCGGATTGCCGGTGGGTTGAGCCATCCTCCGGCGGTCGATTCGCGCATGAGCCACAACCGTGCCGAAAGACCGAAGGGCGGAGATCGGGTTGGCTTTGGGTGGGCGGTTGCGGTCGTGGCCGGCTTTGTTCAGTTGCCGGTGCTGTAATCGATGCTGTAGTTGGGGCTTTCCTTGGTGATGGTGATGTCGTGGGGGTGGCTTTCGGCCAGTGAAGCGTTGGTGATGCGGATGAACTGGGCGTGCTTTCGCAGCGAGGGGATGTCCGGCGTGCCGCAGTAACCCATGCCAGCGCGGAGCCCGCCGACAAGCTGATAGACGAAATCGCTCAGCGGTCCGCGATAGGCCACGCGGCCTTCGACGCCTTCGGGCACATACTTCCGCGTGCTCGTGCCCTGGCCGTAACGGTCGGCCGAGCCTTTCATCATCGCGCCTTCGCTGCCCATGCCCCGATAGCTCTTGTATCGACGGCCGCCGTGAAAGACCGTCTCGCCGGGGGATTCATCCAGCCCGGCGAACAGGCTGCCCATCATGACCACCGATGCTCCGGCGGCCACCGCCTTGGTGATGTCGCCGCTGTGACGAATGCCGCCATCGGCGATCACCGGGACACCGGCCGGATCGGCGGCGCGGCAGACTTCCATGATGGCGGTGATCTGCGGCATGCCCACGCCCGCCACGATTCGCGTCGTGCAGATCGAGCCGGGACCGATGCCCACCTTCACCGCATCGGCGCCGGCGTCGATCAGGTCCGCCGCGGCCCGGCCGGTGGCGATGTTGCCGGCGATGACATCGATGTCGTGGCTCTTCTTGATCGCCGCGACGGTTTCGATGACGTTCCGGGAATGGCCATGCGCGGTGTCCACGACGATCACATCGGCCTCGGCTTCGATCAGCGCGGCGACGCGGTCCATCTGGTGTACACCGACCGAAGCGCCGACCCGGAGCCTGCCACGGTAATCGCGACAGGCCAGCGGGAAGCGATCGAACTTGTCAATGTCCCGCATCGTGATCAGGCCCGTGAGCCGGCCCGAATCATCGACCAGCAAAAGCTTCTCCACCTTGGCCTTGTAGAGAACTTCCTTGGCCTGCTCGAGGCTGGTGTTGGAAGGCGCGGTCACCAGCCGGTCGCGGGTCATCACCTCGCGAATCGGCTGGCCCTGGTCGGGCAGGAACTTCATATCACGCTGGGTGAGAATGCCCACGACGCGACCGCCCGCCTCGCCGCCTTCGGTGATGGGCACGCCGCTGATGTTCTGCTCGCGCATCACCCGAACCGCCTCGGCCACCGGGGCATCGGGTGGCAACACCACCGGATCAAGAATCACACCGTTGGCCGACCGCTTGACCTTGCTGACCTCGCGGACCTGGTCGGCGATGCTCATGTTCTTATGAATCACCCCCAGCCCGCCTTCCTGCGCCAGGGCGATGGCCAGCGCCGCCTCGGTGACGGTGTCCATCGGCGCCGAGAGCAAAGGGATGTTCAGGCGGATGCGTGCGGTCAGGTCGGTGCCGGGATCGACGCTGGACGGGAGCAGATCGCTGCGCGCCGGGATCAGGAGCACATCATCAAAGGTAATGCCCTCGCCGGCGATTTTGGAATCGTCTTGAAGCTGGTACTGGTCTTCCATGTGTCTTTGCTACCCGACACAGCTCGATTCGTCAAATCCCGGTTGATGCGCAGCCGTTGGGCTTGCGACTCCGGTCAGCCGGGGGCGGAAGACTTGAGCGGTCGGGAGTTCCGATCGGGCAATGGGTTGCGGAGTTGGGCGGCCCGGTGGCCCGGATGTTCGGCGGGATGGATGGGAATGTTCAGGGCGCGCTTGCATTGCCCGCCGCCAGCTTGCGGAGGATGTCCACGAGGTTCTGGGTAAAGGCGCTGCGTGGCAGGACCGGGTCGGCTCCGCGCTTCCTTGCCTCGCGCAGGAGCTGGACTTCGACATGGGAACCAAAGGCCAGGACCGGCAATCGCGGTTGGGTTTGATGGGCGTGTTCGATCAGGTTCAATGCCGTCTCTTCGAGGTCCAGATCGACGATGAGCCCGCAAGGCGCGGCTGCTTCACCATCGCCCGGATGGTCCAACGCCTTTTCCAATTGCTCGATCGACCTCACGCCGCGCGAGGCGATTCCCATGCTCCCGGCCGTGGAGGATATTCGGGTGGAAAAGATCAGGTCACCGCATGCGTAGAGAATCATGCGTCCCTCCGTCGTTGCAGGTGTTCGACCAGTTGGGTGATGGTGCGTTGGAGTATCTCGCCGCCGCCGAAGCGCATGCCCAGGGCTTTGAGCTTGTCGGTCTTGATCTGGTTCTTCGGACCGCGGTTGAGCGCTTCGAAGCGAGGCTGGATTCCCGCCGCGCCGCACGCCAGCTTCGCGACGTCCTGATCGGCGATGTATCCATCGCAGCAGTTGAACGCCTCGCCGGTGATGCGATCGGCCGGCGCTTCGAGAAGCAGCTTCACCGCCCGGGCGACATCCTCGGCGTGAACCTCCTTGCCGCCCTTATCCAGGCGAAGCGGTTCACCGGCGATGACTCGCTGCAACAGCGCGTACCACTTGCTGGCTTCCATCGGGCGACTGATGCCGTAGATGCCGGATGGGCGTAGCGAACAGATCGGCCACCCGGTACCCAGGCCGAAGCTGTGGACGAACTTCTCGATCGCCGCTTTGTGCGCTCCGTAATGGCCGGCCGGCCACAGGGGGTGGGCCTCATCCAGCGGACGATCATCAAGGATGCGGTCGTGGACGGCACAGGTGGAGATGAAGACGAAGCGGCCGACACCCGATTCCACCGAACGCTGCATCAGATCGAGCGATCCGGAGATGTTCGCCTGGACAAAGGCCAGCAGATCGCCTTCAGCGCCGGAGAACCCAGCGCCCTGGCGTGACAACGCCGCATGGACCACGGCATCGACGCCCGACACCAGCGCGGCCACCGAGCCGCCATCGGTCAGCGCGCCGGGAACCCACTCGATGCCCGCTCCCTCATCGTGAAAGCCGCCCCGATCGCTGCCGGGTCGATACCAGCATCGAAGCTGGTGGCCATCTTGAAGGAGCAGGTTGGCGATGTGGCGACCGAGAAAGCCGGTGGCCCCGGTAAGAGCGATGCGCATGGACGGTTCATCCTGAAGTTATGGCCAAAGCGATGGAAGTCAGCCGGTCTGATCGGCCGGGAGTCCTGCCACGCCGGCCACGCCGGTGGCCGCGCCATCGGTCGGCCGTTCGGGGGCATCTTCCAGGTGCAGGACCTGGTCTTCGGCGTGGTAGCTGGATCGGACCATCGGGCCGGATTCAACATGGCGGATGCCCATGGCCTGGCCGACCTGCTTGTAGCGGAGGAACTGATCGGGCGTGACCCACCGTGAGATGGGCAGATGGTTTCGCGTCGGCTGGAGATACTGGCCGATGGTCAGGATGTCGCAGCAGCCTTCGGCGGTTCGCGTGCCCTCGATCAGGTCTTCGAACAGCTCGATGATCTCATCGTCGTTCTCGCCGATGCCGACCATGATGCCGGTCTTGGTGGTCAGGCCCTGTTCCTTGGATCGGCGGAGCAGTTCGATGGACCGCTGATATTTGGCTTGCGGTCGAACCACGCCGTAGAGTCGCTTGACCGATTCCATGTTGTGGTTGAGGATTTCCGGCCGCTCATCGAGCACGACCTGAAGCGCATCCCAATCGCCGCAGAAATCGGGGATGAGGACTTCGACGCTGGTCTCGGGCGAGTTGCGGCGAATCTCGCGGATCGATTCGGCCCAGATCGCCGCGCCCCCGTCGGGCAGTTCATCGCGATTGACACTGGTGATGACCAGGTGTCGAAGCTTCATCAGACCCGCGGCTTCGCCGACGCGGCGCGGTTCATCGGTATCGAGGATCGGCGGCTTGCCGGTCTTGATGTGACAGAAGCCGCATGAGCGGGTGCAGACATCGCCGAGGATCATGATCGTCGCGGTCCGGCGGCTCCAGCATTCACCGAGGTTCGGGCACTTGGCCGATTCACATACGGTATGGAGGTTGTGACGATCGATGATCGATCGAGTTTCGGCATAGCCAGGGCCGCCGGGCATCTTGGCGCGGAGCCACTTGGGCTTGTTGCGCTTGACAAAGTCGCCCGCCTGATTGTCCAGAATCCTGTCGCTGAGGGAAATCATCGGCGAATTGTACCCCCGAGCGGCGCGGCGGGCGAATACAATGGCGGGCCGCACCAAGGCTTATTCATTGAAGTTGGCTATAATTGCTCGAAAGCTGCCGGGTTAGGGTCGGGCTTGATCGGCCCCGCTCCGGCTTGAAATACCGACGCGTATTCATGAAGTCGTTCTCCTTCCTGCTGCTGGCGGTGCTGATTCTGGGCGGATGCTTTCAATCCGCCCAGCGGGGCGACCTGGATTCGGCCGATCCGGCGGCCATTCTGTACGGCATCCGTCAGGCGGCGCACGACCGGGATGAGCGTCGGATTCCGACGTTGGTCGAGCTGCTCGAACACGACGATGGGGCGGTCCGACTCCTGTCCATCATGGCCCTGGAGCGGATCACGCAACTCGATTGCCGGCTGGGCTACGATCCGTACGGCTCGATGGCGGAGCGCGATCGGGCGGTGCATCGATGGGTGAATTGGGTGCGGGAAGATGGCCGCGAGGGCTGGGCACAATGGCTTGAGCGCGGGAAGTGGTCGCTTCCGCCGGATCAGGTGCCATCGGCGAGCGATGATGGGCCGGTGGATTCGCGGACCGGTTCGGGTTGTGTGCCTGAATCATGAGGCGGGCTCCACCAACCCGCCGCGCAAGGAGGCTCAACGGATTGAGTTTCGAAGGGAACATCGAGTACCGATGCCTCAGCGACCCGGCCAACCTGTGCAAGGTTCGTCACTGGGTAGAAGGGGTGTGTGCTAAGGCCGGTGTATCTGGACGTGAAGCTCTTGAACTGGTCATGGCGGTCGATGAGGCGGTGTGCAATGTCATGCGCCACGGCTATCGTGGCCGCAAGGACGGGCAGATCGTCATCAGCCTGAGAATCATCGACGAAGATGGACTGGCGGTGCTGGAAGTGACGATCCGCGATCAGTCCGGCGTTCGGCCCGAACAGGTGCGTGCCCGGCCCTACGATCCGACCACTCCCGGAGGACTTGGCATCGGCATCATCCAACATACGGTAGACTTTGCCGAATACCGGCGTGCTCCCGATGGCAAGGGGCTGGAACTGACGATCCGCAAGCGCATTCGTTCCGCGGACCCACGGACATTCAGGACTTGATCTGTCATGGCCACCGAAGACCCAATGATCGACGAACCGGTAATCTTCGAGCGCGGCGAGATCGTCACGGTCCATGGTGAAATCGATTACGCCAAGACGCCGGCCCTGCGACAGCAGTTGCTCAAGATCACGCGTGCGGGAAGTGGCGTCCTGGTGCTGGACCTTCACGACGTGGCTTATATGGATAGCTCAGGACTGGCGACGCTGGTCGAGACGCTTCAGGCCTGCCGCAAGGCCGATCGAGCCCTGATCCTCTGCTGCCTGAGTGAAAAGGTCAACGGAATTTTCGAGATCGCCCGTCTGGGCAGTGTCTTTACCGTCGTCAAAACCCTTGAGGAGGCCAAGCAGGCCGGGTAGTGCCCGGACACCCCGAACCCGTGCGGTCCGCCGCGATGCCCCGCGGAGACGGGATCGGATGGCACGAGGGTCATGGTTCAGCGGGTCATCCGCCGCATCCGACATACCACCACGCTCCTCAGCATGCTTGTCAAACTGCTCTCCAATCTCGGCGCACCGGTGCTTCGCGGGCTTGAATATCTCGGCGGCGTCGCCCTGATCATCACTCAGAGCCTGCGCTGGCTGTGGCGGAGCTTCAGGCCGTTCGGGCCGCGGGTGCGTTTCGGACGTCCCGCCTTTTATGCGCAGATGGTCCGCCTGGGCGTCCGCGCCATCGGTGTGGTCACGCTGGTTTCGGCGTGCATCGGGTTCATTCTCGCGCTGCAGATGGCCCCGCCGCTGGAGGAGTTCGGGCAGGTTCAGACCGTGCCCAACATCATCGCCGTGGCGATCTTCCGCGAGTTGGGGCCGCTGATCGCGGCGGTGGTGATGACCGGATTCGCCGGCGCGGCGATCGCGGCGGAGCTGGGCACGATGGTCGTCAACGAAGAAATCGAAGCCCTCGAAGCCCATGCGCTCAATCCCGTCAGGTTCCTCGTCGTTCCGCGAATCCTGGCCACCACCATCAGCCTGGTGATCGTCTGTGTCATCGGCGAGGTGGTCGCCATCGGTGCCGGGTGGATGGTCGGCGTGCTGATCCTGGATATCCCATCGCTGGTTTACTTCAACAACACCATCGACCAACTGAGCGTATCCGATGTCCTGACCGGGCTCTGGAAGGCGGCGGTGTTCGGCCTGATCATCAGCTCGATCGCCTGCCACAACGGCCTGAGCGTGACCGGCGGCGCTTCGGGCGTGGGTCTGGCGACGACGCGAACGGTGGTCCATTCCGTGACGCTGATCATCTTCAGCGACCTGATCTTCACCGGCATGTTCTACGCCCTGGGCTGGCATTGAGTGTCCGGCGCGGGTTCCGCGCTTGCGGCGAATTCATCCCGAGGATCGATCCGGTCGCTGACATCGACATGCCGTCGGTTCAAAGGTCTGGTAATCTCTGAAGCATGGATATCGTCATCCTCGGCGCCGGCGAAGTGGGCAGACACAGCGCGGAAGTCCTCGGCAGCGCCGGGCACAATATCACGTTGGTGGATCGGAACCGCGCCAAGCTGGCGCTGGTCGAGGATGAGATGGATATCCGCATCCTGCGGGGCTCGGGGCTGGATGCCCAGACGATGCGCGAGGCGGGGGTGGACAACGCCGATCTCTTCCTGGGGGTGACCCATCTTGACGAAACCAACATGCTCAGCGCCGCGATCGCCAAGGGCATGGGCTGCGGCAAGGTCATCGCCCGGGTTCATCACAGCCGGTACTTCGAAGGCCAGGGCTTCGATTACGCCCGGCAACTGGGTATCGACCACATGGTGTGCCCGGATCACACCACCGCGACGACGATTGCCCAGGGTCTTCGAAGTCCCGGCGCGCTGGCGGTGGAGCGTTTCGCCGGTGGCCGGATCGAGATTCAGGAGCTGGCCGTGGACGATAGCGCGGCGCTGATCGGCCATTCGCTTTCCGAAGCGCGTCTGCCGACTTCCACGCGCCTGGCCGCGATCTCGCGCGAGGGTGAGTCGTTCATCCCCGATGCCCGCACGGTGATCCAGGCCGGCGATGTGGTCACGCTCATCGGCGACAGCGAACACTTCCAGAAGGCCCGCGGCCTCTTTCAGCCCAGCCCGCCCAGCCGTTTCCGCGTGATCATCATGGGCGGCACGGCGCTGGGCGTCTGGCTCTGCCGCGCGCTGCATCATCACCGATTCACCGTCAAGCTTTTTGAAGAGGACATGCGCCGCTGCCGCCAGCTCGCCGAGAAGCTGGAGTGGGTCACCATCCTGCACGCCGATGCCACGGGTCAGACCATCCTGGAAGAGGAGCACATCGAGCAGGTCGATGCCTTCGTGGCCCTGACCGATGATGATGAGCGCAACATCCTGGCCAGCGCCCGGGCCAAGTCCATGGGCGTTCGCCACGCCATCAGCGTGTTGCAGCGGCCGACGTATCTGCACCTGATCGAGCACGTCGGGATCGACCGGGCGTATTCGCCGCGCATCACGGCCGTGACCGAGATTCAGAACCTGATCGATGTATCGCCGGTTCGCAAGCTCGCCTCGCTGGCCGCGGGGATCGCCGATGTCTACCAGGTTCGTGTTCACGATCAGAGTCCGATGCTCGATAAGCCGCTGAAGATGATCAAGTTTCCCGTTCATTGCATGGTGGCGGCGATACAGCGTGGCGAGCGGACCTTCGTACCCAACGCCGAGGACAGCTTTGAAGGCGGTGACACCCTGATCCTCATCGGCCCATCGGGAATGCACAGGCCGTTGCGCAAGCTATTCGGAATCCGCGAATGAACCTCCGTGGCGTGCTGCGAGCGCTGGGCCAGTTGATGATCGTGCTGAGCATCACGCTCAGTGGGGTGGCGGTGTGGTCATTGATCGATTACGGCATGGGCCACGCCGATGCGCGGGGCGCGACGCGAAGCCTTGCGATCGGCATGATCTTCGGCTCGCTGCTGGGGCTTGGGTTGTGGCGGATCGGTCACGGATCGGGCCGGACGTATCTCGGCCGCCGGGAGGGCTTGTTCCTGGTCGCGTTGACGTGGATTCTGGGTTGCCTGGTGGCCGCGGTGCCATATCTGTTCTGGGCCTGGGACAGCGGACCGACGGGCCACGTCTTCGGGCGTTGGAGCGCGGCGTACTTCGAAGCGGTCAGCGGCCTGACCACGACCGGGGCCACCGTTCTGGGCGACATCGAAGCCATGCCGCGCGGCTTGCTGCTCTGGCGGAGCCTGACCCAATGGCTCGGCGGCCTGGGCATCGTCGTGCTCTTCGTGGCCGTGCTGCCCAATCTCGGCGTCAGCGGCAAGCGCATCTACAACGTCGAATCGACGGCCCCCGCCCATTCCAGCGTCAAGCCGCGCATCAGCGAAACCGCCAAGATCCTCTGGATCATCTACCTCCTGCTGAGCCTCACCCTGCTGATCATCTTCCGCATCCTGGGCATGGGTTGGTTCGATGGCATCAATCACACGTTCACCGTGATGGCGACCGGCGGCTTCTCGACGAAAAACGCCAGCATGGGGCACTTCCAGAGCTTCTGGATCGACGGCGTCGCCATCCTGTTCATGTTCATCAGCGGCATCAATTACGGCCTGCTGTACCGGGTCAGTCGCCACGGTCTGCGCGAACTGATCAAGGATCCGGAATTCCGCCTCTATGCCTGCCTGATGATCGTGGCATCGCTGACCATCGCCCTGATCATCCTGAACAAGACCTTCATCACCACCGCGATGGACCCGGAAACCGGCGAGCCGGTGGTGATCGGCCGCGGCTTCTTCGAGGCCCTGCGATACTCGACCTTCCAGACCGTCTCCCTGCAGACCAGCAGCGGATTCGCCACGGCCGACTATGACCAGTGGAACTTCGCCGGCAAATTCATGCTGGTGTTCCTGATGTTCGTCGGCGGTTCGGCCGGATCGACCAGTGGCGGGTTCAAGGTGGTTCGCGTGCTGGTCGCGATCAAGGCGATCATGGCCGAGTTCGAGCGATACTTCCGACCCAACGTCGTCCGACCGATCCGCCTGGGCCGCCAGCCCATCGCGCCTGAACTCCGCCTGGCTGTGCTGGTCTACCTGATCACCGGCTTGTCGCTGTGGGCGCTGGGCAGCTTGGCGCTGATGGTGCTGGAGGATGGGAACTCGGTCCTGGCCGAGCAGGACAAGGCCATGACCTTTACGACGGCCGCGACCGCATCGATCGCCACACTCAACAACATCGGTCCCGGTCTTCACCAGGTTGGACCCACCGGCAGTTACGGCTGGTTCTCAAGTCCAAGCCTCGTGCTGATGAGCGCAATGATGCTGCTGGGTCGTCTTGAGATTTTCACCATCCTGGTCATCCTCACGCCGCGCTTCTGGAAGAACGAGTGATCCAAGGCGCTTCACGCCCGAGGGACCCGATCATCCCGGAATGAAAGCCCGATTCGCTTGGGGATCATTCATCGCCAATCACCGGCATCCGGAACCAGAACCGCTCTTCGGGCTGACTGGATGCATCGGGCGGGATGATCTCGATCAGCCAGTCAGGAGGCGATGGCGTATCCGCCCGGTCTTCGTCGCGTTCATCCGTCCCGCCGCCCCCGATCGATCCGGCTGTGTCGGGAATCTTGAGCATCACGCTCAGGCCATTGCCCGACTGCGGCGAGGCCACCGACGATGCCTGCCGCGGGTCGATCGCCACCTGGTGCAGTACATCAAACACCGGCATCGATTCATCGCCTTGCTCGACCCATCGCTCCCGCAGACAGTGGAGCATGACCCGCCATCGAGCCGGCTTGTCGCCCTCGGCATGAACGGGGCCGAACGCTTTGGGGCGTGTTGATTCCGGGTGCCTTGACCCCGGGTGCGGTGATTCCGGGTGCGGTGATTCCGGGGGCAGTGGTTCCGGGGGCGGCGATTCCGGGGGCGGGGCCAGCAAGTCGGCCGGCTCCAGGTAGAGCTCCAGTGTCGTTCCTTCCCGCAGGGGGTATGGGGCGAACCACACATGCAGTCGGCGACTCAACAGGATGCGGCGGAAGATTACCCAGCCGAATCCGCACATCGCGATCGCCCCGACCAGGAGGACGACGGTCATGGTCCAGCCCATCAATCCACGGTTAAGCGGCATGAGAAAGGTGAAGGGCAGGGTGAACCCCACCATGACCAGGGCGATGGCCACGATCAGCGATCGGCCCGGATCGTTCAGGGGCAGTGCCCGGCCGAAGCGCGAGGTTGGCTCGTGTGGCTGGTCCGATGGCCCGGCGCTGGCTTCGGAGGATCGCACGCGCTCAAGCCGCTTCTGACGTCGGCGCAGCGATTGAAGCAGCGTCAGCCACGGCCGCATCATGGCCAGGCCGATGAGGGCGAACGGCAATGCCGTGAGGCTCAGCAGTGGATGGCCGCGCGGCAGGGTCCACGCCGCCACCGCAATCGCCGCGGCGGTCAGGATGAAGAGGCAACCGGCGGCGAACATGGCGCGCGGCAGCCACGCCGGGGCCGATTCGGCCCAGCTTCGCTGCCATACCCAGGAAGGAGGATGGACCGAAAGCCGCTGGGCCGATTCCCGCCGATCCTGGACGTGGGAAGAAGTTGAATGCTGGTCATCGGTCATCGACCGGCATCATAAAGCCCCGACACGTTTCCGCGCACCTGATGGCCCGCTCGGTGAGGGAAGTCCGCCCTTGACGCTCTCCTTTCTCCTTTCGATTCTCCAGCCGCCTCAGGCGGTTGCCCGAATCGCCGCGGTCAAGGATAAGACCGATTATGCGCCCGGCCCTGATATGATTTAGGGCGTGAATGGAGCCCTTGGTTTCCGGTTGATGCCGGGGCTTTGGCAGATTCCGCGAGTGGCGGATCGAGCCGCCGACAGGACCGCACACGATCATGAACCAATCGTCCTTCCAACGCCTGAGTGGGATCATTCGCGCGGCTGGTGCGAGCCGGGAGGGGAAATATTGCCCAGGGTGTGATGGCGAACTGAAGGCCAAGGACATCAACATCAGCGAAGGCGTTGCGCTTTGTCCGGTCTGCGGGGAGCTTTCGCCTCTGTCGGCGGTCGTCCACCATAACCCCAAGGAAGAGCAGATTCTGGATGAGCCGCCGGCGGGCTGCCATGTGGAAGAGTTCGGTGATCGGATCATTGTGCGGGCCAGCATGCGCTCACTGGCCGGCGTTTTGGGGGGATTGGCGATGGCCGCGTTCTGGAACGGCATCGTCTCGGTATTCGTTCTCATTGCGCTTGCCGGCCTGTACACCAACCTCGTCGGCCCGCTGCCACACTGGTTTCCAGCGCCCACAAGTTCATCCGGCGGCCAGATGGGCCTGGGCATGACCATTTTCATGTGCATCTTCCTCATCCCGTTCGTGACCATCGGCCTGGGCATGATCGGTTACATCCTGCTGGCGGCGATGGGCAGCTACACGGTGATCATCACGCCGGACCGAGCGGAAGTGCGAACCGGAATCGGTCCACTTGCCTGGCCCCGGCGATTTGATCCCAATTCGGTTTCAAAGGTCGGCGTCAAGACAAAGCGCGACAGCGAAAGCGGAAGCGTTTCGGAATCCATTCTGATCCAGGCCGATCGGGAGATCGACTTTGGCTCCATGCTGCCGGATCACCGCCAGAAATGGATGCGGGTCATCCTCCGAAAGCTGCTGGTGCAGGCGGTTTCCAGGAAAGTTGCCGCGCCCAAGCGGATCATCGACTGACCCCGGGCCACCGATCGATTCGCCGGCCCAGCGCTCTGGCCGCGCGGGCCGATCCACGTTTACGTTCCCCTGGGCATGCGGGAGCCTCGTCCGCGGGCAACATCTCGGACCCTTGCCGGAATCGTCAACATCACCGTACCGACCCGTTTACGGTATGTTACTCATGAGATGAGCACCTACGACTTCAACGCGATCGAGTCCCGCTGGCAGAATTACTGGGCCCGGGAACAGACCTTCCGCACCCCCAATCCCGGTGATGCCGGATTCGATCCCGCACGCCCCAAGTTCTACGTCCTGGATATGTTCCCGTATCCGTCCGGCGTGGGGCTGCATGTGGGCCATCCCCTGGGATACATCGCCACGGACATCGTCGCCCGCTACAAGCGGATGCGCGGCTTCAACGTGCTTCACCCCATGGGCTACGATGCCTTCGGGCTTCCGGCCGAGCAGTTCGCCATCGAGCACGGCGTCCATCCACGGATCACCACCGAACGCAACATCGCCAACATGACCCGGCAGCTCAAGCGGCTGGGCCTGGGCTACGACTGGGATCGGCAGATCGCCACGATCGATCCGGATTACTACCGCTGGACCCAGTGGATATTCATCCAGATTTTCAATTCGTGGTTCGATCCGTTCCATAAGCAGGCCAGGCCGATCCGCGAATTGATTCATCAACTGGAAAGTGGCGAACTGCTGATCGGGCCGGATGGTGAGCCCGCCGCGCCGGTTGGCGAGGGGCTCGAGGCGATCACGGGCTTGCCGCCGGGCTGCCGAAAGCTGCAGGAACTGGATGAGCTGGAGCAGCACGAATTCATCAACAGCCAGCGGCTGGCTTATCTGGATGAGGTGCCGGTGAACTGGTGTCCTGCCCTGGGCACGGTGCTGGCCAACGAGGAAGTCACCGCCGAGGGCCGCAGCGAGCGCGGCAATCACCCGGTGTTCAAGCGGCCGCTCAAGCAATGGATGCTTCGCATCACGGCCTACGCCCAGCGACTGGCCGATGATCTTGACCTGGTCAACTGGCCGGAGTCGCTGAAGCTTCTGCAACGCAACTGGATCGGCCGCAGCGAAGGGGCTCGGGTGCTGTTCGAGATCGAAGGCAAGCCGGGTGAGACCATCGAGGTGTTCACCACGCGGCCGGACACGCTTTTCGGTGCGACCTACATGGTCCTGGCGCCTGAGCATCCGCTGGTGGATGAATTGACCACCGATGAGCACCGGCCGGCGGTGAAGGCTTATCAGCAACAGGCCGCGCGGCGTAGCGAGAAGGACCGCACCGCCGATGCCAAGGCCAAGACCGGCGTGTTCATCGGGGCCCGGGCGATCAATCCGGTCAACCAGGAGCGGATCCCGATCTGGATCGCCGATTACGTCATGATGGGTTACGGCACCGGCGCGATCATGGCGGTGCCGGCTCACGATGAGCGTGACTTCGAGTTCGCGCGTGAGTATGGATTGCCGATCCGCGATGTGGTGGCCGGGCCGATCATCGCAGCGATTTATGCCTTTTTCGAGCGGTGGGACCGTGTGAATCCGCCGCGCGAAGACGGCCCGGATCGGCTGGCCGACTTTGTCGGACTGTGCATGAACCAGGCGGAAGATGATTTTGATGGAGCGTTTCAGATCGTGCTGACCCGTCGCGATGCGGATTCCGATCAGGAGGAACCGCTTGAATCGGGCAGAGGCGCCATCGCATCGATCTGGCAGGATGCCTTTCCGCGGTGGCCGGACGGGTTCGAACGTCTGGCTGAGGCGTGTCGCCGGGGCGAGTTGATCAGTCTGCTGGGTGATGCCGATACGGGCGAGGGTGTCGGGATCAATTCCAGCCACGGTGATTTGTCGATTGATGGCATGAAGACCAGGCGTGCCAAGGCCGAGGTGATCCGTTGGCTTGAGCAGCATGGCGCGGGTCGGCGTCGTGTGCACTTCAAGCTTCGCGACTGGCTGTTCAGCCGACAGCGGTACTGGGGTGAACCGTTCCCGATTCTGCATGGCCCGGATGGGCGGATTCGATCGGTCGATGAATCGGAGCTTCCGGTGCCGCTCCCGGAGATGGATGATTTCCGGCCCGAGGCTGGTGAAGACCCTGATGCGCGGCCGCGCCCACCCCTGGCCCGGGCCGATGAAGCCTGGCGCCTGGTCGAGCGCGATGGCATCACCTGGGAACGCGAGTTGAACACCATGCCCCAGTGGGCCGGTTCCTGCTGGTATTACCTGCGCTATCTCGATCCCAAATGCTCCGACCGGCTGGCCGGCCGCGAGGTTGAAAAATACTGGATGGCGCCCAAGGGCGGGGAAAAGGGCAAGCGTGATGAACGTCCCGACCCCGGCGGCGTTGATCTCTACGTCGGAGGCGTTGAGCATGCGGTGCTGCATCTGCTTTATGCCCGTTTCTGGCACAAGATACTTTTTGACCTGGGCCATGTATCCTCGCCCGAGCCGTTCGGCAGACTGTTCAACCAGGGCTACATCCAGGCGTATGCCTATACCGATGAGCGTGGCGTGTATGTCCCGGCCGAGGAAGTTGAGGAACGCGATGGCGGGTATTACCACGAGGGGCGGCTGGTCAAGCGCGAGTTCGGGAAGATGGGTAAGTCGCTGAAGAACGCCATTGCCCCGGACGATATCTGCGAGCAATATGGCTGCGACACGCTCCGGCTGTATGAGATGTACATGGGCCCGCTGGATCAGAGCAAAATCTGGAACACGCGGGATATCGTGGGCGTACACCGCTTCCTGCATCGCCTGTGGCGGAACTTCGTGGATGAGCAGACGGGCGATCTTCGGGTGGTCGATGAGCAGCCGCCGGAGGAGCTATCGCGGGCAACGCATCGAACGATCGATAAGGTCACGCAGTCGATGGAGGCCATGGCGTTCAATGTGGCCATCGCCGCGATGATCGAACTGAACAACCAACTCGTCAACCGGCCGCACCTGGAACGCGCGATCGCCGACCCGATGCTCAGGCTGCTGGGTCCGTTCGCCCCGCACATCTGCGAAGAACTTTGGAATCGAATCGGCAATCACGATTCCATCGCCGGGCAATCCTGGCCCGAGGCCGATCCAAAGTTGCTGATCGATGAACAGATCGAGCTGCCCGTGCAGGTCAATGGCAAGCTGCGCGGCCGGATCACGGTCCCGGCCGACAGTGAGAACGATCAGGTGGAAGCCGCCGCTCGAAGCGATGCGAAAATCGCCGCTTCGCTTGAAGGCAAGACCATTCGCAAAGTCATCATCATCCCCGGCAAGCTGGTCAACATCGTGGCGGGCTGATGCGACTTGGAGCCCGGCCATCGGGCCGACGCGTCCATATCGAGCATGGGCGATCCCGGCCAGCAATCGGCTGGGCCTGTCGGCCGGGCCGTCGATCGATGGCCGCAGGCGAAGAATTGGTTGGGGTCAGTCAGGTGAGTTGGGACAGCGCAAAAAAAAGTCGGCGCAAAAAAGTCGGCGCATAAAAAAAGAGAGGGGCTCTTCGTTAGAGAACCCTCTCTCTCGTACCACGAGACTCTCTCTCTCGTTCCCGTAGCCTGTGATAACTCTACACCATTTTGAGCCATAGTCAAGAAAAGATGACGGATTTTCCAGGCAAGCGGATATAAATCTTGCGGAAAATAAGCGTTATTTCACAAATGCGATTCGGATTTTTCCTGCACTTTGGGCGTGGCCGGCCGCTGCGAACCGGATGGGGGGTTCCCTTGGCCCGATCCCGATCCGAGGCGACCGGAAGCGATGGTTATGGTTGCACCGGTCGTGTTGTGCTTGCCTGGTCGTAAAGCGCGGGTATATTTCGAGTTAAAGCGCGCAATCAGGTTTCCTGATGCCGCCGGAGAACGTTTTGAAGGGGATTGGGAACATGCGTGGCAAGCGACCGGCCAGTACTTCTCATCAAACAACGGTGTTCGGTGGCCCTTTCCTGATCCTGGCTCGGATGTCAGACCAGGTTGCGCAACGCGCTGGATGTCACGTCGTCCGTGAACTCGAAAGAAGCCGATCGTGTCACCGTGGAGGCAACCTGATGAGATCGTTTGCTGTTGTCGTATTTCTCCAGGCGATGATCGTGTCTCTGTCAGGTTTTTCGCAGGCAACGGCCGCGCCGGCGATTCAGATGCCTCTGGTGGAGGTCGGTCAGCCGGGTAACGCCCATGATTCGGCCGGTGGCGGCCAGTTCGGTGGCCACTTCGGCGGTGTGGATTACGAATATATGATCGGCACGTACGCGGTCACCGCCGGTCAGTACACCCAGTTTCTTAACAGTGTCGCGGCGGACGATCCTTTCGGCCTGTATCACACCTCCATGGCGCACATGGAATGGGGCAGCGGCATCACGCGCCATGGCAGCGCAGGGGCTTACAGCTATGAAGTTGCGCCGCTGTTCGTTGATCGGCCCGTCAATTTCGTCAGTTGGGCCGAAGCGGCACGGTTCGCCAACTGGATGCATCACGGTCAGCCCGCCGGTGCCGCCGGCCTGTCCACCACCGAAAGCGGAGCGTATTGGATCAACGGCGCCACCACCGCCCAAGCGTTTCTGGCCGTCGAGCGCCAGGCCGATGCGCGATGGGCGATTCCCAGCGAGGATGAGTGGTACAAGGCGGCGTATTATGATCCGGCGTTGGATGACTACTGGCACTACCCGACTCAGAGCAACACCGCGCCGGGCAATGATCTGGACGATGAATCGGGCAACAACGCCAACATCATGATCGGTACGGTCATCCCCCAGCCCATCGACGGTGACCTTTACACCACCATCGTCGGCCAGTTCCATAATTCGCCAAGCCCGTGGGGCACATTCGATCAGGCGGGCAATGTCCATGAATGGACCGAGGCCATCATCGACTACACGCCGATCAACGGCGCGGTGACCCGCTCAGTGCGCGGCGGGGCGTTCACCATCAGTGAGGAAGCCACAAGAAGCACCGACCGCAACGGCGAGAGCCCGCTCTACCGGTCCCGATACATCGGCTTCCGCCTCGTTCAATTGGACCTTGATCAAATCATCCTGCTGCCCGGCGATGCCAACGGCGATGGGGTCGTGGATGATCTGGACTTGGCGATCGTACAGGCCAATCTCGGCATGTTGGATGCCGCCTGGGAGCAGGGCGACTTCACGGAAGATGGCCGCGTCGGCCTAAGGGACGCATTCGTGCTTTTGGAGCATTACGGAAGCCCGGTTGCCCAGACTACATATATTTCCATACCGGAGCCGGGCTCGGTCACCCTGATGATGCTGGGGATGATGATGCTGGCTTCGCGGCGATGCGGGCGAGTTGGGCACATCCGTCGCTCGATCGCCGGGCGGTAACCGTGAATGGGCGACATTTGGCGGAAAATGTCGATTTTGAAGCTGGAATGGCCATTCATGACTGCCGACGGCGTCGCTCGATTGCACTATACATATTTGAACCTAGGAGTCTGAAGTAAGAAATATCCTATCACATTTGCATTTTTGCATGATTGGCGCATAGTGTAAGGACGTATGAGATTGACCATTTGGGGTCTGTCGGGGAATCTATAACCTCGGAAAAAGGAAAAACGACCGTGAAAAAATTTCAAGGCTTGATCGTGGCGGTGGCGGTGACGTTGGGGAGTACATCGATCGCCAGTGCGGTCCCCGTGCTTTATTACGAAGACGGTACGTTGGGAACCAGCGCGATCCCCGGCGCATTGACTCAGCTTGGGTTGATGGGCACCACCACGCAGGTGTTCAACACCACGGATTTCAACACCCAGATCAGTTCGGGCGCGTTCGATCTGGTGATTGTCGGCCATCAATTTTTTTTCCCAACGGACAACAACATTGCCACGGAATTGGCCGCGTATATCGCTGGCGGTGGTCTGGCGCTGGCCACGACCTGGCAGGATGATGCTCTGCCACCGCTCTTCCAGGCGACTGCTGCGGGAACAAATGCTCCCTTGATCGGCAACGATGGGCACCCGATCTTCACCGGCCTTCCGGCAAGCATCGACTTGGCAAACCCGGGTTGGCCTGTTGCCTTTTCACGTGCTTGGAATCCGGTGGGCTCAGCCGTCGGCATTGGTTCGCTGGGAGCTGGATCGGCGGCGATCCTGGGTAACGAGGGCCGCACCATCCTTTCCGGTCCGCTCTTTGACACCTATGCGGATCTGGCCGAAGGCGAACTGCTGATGGCCAACAAGATCAGCTTCCTGCTCAACCAGAATGGCGATCCCGGCCCCGATCCGAGCGCCATCCCCGAGCCGGTGACCGGCGGCCTGGCGGTCCTGGGCATGGCAGCGCTCGCACTGACCAGCCTGAGGCGTCGGCGCTGATCCATGGGCACCGGCCAATATGGCTGATCAACATTCATGATTCTGACCGGACCCCGGCACACCCCGGGGTCCGGTTGTTTTTGCCGGGCGTTGCAGGGCCGAATCTGCCAGCCTCGGCGCTTGGGTTCCCTGGCCATCGCAGCGTGTGCTCGTGATGGGAACGGTCGTGATGCCTCGATAACGGCCCGTCGTGGCCGGTTGAGGCGCGGCAGCGCGTCGGGGGTGATATCATGCCCAAGCCGCTGGACCGGGGGCCATGGTTCGTGGTCCGGGGCTGGATATCGGCGGCGAGTTCCGGGTAGGGATTCGGGGGAAGGATTCCGGGGGAGGGTTCCGGGGGCGGCATGGTGTTGTTGGCGTTGTTGGCTTGGCTTGGAGTTGTCTGATGGCGGAGCGCCCGCGGGCGGATCATGTGCTGGAAGTGCGTGATCTTCGGACGTATTTCGATACGGAAGAGGGGGTTTTACGCGCCGTGGACGGCGTCAGCTTTGACATTCCGCGAGGAAAGATTCTGGCCATCGTGGGCGAAAGCGGCTGTGGCAAGAGTGTCACGGCGTATTCGATCCTTCGCCTGATCCGGCCTCCGGGCCGAATCGCCGGCGGACAGATGCGATTCCACCCGCGTGGCCAACCGATGATCGACTTGGCCGCGCTGACGGAAAAATCGCCGCTGCTTTACACCGTGCGCGGCGGGCTGATCAGCATGATCTTCCAGGAACCGATGACCGCGCTCAGTCCCGTTCACACCATCGGCAATCAACTCTGTGAAGCCATCCTGCTGCACCAGGATGTGACCAAGACCCAGGCCCGCAAGCAGGCCGCCGATATGCTCAAGAAGGTCGGCATTCCCGGAGCGGAGCAGCGTCTGGATCAATATCCTTTCGAGTTCTCCGGCGGCATGCGCCAGCGCGTGGTCATCGCCATGGCCCTGGTCTGCAATCCCGAACTGCTGATCGCCGATGAACCGACCACCGCGCTGGATGTGACGATCCAGGCACAGATCCTTCAGTTGATCCGCTCACTGCAGAGCCAGCTTCACACCAGCGTGCTGCTGATTACCCACGATCTGGGTGTGGTGGCCCAGACGGCCGACGAAGTGGCGGTGATGTACCTCGGCCGCGTTGTCGAGCGGTCGGATGTCCGCACGATCCTCAAGCGTCCGATACACCCTTACACGCGTGGGTTGCTGGCCTCGCTGCCCAGCCTCAATGCCAAGAAAGCGCGATTGACCGCCATCGTCGGCAGTGTTCCATCGCTCCAGGCGATTCCACCGGGCTGCCCGTTTCACCCGCGTTGCCCATACGCCGAGCCGGGTTTGTGCGATATCGGGCAGCCGCCCGAGGAGCGGTCGGTCGGCGAAGGCCATACCGTGGCGTGTGTGCGTGCTGAGGAGATTCGCGACGGCACGGCCCGTCCGGCGGAGATTCCCCTGACGGTGGGCCGAACGGATGCCGGCCAGGCCGCGTCTGAGCCGGTGCCGATGTCGAGCGCGGGGACCGGGAGCGGGGCCGGGGGTAAGGCCGATTCGGCGGCTGGAGGTCAGCGGTGATTCAGAGCTCAGATCAGCCCCTGCTGCGGGTGCGCGGCCTGTGCAAGCACTTTCCCATCTACAGCAAGGGCCTGCTGCGCCGACAGGTGGGCACGGTCCGCGCGGTCGATGACGTGGATTTCGACCTGATGCCGGGCCAGACACTGGGGCTGGTGGGTGAAAGCGGATCGGGCAAGACGACCTGCGCGCGGACGATCCTGCGCGCTTTGGCACCGACGGCGGGCGAGATTCTATTCCGTGATGGCGACCGGACGGTGGACCTGGCCCGGCTGGGCTCGCGCGAGCTTCGACCCCTGCGAACGAAGATGCAGATGATCTTTCAGGATCCGTTCTCATCGCTCAACCCGCGCATGACGGTGGGTGACATTGTCAGTGAACCGCTGGTGATCCACGGGCTGGCCAGTGGTCGTGAGAAGGTTCGGCGCGTCGAGGAGATTCTGGAAAAGGTCGGACTGCGGCCCGAGCACCGCGTGCGTTATCCCCATGCCTTCAGCGGTGGACAGCGTCAGCGGATCGGCATCGCCCGGGCGTTGATCATGCGGCCATCGCTGGTGATCGCCGATGAAGCGGTCTCGGCACTGGATGTCTCGGTCCAGGCGCAAGTGATCAACCTTCTAGAAGATATCCAGGATGAGTTCAAGCTGACGTACATCTTCGTGGCCCATGATCTGAGTGTCGTTCGACACATCTGCGACAACGTGGCGGTGATGTACGCCGGGCGACTGGTCGAACTGGCCTCGACCCAGCAGATATTCGAAGACCCACAGCACCCTTACACGCGGGCGCTGATCGCGGCGGTGCCGATGCCCGATCCGGATGTCCGCATGCGCGATACGCTGGCCGGCGAGGCGGCCGACCCGGCCAAGTTGCCGTCGGGTTGTGCGTTTCATCCACGCTGTCCCGAATGCTTTGAACCCTGCGATCGCCATCGGCCGGAGCTGCTCTCCATCGAGGGCAAGCGCCTGGTGGCTTGCCACCTGCACGACCCCGCACATCGGGACAAGGCCGGCACCAGTGAAGCCGTCGCCGGTAACCGGGCCGGTGGGGATTGACCGTCCGAATCGAAAAGGGTGGGTCGATGAAGTTCGAGCGCCCGGTTCCTGACCGAATGCTCACATAAATCGATTATCCAGGGGCGGGGGAGTTGAATAAGGTTTGTCATGAAGGACTGGATTCCCCGGTTGATCGTCATCGCCCTGCTGCTGGTTGTGGTCGTTGTGCCCATGGCCTTTCGCGCATCGCCCCAGTCCGCCGGGCATGCCGGGACGGAAACGGCCAGTGAGCGTCTGATCATCATCACCCCGCACAACGAGCAGATTCGCTATGAGTTCGCACGGGCGTTCAATCAGTGGCGGCGGGCACAGCGGCCTGATGCGCCATGGGTGGAGATCGATTGGCGCACCGGAGGCACGAGTGAGCTGAGCCGGCAGGTGGCCAGCGAGTCGGTCGCCTCGGCCCGTCGTGGGACGCTGGATTCAGGAACCTATGACCTGTTCTTCGGCGGTGGAGCGTTCGAACACACGCGGCTGGCGCGCGGCGTGCCGGTTCGTCTGGATGGCCGCGAAGAGGCGGTGCGCATTATCGATTTTCCGGACTTATCCACGGATGGACGGACCCATGAAGAGGTGCTGCGGGAGGCGTTTGCGTTTCAATATCTGGCCGGTGAGCCGTTGTACCTGACCAATGATGAGGGCCGGGTTCTGTGGATCGGAACCGCGCTTTCGAGTTTCGGCGTGGTGTACAACAATGATGCGCTGAAGATGCTGGGATGGGGTGATGGAGCGCCGACGACGTGGAGCGACCTGGCCGATCCCCGGTTGCGGCAATGGGTGGCCCTGGCCGACCCGGCGCACTCGGGCTCGATCCGCCAGACCTACAACGTGATCCTTCGCCGGATGGGCTGGAACGAAGGCTGGGCCATGCTTCGCCGATCTTTCGCCAATGCGCGTTATTTCACGGCGGATGCCGGCAAGGTGCCCATCGATGTCTCGCAGATGGAAGCGGCGGCGGGGATGTGCATCGATTTCTTCGGCCGCCAGCAGGTCGGGGCCGTGGCCGAGGGGCGCCTGGGCTATGTCGATCCCGCGCGCATGACCGCCATCACGGCCGACCCCATCACCCTGATGCGCGGAGCGCCCAATCGCGAGTTGGCCGTTGAGTTCATTCGCTTCACCATCTCGGCCGAGGGTCAACGACTCTGGCAGCGGAAGCGCGGCGTGGAAGGAGGGCCGCACCAGTTCGAGCTGCGGCGAATGCCCATTCGATACGACCTGTTCCGGCGGCCTGCGCCCAACGCCGAGCCGGATTACACGCGCGACCCGGTCAACCAGGCTGAGCGTGACCTCTGGACCGATCCGGAGATCGATGCCTGGGCGCTGGCCAGCGAGGTGCCGGCGGGCATGCCGGACTGGTTTGGCGTGGTGCCGACGATCGTCCATGCCATGGCGATCGATATTCATGATGACTTGCAGCGTGCATGGGCCACCATTCAGCGGGAGACCGATCCTCAACGGCGGGCCGCCATGCTTGAATTGTTCGATGCCATGCCCCCGGAACTGTTCATGGACCTCGGGCCGATGCGGGATGACTGGCCGGCGATCCTGTCCGATGCCGAACACCCGGATCACAAGGAACTGGTTGACGCCAAACGCGAGTTTCTGGCGTCGATTCGAACGCCCTGGCGGCTGGATGCTGATCAGGAGCTTCACGACCGGATCCGCTGGACGCTCTTCTTTCGCGACAACTACCGTCGGATCATTCGCATGGGGCGAGGCGGTTGAGTTTCCTTGCCGAAGGAAGCCGCGGGCCGGAGCGGGGATTCAGACTACGGCATGATGGGCATGAGATGGGGCAATTGCCAGGCCAGCAGGATCAGCCCGATCAGGCCGATGACGGTCGTGACCTGTATCCCGCTGACGAGCCGGTCGATGGGCAGATCATCGGTCGTCCGACCGGGCAGAGTCTTGAGATAATCGCAGCGCCATTGAATGGAGCCATGCCGCCAACTGCTTCTTTGAGGTGGAAAGTGGTTGAGTCGGGCCACGCTGAGCAGCGCTTCGGCCACCGTTTCTGAATCGCTGTGTTGAATGATCGCCGGATTCCGGTCGTCGGCATCATGTTCCGCCGGCTCCGCGGCTTCGTCGCCGCGCTGCTCGTCCCCGGGTTGGGGGGCCAAACGATACCGAGCCAGATGAATCGCCGCGAACGTATCGGCCTGTCGCTCGAATCGTCGGGAAATCCATCCGAACACCACGAGCCATACGGCCAGCCCGAAGACCGCGGCGGTCAGAAAAAGCACATGGCCATGCAACGCCCAGGAATCGCCCAACGCATCGCCGAGGAACGGCAGCCTAACTTCCAGGAAGCGGGCCACCTGATGGGTGAAAAGGTTGATCCAGATCATCGCGGTCATCGCCGCCAGCAGCATCCAAGGCATGTGTCGCTTGCGAACGTGCCCCAGTTCATGGGCCATGACCGCCTCGACATGGTCCTTCTTCATCGTTTCCAGAAGGGCATCGGTCAACAGAATGAAGCGGAGTCGGCGGGTGAATCCAACCACCGCACCATTGATCATCGTGCCCCAGGTATTCCAGACCAGGATGCCGCGGACATGGACCCCGTGCATCCGGCACATCTCGATCAGCCGGTGGCGAAGTTCTCCATCCGCCATGGCATGGGTGTCCCAAACCCAGCGGACGACCAGGGGCGAGAAGAGCAGAATGCCGCCCACGCCCAGCAGCAGCAGCGGCACATGAAGCGCCATGCCCCAGAGCCTGGCATCGGCGGGAATCCAGACCGTGATGATGTTCACCCAGCCCAGCATCAGCAGCATCGGGACCAGCAACAGCGCGATCTTGTGGCGAAATTCGCCGATGACGAACTGGAGTCTCCCGGCGATGGGATAGATCGGCATGCCTTCATCCATGCGACGGATCAGGACCGCCTGGCGCAGGCGCTGTTCGATCGGGAAGTAGCACCACCAGCTCCAGCCCAGCATGAGCATGGCCGGTGCCAGCATGATGATCTCCCAGACCAGCGGCACATGAGCCAGTCCCAGTTCGCGGTACAACCAGAGCGGCCAGGTGGTCTGAAAATCCAGGACCACGCAGACAATGATCCCCAGCCGGTAGATCGTGCCCAACTGATCGAGTCGATGCAGGCTGACGGCCGCCGTCGGCTCGGCAAGCCTTCTCAGCGTCATGCGGCACATCAGCCAGTAAATCAGCCCCAGCACCAGCCGGGGAACGATCAGTAGCACCAGCGCGCTTGGAAACCCAACGACCGACTCGGTATGGATCAGGCCGGAATCGACCATCCACTGATAACCCAGGAGGGTGGCGATCAGCAGGATGATGAAGATTTGCAGGTGCATCGAAAGCGACTACCGCTCCAAACTCGGCATGATTAAGCGTAGCAGGGACGCATCGGCCGGACAGCGGCCTTCCAGCACGGTACTTGACAAGCCTCGGTGCCCGGCGTGGCCGTTCCACGTCGCTTCCGATCTCGATCGGCGTAGACCAGGGCCGCGTGCGGGAATTCGCCTCCCGGCGGTTGGGTAACGTTAGATCATATCCCGGTTTAGCGGTCACGCCCGTCACCGGGCGCGGTTGAGACGAGCCTGAACCGGATCGGTTGGCTCATTGATGCAAATCGCAAGCGATGTTCGGCGATCTGGGGCCGCGGTCGCTGGGTGCGTTATCCAGCGCCTTGGCCGGGCTTACCGGCGGCTGGCCTGAACATCGCAGATATCCGAAAGCCGCGCGGGATTGGCGTCGCCCTGGACGATCAGCAACTCCCGCCCCCGTGCTCCGATCTTCAACGGACCCCGGCATTCCTGCTGAATCCGAAAGGCGCGGCCATCGTAGTGCAGGGTCACGCCGATGTTGAGCCTCTTGAGGATGGTCAGTGAGACACGTCGTCGTTTGACGATCCGCTGACGGAGAACTTCCCGCACGGATTCGGTGCGGTGGAGCGTTTCCGAAATCGGGCCGATCTCGAAATCGACTTCGCTGAGAAACTCCCGATCCACGGATGTGGCCCGGCGGTTCTTGATCGCGAGCATGATGCGCTTTCGTTCGGTCATCAGCGTGTCCAGTCTTTCCCGCGATTGGTTCAGCAGGGCACCCAGCTCTTCATAGATGGGCTCCAACCAGGGCACGCTGCCGAGCACCAGGTCCGTCGGTACCCCAGCCGGTGATCCGATGACGGCCACCTGAATCGCGCCGCCGGCCAGAAGCCGGCCGCCGATGATCGCTCCGTGAGGGCCGGTCACTTCGCCGCGCACCTTGAGCTGGCAGTTGATGATCTCACGCTCGAAGAGGAGGTTTTTGCCGATGACGGCCTCGACGTTGTCCAGATACCGGGCCACGAGGTTGCGGCCCACCCGTGCATGCCCCTGCTCCCGGCCGGCGAATCCGCCCCGGGAAATCAAGTCGCCGCCCGATTCAAGGAACGCGGCCTCGATCATGCCATCGACTTCAATATTGCCCGACGCCTGCACCTTGAACCGATCGCGTACTCCCTTTTTGATTACCACATCGCCGTTGAAATCGATGTGCCCGGTCGAAAAATCGACGTACTCGGCGACCTCGATACGGGGCGAGATGGCGACGCGACCATGGTCCCGCTTGAGTACCCCCTGGCTCTTGGCGATCAGTTGGCCCTCGGCGTCCCACGCCAGGTTTTCATCCAACTCCAACTCGAGCGGCTTGCCGTGCCTTGCCGCGATTGCCTCGCCGCAGACATCCACGCCGTCCACCCCCTCGGTTGGCGGATGCATCCTGGCGACCACATCATCGACCCGCACCAGGATGAAAGCGCTCTTGGAATAGTGGCAGATGCCGCCGTTGGCGTCAGCGGTTCCTTCCTCCTCTGGTTCCTCCCGGTCCACCAGCCATTCGATCCGTGCATCTTCGCCGTGTTCCGGGGCCTGGCCGGTCGCGACCACCAGCGATCGCCCTTCCTGAGCGTCGTGGTCGGAATGGACGGCGGATTCGACGGACCCCTGGACGGTCTCATCGATCCGCACATTCTGATGCTCAAGCGCGGCGATACAGTCGTCCACGGTCACCATGGCCCCGGCGCGACCGGGGGCGAAGACCAGGCGAGCCTCGCAGCGGTCCGGACTGATGACCACCGTGATCGCGTGTTGTGCCGTGTCCACCGCCATGATTCTCTCCATACCCTTCCATCGCTACGCGGCCGAAGCACGGGCGATCGTTTCCTTGATGCGCTGGCTGAGGCCTTCGGGCGTGAAAGGCTTGACCACGAAGTTGTTGACTCCGGCCTTGATGGCTTCGATCACCTTATGTTTATCGGATTCCGCGGCGAACATGATGATCGGGGATGCCCCGTTCCTTGCGCGATACTGACGGACGAAAGCCAGCCCATCCATCTTCGGCATGTCCCGATCGATCAGGATCAGACCGGGATCCCTGGCCAGGGCTTTGGAAAACGCATCGAGCCCATCCGCGGCCTCCTCGATGTCCGTAAAGTCGAGCTTGGCCAGTATGCCCTTGATGATGTTCCGCATGGTTCGCGAATCGTCGGCAAGCAGGACGTTCATGTCACGATCTCCGGCCGGAAATGCCCTGGTTCGAACGGTCGGATGGGCGTTCGCCCGCATCTCCTTCAGGCCGCATGTCCAAGCCCAGTGACCTTTCGATAGGCGAATGCATGGGGCAGACCCATCGCTTCCAGGGGTACCTTCAGATTTCGCAGCGACTCCGAATGTCCGATAAACATCGCCCCATCATCGGCCAGTCGGGCCGCCAGCAGAGCCGCGCACCGCTCCTTCATTTCATCGTCAAAATAAATCATCACATTGCGACAAAAAATGACATCGAAGATCTCCATGCACATCACCCTGGCCGCGTCCTTGAGGTTCAACGTCTTGAACTGGACCATGTTCCGGATCGCGGGAACGACCCGCACATCATCGCCATGCTCGATGAAATAGGCTTCCAGCATGGCCGGAGGCAGGGTGCGCACGGCTTCGCGGGCGTAACGTCCCAGCCAGGCGGCGGCCAGCGCTTTCTCGCTGATATCCGTGCCAAGGATGTGAATGTTCCAGTCCGCGATCTCCCGGCCGATGGTGCGATGAACCTGCATGGCCAGGGTATAGGGCTCCTGTCCGGTCGAGCACGCCGCCGACCAGATGCGAAGTTGGCGGTGGGGTCGTCTTCGCCGGATCAGATCCGGCAGGAGATGATGCTCGAAGACTTCAAGTTGCGGAGGATTGCGGAGGAAACTGGTTTCATTGACGGTGATGTGGTTGATCAACTCACGGAATTCGATATCACGCGTTTCGGGGCTCAGCAGCGATCGGATATAGCGGTCGTAGTCCGGTATGCCCAAGTCGCGCAACCGCCGTGACAAGCGACTCTCAAGCGCGGGACGGCGCGACTCGGGGTAATGAATCCCTGAGCGATCATAAATGAGCCCGCGTAGCGCATCGAACTGCGCGGCGGTCATGTTGATCCTGAACCCGTTCATCGTCAGGCGCCGCGGCTCCAGGCCGGTGAATCCATCGGGCCGGTTCGAGGGTCCGTTGGATTTCCGGACCATCCGGTTGCGGGAGGTCTGGGTGTCATGATTGCTCCGATGCCTCAAGGGGTTGGCACGGCGCAAGATCGGGCAACTGGTCGGGAAATACCAGCTCGATCGGCTCGGTACCCACCGGTAGGGTGTGGGGGATGGGATCGCCGACCGGGCCTCGTCGCCCGGTGGATGCCCGCTCGATCGTGCTCGATGGAATGCGCATCACGCCGTTGATCCGATCGACCACCAGCCCGACCAGTTCCTGGCGGCACTCGATCAGAAGTATTCGTTGTGCGGCCAGGGCACCGGCTTGCCATTCTGGCTCGTGCCGGGTTGTATCAAGAAGCCTCAGAGCGCGGCCGCGAAACCGGACCGATCCCTGATGGCCAATCGTGCTGGGTCGGGATGAGCGCTCGTCGGCAATTCGAATGACCGCCTGAACCGCATCCAGCGGTATGGCCAGGTTCCGGTCATCGATTCGAACACTCAGCAGCGACATCGGCTCATGACCATTGCCGACCATGGATGCGGCGATACCAGGCCCGGGGGCAGGATGCTCTGTTGGCTCAAGTGACCGTTGCGCAATGGTCAAGGCCATGTGCTTTCTCCACGTGAATTCGAAGCGGGTCACGTTCCAGCTTCACCGGCGGACGATGACGGTCAAGCTCACCGACCGGACACGGTCAGGGGTTGCTCGGGAAGGTTCGATCCGAGGCCAGATGCCGGAGACTGAACACCTGGCGGGGGCCATAGCCCACTCACTCCCCGAATCGCTCAGGTTCAGCATCGGTGCGGTGGGGCTTGACCTTTAGGCCGGTACATGTCGTACCGGTCCGCGATTGGATCGGCGCTGTCCCGTGCCGGTCAGTTCCGGGCATTCACCACCGCGATGCGCAACCAGCGTGATCGCGGCATTATCGGACGGGTTGGCGAGCGTGGGCTGATCGCCGGCGGCTGAATCGACGGGGCGATCGGGGCGATGCCGCCGGATGCCGGGCGATCGTCGCGGGCCGGCTAATCCGGATCGCCCGGATCGACTGGACGCTGGATCATGTCCCCATCGGGCGCATCGAACTCCACTAGACCTTCGCGAATGGCGAAGCGGACGAGATGGCTCGCCTTATGGATATCAAGTTTTCGCATGATCGAGGTGATGTGGACCGAAACCGTCCGCCTGGCAAGCCCCAATGACTGGGCAATCTCGTCGCGCAGCTTGCCCTCGCCGATCATGCACAGGATCTCCCGCTCGCGTGCCGAGAGGGTGTCGAGTCGGGTCTTGGCCTTCTCCGGACGGGTGTTCGGCCTGATGAAATTGACGATACGCGGACGGACTTCGCGCGATACCACGAACCCGCCCCTGCCGATTCGCGTCAGTGCGGCAATCAGCTCCGGTGGGCTGATGGACTTGATCAGGTAACCGGACGCATCAACCTCCAGCGCACGGGTGATGTAGCCGTCATGCCAATATCCGCTGAGAAAAACGATGGCCGTCTCGGGCCGGTGCTCACTCACCTCCTTGGCCGCGGCGAAAGCGCACATGCCCGGCATATCGATATCCAGCAGGACCATGTCCGGTTCGAAACGGAGCGCCTGCTCGACACCGGTCTTGGCATCCCCGGCCTGGGCGACGACCTCAAAGCCCTTTGAGGCCATGAGCAGGCGCGATAGCGATTCTCGAACCAGGTGGTGATCGTCGATCAGGATGATTCGAATAACCCCGGAGTCGGGCATGTCCATACTCCCAGTCAGGTGGTTGGGCTTCGAACAGGAAGCTCGCCAAGCGTTCGAAGCAGGTTCCGGAATTCGTAGGGCTTCTCAATGATTCGGCATCGTTGGGCCATCACGTGCGAAGGTGTCGGCTTATGGATCGCCGGCCATTGGAGCAACACAATGGGTATGTCCTCGGCGGGTGCATTCAGCTCATCGGGCAGAATTGGCGCGTTTGACTGATCCGCATCGATGACCAGCGCGGACGGGGGAGAAAAGTCCGGTCGGGTTCGAGCGTCGAGCAGGGCGCTGAGCGTATCGAGTTCTTCAACTTCAACGCCTTGCTGTGCCAGGAGTCGGGCCAGGACAGCTCGGTGGTCGGGCAGATCATCAACCAGGACGATGCGTCGGCCGTTCATCGCGGGGACGGGCGGCTCATCCTTGACGGCTTGGTCGCCGCGCGGCGGCTTTTCATCGTCCAGCAACCGGAACCGGAACTGAAAACTGCTGCCTCGATCGGGGGCGGATCGAACATCAATGGTCGCGTCGTGATCCTGCGCGATGCCGTGAACCACCGGCAGGCCAAGGCCGGTTCCCCGGCCGCGCGGCCGAGTGGTGAAGAACGGTTCGAAAATCCGCTTGACCGTGACTTCATCCATACCGTGCCCGGTGTCGCTGACGCTCAGAACCGCGACATCGACTCCCTGGTGTCTGCAAGTGTGGACGGAGATGGTCAGTAGCCCGCCTTCGGGCATGGCATCGCGGGCGTTCACCGCGAGGTTGATCAGAAGCTGATTCAGGCTGGTGGCGTTGCCCAGCACACGAATGTTTCGCAGCGGCGGCAACTTGATTCGAAGCCGGATGGAACGGGGCAACAGCCGGGTGACAAGACGGATGCTGCCGGCCACCAGCGCGACCATATCCAGGGCGCGCTTCTCCGGCGACTCCCGACGGGCGAACATGAGAAGACTTGTCGTGATCTCCCGCGCGGTCTGGCAGACATCGCCAACGATGGCCAGGGTCGGTTGCGCCGGGTGCTGGGCATCCAATTGCATGAGCGTCGCCCGATTCGCGGCATCGATGGCAAGGATGAGGTTGTTGAAGTCGTGGGCGATTCCCGCGGCGAGGCTGCCCAGCGCCTCATACTTCTGGGCCTCGCGAAGCTCCTGCTGATAGCGGCTCTGACGTCGCTGGGCCTCGAGCTTATCTCGGATGTCGCGGATGAACACGCACGCGATCAATTCATTTTCGTTACGCACAAGACTCGCCGTCAGTTCAACATCCACCAACCCCGACAAGGCTGAGGCGAGCTGGGTCTCAAGCCGCCAGGCGTGCTCGCGCTGGAGAATCTCCCATCGCTCACGCCAGATGCGCGGCGAAATGCGTCGTTCAAACTGCCACCAGGATCGATGAATGAGTTGACCATCCGGGGGAAGCAGCAGTTTCGACGCCGATTCGTTCGCATCCAGGATCGTCCCCCGGGCATCAAGCCAGATCACGCCGTCCACCGCGCTGTCCAGCGCGAAGCGGGCCACCTTCAGCCGGTTCTGGGTTCGGCGTTCGTCGGTGATGTCCACCGCGGCCCCGAGCACAAGCCTTCCCTGCCGCGCCGAGGATTGCTCCATCGGACGCGCCAGATCACGAATCCATCGAACCACGCCATCGCTTCGAACAATACGGTATTCCAGAATCTGGACCTGCCCCTCGGCGGCGGAGTCCAGACGACCTTGAAACTTCCCAAGGTCTTCCTTGTGGATCAGCGACATCCAGTCGCCACGCTCACGCAGCGCGGCCAGTTCGTATCCGGTGAGGGTTCGAAGACCATCCGAGGCCCACAGCAGATGCATGCGTCCGGCATCGTCGATCTGAGCCGCATAGGCGCAATGCATCAGCAGCTCCGAAACCGTTCGATACCGGGCCTCGCTCAGGCGAAGGCTTCGCTCGGTGTTTTCACGAAGCGCGATTTCATCCCTGAGCTGCTGATTGGCCTTGATCAGCGCTTCGGTGCGGGCCTCGACGCGTCTTTCCAGATCCATGCGCAGGTCGTGGAGGTTCTGTTCGGCGATCTTGCGGTCGGTGATGTCGCTGTGCGTGCCGACCATACGTGTCGGGTGCCCCTTTTCGTCGCGGCTGACGATCTGGCCGCGCGCCAGAATCCAGCGGTAATCTCCGCTCCTGGTTCTGAGGCGGAACTCGGTGTGGTAGCGAAGTGTCTCCCCAGCCAGGTGCTTGCGGACGTCCCCTTCGATGCGCGGCCGGTCGTCGGGATGCAGCAATCGCCAGAAATCGTCCAGCACGCCTTGAACATCGTCAGGCCCATAGCCAAGCATGCCCGTCCAGTGCGCCCCGTAATGAACCTTGCCGGTCGCGATGTTCCAGTCAAAGAGGCCGTCGGTCGTGGCATCGAGAGCGACACGAAAGCGCTCCTCGCTGATGGCGATGGTGGCGCGACTTCGGACCCGTTCCATGCAATAGCCGATCATCCCCGCGAGGAGCTTGAGGGATTCGATTTCGTGCTCAAGCCATTGTCGCGGTTGATCGTCTTCGATGCCGATGCTACCGGCGATGTCGCCCTCGACCATGATGGGCACTTCCAGAAGGGCGACCAGCCCGCATTCGGCCAGCAGTCGGGCATCGGGGCTCGCCAGCGGCAAGTCCTCGCGGACATCGGTCAGCACCAGCGCCCCGTCTTCGCGAAGCCGCCTCATGGACAAGTCAAACTGCCGCGGATCGACTCCTTGAAGCATCTCTAGGCGCGAGGGCAGACCGGGTCGGCGCCATTCGGCGACTGCGATGATTCTCCCCTGCCGAAGATCGATCGAAGAAGCCACCACCGATGAGCAACTGATGATGTCGGCCAACCCGGAGACGATCCGCTCCATCGCCGTCTGCGGCGACTGGGCCGACACATCCTCGAGCAGTCCGGAGATTTCCCAGAACAGCTCATCCAGCGCTCGGCGTTTGCGCTGGATATGTTCAGCTTTAACCTGGACCGTCCATTCGATGCTGGCGATCGCGAGGCTTGATGTTCCGGTTGGAGATGAGCCGGAGTGGGGAATCATTTCCCAACGAAGATGCCGCAACCCATCGGGGTGCGACACGGTGACGGTCATCGTCGCGGGTTCGGTGAACGCCTGGCCGAGGGTTTCCAGGCGCTCCTGGATGCCTTGGCGTTGCTCGGGATCGATGAACGTCCAGAGCGGCCGGCCGACCATTGAGGCTGGATCGATGCCCAACTGTTTTCCAGCGGCGATGTTGGCATGGGTCACCCGGCCCGATTCATCGAGCAGAAGGAACCCGCAGGATGTGGTGGCTGTGGCGGCACCGGCCAGGGCATCGATGGAATCGGCATCAGGGATATCTCCCAACACCTGTGCCGGTGTTGGTTTTCCCATGGATGACGGTCCGGACTCCCGCATGCCGAATTCCCCGCGTCACACCCCGCTAAAGGGACGGATTGATACCACAATTCGTAACCCGCAATCCCCGGGCGATGTCTCCTCGAAACGTTTCGTAACGACAGGCATCCACCGGTGAATCAAGGCATTCTATTGCTTTGTGCCCATGTAGGCCAGCACATCCTCGATAATTCTACCGGCCAGTGGCGCTGCCACTACGCCGCCGTAATAGCCCCGAGCCGGGTTCGGCCGGTGGATGAAGCACCCGATGACGATGCGCGGCTGGGCCACCGGAGCGCCGCCAACGAAGGAGGCGATATAAGCGCCAGGCTCGTAGCCGCGCGCATCGGTGGCCGGGACCTGTGCGGTGCCCGTCTTGCCGAAGATGGGATATCGGCTGTTGCGCAGGGCCCTGCCCGTGCCTTCCATCACGGCGCGATGCAGCACCGACCGGGTGTGCGCCGAGACCGGCTCGCTCAGGATGATGGGGGTTTGGATATGGCGGTCACCGTTTCGCTCCGGATCGACCATCCTGACCGTCGGCCGAACCTGCCGCCCACCGTTGGCCAGGGCCGAAAACGCCGTCATCATCTGAAGCGGCGTCACGGCGATCTCGTGTCCCATGCTCACGCTGGTCTGGGTATAAAGCGACCACCGACCGGCCGAGGTCATCAGACCTCCGGCCTCGCCGGGCAGGCCGATGCCGGTCGGTTGCCCGAAGCCCAGTTCGCGGAGCCGATCCCGCAACGCACCGCCGCGCATCCGCAGGGCCGCCTGAGCCATGCCGATATTGCTGCTCTTGATCAGAATCTCGTCGAAGTCGATCCGCCCGTGCGGCGAAACATCGCGCATTCGCCTGCCGAATGGCGCTCTCCAGACGCCATCACCACAATCGAACATGTGATCCGGACGCACCTTGCCCGATTCGATCAGCAGTGCCCAGACAAACGGCTTGAAGATCGAGCCCGGCTCGAAGACCTCGCTGATGCAGGCGTTGTTCCAGTCGCGCGGCGAGGAGGCCGAAAGCTCCATCGGATTCATCGATGGATAATTGGCCATGGCCAGAACCTCGCCCGTATGCGGGTCCATCACCACGACCTGGCCCCTGGGCGCCTCGAACTGCTCACAAGTCTCCGCGAGGTGGCGCTCGACGATCCGTTGAATGTTGACATCCAGGCTCAGACGCACATCGTGGCCATCGACGGCCGGGATGAACCCGTCTTCAGGCACCGCCAGCGGGCGGAACCGTGCATCACGCACGAAACGGAGACGCCCATCGCGGCCGGCCAGCAACCCATCCATCGCGCGCTCGACGCCCATGGCCGCGTGATCGGTACGAATGCCCAGGGTCTGGCCCGCCAGCGAAGCATGTGGATAGATGCGCTGGCTGTAACGCTCGATGCCCAGTGCCCGATGGCCCAGTTCACGGATGGCTGACACGCGGATGGGATCGAGGTCCGGATCGAGCACCACGTACCGGCTGTTGGGACGGCGATCGATCCGCGCCGCGATGTCCGCCGCATCAAGGCCTGTGACCCGAGCGACATCCCGAAGAAACGCCTCGCGGTCCCCGATCAGCTTCGGATCGACAAAAAGCCGCAGGCGGATGTCGCTGGTGGCCAGAACCTGTCCTTTGCGGTCCAGAAGATCGCCTCGACGCGCGGTGAACGGCATTGTCGAGACCTGTGTGTTGACCAGGGTCTGGATGGGTTGATCGGGGTGTCGCATCACCGCGACCGCGCGAACGACCAGCAGGCTCAGCGCGATGCAGAGCAGGGCGATGCCCAGGAGTCCCCAGGTCCAGGATCGCCGCAGCGATGCGGTTCGCCAAGCTGACGGATCAGGCGAAGCGGATCGCCGTCGCGATCGCGTCGAGGTTCCCGAAGCGCCGATCGGAATGCGAAGTCCCGCCCGACGCACTGGTTGTTCATGGCTGATCTGCGACATGGTCCGGGTGGTCCGGGTTGAAGATCAGGTGGGCAACCGCGCGATCGCCCGGATCGTGATAGGGACTCGGGGTATCGTGCATCGGCACGAGGAACGGGTGGAGGCTGGCGAACTCGAGCTTCTGATCCAGCGACTGATTCGAAATCTCGCGGGCGATGCGCGCCCCGATGATGCGCATGGCCACCGCATCCTCCTGCACCTGGCGATGAGCCATCACCTTGGTGTGACGAAGATCAACCTCGGTCTGCCTCTGGGCCAGACGGACAAGGCCGATGGATGCCAAGGCCAGGATGATGAAGAGGTAGCGTGCCAGCATGATTACAGGTAAGGGCCCTGGGGCGGCTCGGCGGGATCGTACGAATCACTGGGGAATCCGGAGCTCGACCCCGACGGTCAGTCGGTCAGGATTGGGGATGGACTGCCGGTTGAGTTCGACGATCTCCCGATAGCGGTTTCCATCGTTGAGATATTGCTGCGCGATCGACCAGAGCGTGTCGTTCTGCCGCACGGTATGGGTGCGCTGGCGCGGCGGAGCGGTGTCCCGCGGCTCGGATCGCCGTTCTTCGGTGGTTGTGCCGCCGGTGCCCGGCGCAACGCCGCCATCTTCCCGCGAGCGATCCGGAATGATCAGGACCACCCCATCGCGAACCGATCCGTTCCGGCCGACGTGCTGCGGGTTGGCGTCCCGGATGAGTTCCCAGTCGGACCCACGACCGTAGTAGCGCTCGGCGATGGTCCAGAGGGATTCGCCGTTGGCGACGCGATGGGTTCGCGTCTCGCCGGGCGGTGATGGATCGCGCCGGCGCGTCTCTGTGTCATCGGGCGGGCGAACATCACCGGCGCGAAGTTCCGTGGGGGTTCCGTGGGGCGTCTCGGATCGCCGCCGTTCTTCGGTGGCGTGATTGAGCAGTCCATGGTTGGTGATGAATGTTGTGACATCATTCGACCGCGTCTGGTTGGCATCGCGGCGGCGACCGTCGGGCCCCGGGGGGGGCGCATGCGTGGCTCGATCCCGGCTCCCATCCGATGGCGGCGCAACGGTCGCCACACCATCGTCGGGGATATGGGCGACGGGCGTCGGCGATTCCTCCCGGCCCTGCATGGCCACATATTCGCTGACGATGATTCCGACCAGAATGATCAGTCCCAGGCCCAACAGCAACGCAAGTTTGGTTTCTCGTGTCATGGCCATCCGTCCTTGGATGCTCGAAGGCTTTGGTTTCCCTGCTTTCGAAGGGTTCTAGTCCGTTCATTCTACCGGCGCCGTTTTCGTTGCGGGCGATACGGGTCCGCGGCCGGGTCTTCAGGTCGTTCCCCGATCCAGTCGCCGCCACGGGCGCCGAATCGTTCCATGGTGTTCCGGTCCGGGCACCGGGCTTCTCTTGCGCTTTCAAAGGCAAAGACACGAAGTTTCGCTGATCGACTTCGTGGATTCTCGCACCGTTCACGCTCATCGGCAACCACCGGCTTGCGGGTAATCCTCCGGCCCCAGCCCTGATCCGACCAGGAACGCATGGCCTGCTTGACCGGGCGATCCTCCAGCGAGTGAAAGCTGATGATCGCGACCCGGCCACCAGGTGCCATGATTGCGGGCATATCCCGCAAGAGACGATCCAGGTGCTCCAATTCCTGATTGACCGCGATGCGCAGCGCCATGAACGTTCGGGTCGCTGGATCGATGCGGCCTCGACGTGTGAACATCGGCTGACCCGGCCGCAATCCGAACACCTGTCGGACCAGGTCGGCCAGTTGTCCGGTGGTCTGGATCGGCTGCTGGCTGCGGGCGTGAATGATCGCTCGGGCGATGGGCCTGGCGCGGCGTTCTTCGCCGAAACGATGGATCAGTCCGGCAAGCTCCTGCTCATCCAAGGTGTTGACCAGGTCCGCCGCGCTGGGGCCGACATCCGGCCCCAGCCGCATGTCCAGCGGCCCATCGTGACTGAAGCTCAAGCCCCGCTCATGGTCATCCATCTGGCTGGAGGCAAAGCCCAGGTCGGCCAGCAGGCGGTCCACTGGTGGAACCTTGCCTGATTCAACCAATCCGCCCAGCGCGCTAAAGCTCTCCTGCCGCAACTCCAGCGAATCAAGCGGCATGCCACCTAGCGTGACTCGGGCCTCGGCGATGTGCTGAGGGTCAAGATCGAAGCCCAGCAGGCGGCCAGTCGGCCCGATCCGCTCAACCAGCTCGCGTGCGTGTCCCGACATGCCCAGCGTGCAGTCCACGACAAAATCACCCGGCTCGGGCTCGAGAAGCTCGAAGACCTGATTGAAAAGGACCGGGATGTGAGGCGGGGTTGCCACGCTCATCCTTGATTCCAACCGCTGGCGAAAATCAGCGCTTCCATGCGCCGCAGGTTTATTGTACCCGATCCGGGGCGAAAACGGAACGCCAATTGGATTATTTTCCGATGTCCGAGCTTAATCGGTAACGGGCCGCGGGGTCGGTTGGGGTTCATCAGGGCCTTCGGCGGGGACTAAACGGCCGGTTTCATGGTGCTCATCGCTCGAAGATGCTCGGGCGTCGTGCCGCAGCAGCCCCCGATGATGCGGACGCCGGCGTCGATCAGGCGGGGCACCAGCGCGGCCATCTGTTCGGGCGTGGCCGGGTGGACCGAACGATCCTCGATCAACACCGGCGTGCCGGCATTGGGCTGGATAATCACCGGATGATCGCCCGCGGCCGCGACCAGCCTTTCGGCGAGGGTGACATAATCATCCAGGGAGAGAGAACTTCCGCAATTGGCGCCCACGACATCCGCGCCCGACTCCAGCGCGCCCTGCACGGCCGCCTCCACGTCCAGGCCCATCATGGTGTGAAAACCGCCGCCGGCACCTCTCTCGAACGCGAAGCTGGCGATCAGCGTCCAATCGCCCAGCGCACGCGCTGTCCGAAGCGCCACATCCATCTCAGTGGCATCACTCATCGTCTCGATGATCACCGCATCGGCGCCGCCGCGCTGCTGCGCGGCAAGCTGCTGGGTGAACAACCGAGTCAGCTCATCCCGACTCGTTTCACCCAGCGGCTCGAGGAATCCGCCGAACGGGCCGATATCGGCCAACACCAGCGGCGCGGGTCGATCCGCCTTCGCAAGGTCGTCAGCCACCTGCCGGGCAAGTCGTGCTCCAGCTTCGTTCAGCTCCTCGACGCGGCCCTCAAGGCCGTGTTGCGCCAGCGCCGTGGCTGAACCCTGGAAGGTATTGACCGTCAGCAGATCGCAACCCGCCTCGGCGTAGCGGCGATGAATGTCGCTGACCACCTCGGGACGCTCGACATTGAAAAGCGTCGCGCATTGACCGAGGTTCATGCCCGCGGCCATCAACTGGGTTCCCATGCCCCCATCACAGAACAGAATGCCCGCGTCGAGTCGGTCCTGAAAGCGTTGGTTCATGGGTGGGTCCTCTGGATAGGGTTCGGGGTTACCTGCCTCGCACGGATGATCGACTCGACGGGCGCTGACTCGAGGTTGACGCCTCCTCCCCAGATTTTCCTGGCGCTTTGGGTGTAATGGATGTAGTTGGCCAGGGGCACATCCGGTGGGACGCGGTGATCGGGCATCGGGATGAAGCCGCCTTCCTCGACAAGCGGGGCGAGGCGAAGGATTTCGTGATCGATGGCTTGGGGATCGCGGGCCAGGATTCGCTTATCGAATCCGCCCATGAGCAGCAGATCGCGTCCGTATCGCTTCCTCATGGTGATCGGGTCAGCGCTCCATGTCCCGACTTCAATCGGAAACATGCAGTTGATGCCCGCATCGAGCCACAGCGGGATCAGGGCATCGATGCATCCATCGCAATCGACCCAGATGATGTTGCAGCCGTGAGCCCGGGCAAGCTCAGCGATGCGGCGGTAGTGGGGCACGAGGAATCGCTTGAAGTGCGCCGGTGAGAGCAGCGGGCCGGCGTTGTAGCACATATCCTCCCACATGCCGATCGCATCGATGTGGACGCCCCGATCGAACATCCGCTTCAGGACGGTGACGATCAGATCGGCCTTGGTGCTCACCATGGATTCGAACCAGCCGGGGTCGTCGTAGACCACCATGGAGATGTTCTCGAGCCCCATCCAGTCGCGAAGCCTGCCAAAGAGGCTGCCACCGTGGGCAAAAAGCGGTGTATCGCGATGCGGATTCCTCCATCGGCTCCATTGTGGATCATCATCCGATGGATATCGCGCCGCGGTATCGGGATTCAGCCGGGGCAGGTAGTGCTCGGCCCAGCTTTCCCGATCCACGAGCGTGTGTCCGATATGCATGGGAATTGAGACGCTCGACCGCTGCTTGCGGACGATGACCCCATCGGACTGGCGCTGGGTGTATTCATCGCCATCATCATCCAGGATCGCCGTCGGAAACCCCGGACAAAGGCTGACACCCGCCACGCCCGACCAACCTTCGGGTTCACCGCCACCCAGCCCGGCATCGAGCCCGAAGAACCGCGCGGCGTTGGATCGATCGATACCGTCGGGTAATCCCTGAGGTCTCCATGCTCCGGGGGTCTCGTCCCACAGGCCGAAGTCATACAGCGGCGAACGGTCGCGCGGCTGATAGCTCATCGTGGCCAGAAAGCGCTCTCGATGGTTCATCATGGTCTCAGTTCGTGTTTGGGGGCGGTTGCCCCGATGCTCCGGTCATGACCGCGCGTTCGGTCCGCTGGTCAGTGATAGTTGCCGTGTTGATCAAGGAGGCGGATCAGCGAGCGATACGTTTGCCAGCTCACCGACGGCGGTATCGAATGGTCGCTGTGATAGGCATAGCCCCGAGTGGCCATGCCCGCCTTGAGCTTGGCGACCAGTTCCGCCTCGATGTGACTCAGATCGTTAGTGGCCATGACCATCACATCCACATTGCCGAACAGCGCCAGCCGATCACCCAGCTTCGGAGCAAGGGCACGGACATCCATGCCCGCCTTGGCCTCGAGCGGCTGCACGCAGTCGAATCCCGCTTCGATGTATAAATCCAGCACACCGTTTATGTTGCCATCGGTGTGGTAGATCATCTTCATGCCGTTCTCATGGGCGAAATCAGCCAGCCGCTTATGGTCCGGCCAGATCAACTGGCGGTACATCGCCGGTGAACACATCGTCGCGTGGTTGAACGCCATGTCGCCGTAGATGAACAGCCCATCCGGTTGGATGCCGGCGTCGAGAATCGCCTGGTAATCGCGAATCAACAGGTCGGTATGGACCTTCGAGACATCGATGATCCATTCCGGTTCGGTCGCCATGGCGATCAGAGTGACCTCATCGCCCATGAGCTTCCGAGTCATCTCGAACGACTCGGCTCCAGACAGGTAAGTCCATTGGTTCTGGGCGCGGGCCCGATCGAACGCCTTGGCGACCTCATCAATTTGAACATGAAGCGGTGTTTCAAGGAATTGCCGTCGGATGCTCCCATGCCAATCATCCGAGGACTGGCAGGCCCAACCCAGGTGCTCGGGCGTGCCGGATCGTCCCTTCCAATATCGGGCTTTCTGGCCGAACTGATCAATGATGATGCGTGTTCGCTCATCCTCCTCGATCAACTCTTCCCGGCCGGGCCAGGGCGCGGGCCAGTTCCAGCACAGACAGTGAAAGTCGCTCTCCAGTTCCGCCAGCGCACCATTTTGTCCGTCTTCAAGTCCTTCGCCGCGCCATCGCTCGATGGTTTCCCACCAGAACGTGTCATGACGGGGCACCCGATCATGGTCCTGGCGCTCGAACATCCGATGGACACGTTCCTGGCTGGTCAGGGTCTTGGGCAAGGCGACTGCGCTTTCGGTAGGGCGGTGAGGCGTGGTGGATCGATCGAATTTCGGCGGATCGAAGCGCCTATGCTGCGCCGACCAGTTGCCGAACTTTATCCACAGCGCTGGCCGCATCGGGCGCAAAACCATCGGCTCCGATCTGGTCGGCGAACGACTGGGTGATGGGCGCTCCGCCGATGACGATCTTGGCTCCGTTCAGATCAGCCTCGCGGAGCGTTTGAACGGTTTGACGCATGGCCGGCATGGTCGTGGTCAGCAGAGCCGAGAGGCCGATGATCGAGGCCTTATGCTCACGCGCGGCGACAACGAAGCGTTGGGCCGATACATTGGTGCCCAGGTCGATCACATCGAAATTCGCCCCGCGCCACATCATTGCCACCAGGTTCTTGCCAATGTCATGAAGATCACCCTCGACCGTGCCAATGACCGCCGTGAAGGCCGGTCGTATGCCGGCTTCGGACAGAATCGGTTCCAGCTTGGCCATGGCGGTCTTCATGGCTCGGGCCGCGATGAGCACTTCGGGGACGAACACCTCGTTGGCCTTGAATCGCCGCCCGATATCGTCCATGCCGGCGACGAGGGCATCGAGGATCGCCTTAGGTCCGATCTCCTGCATCATGGCGGATTCGATCAGGCTGGACACCGCTTCACGATCGCCTCGCCCAACGGCCTCGGTGAGTTGCTCGAGCGTCTTCATGGCGAATCCCTTTCCAGAGAGCGTATAAGCGTATACTTTTATCCGATGATTGCCGGGCGGGCAAACGAAACGGATGCCGATTTCCTGCCTGAGCACCCGCCCGGATCACCAGAACAGGGCAAACGCCAATGAGCCCGAACATCGCGGCCACCGCAGCATCATATTCCGGCCTTGGCGTCATCGCCTGCGATGTCCTGCGGGACGAGGTCGAGTTTGCGTTGTCTCAAGAGTCTGAAAATAAAGTGATTACGTTTATGGAGCAGGGCCTGCACAATGAGCCGGCCAGGTTACGATCGGTGCTTCAGGAAGCGGTCCAGACGCTCGAAGCGCAGCCGGGGATTACCCGGATTGCCCTGGTCTACGGCCTGTGCAGCGGTGGATTGGCGGGCATCTCTCCCCGGCGATGCAGGCTGGCGATGCCACGCGCCCATGACTGCATCACCATCCTGCTGGGCTCACGGGATCGGTATGACCGGTATGTGCGAGAGCATCCGGGCACTTACTGGTATTCGCCGGGCTGGAATCGCTGCCATCTGCCGCCCGGGCCGGAGCGATATCGCCAACTCGCCGAACGCTATACAGCGCAATACGGACCGGATAACGCCCAATACCTCATGGAAACCGAGCAGAGCTGGTATCGCTCATACCGGAACGCCGCCTGGGTGGACATGGGTTGCGGGGCGATCGAAGCAGGCATCGAGCAAACGCGCCAATGTGCCAGGTGGCTGAACTGGTCGTTCGAACGGTTGCGCGGCGATCGAGAGCTTCTGCTCGATCTCCTGGCCGGCCGTTGGGATCAAGACCGCTTCGTGATCGTCGAGCCGGGGCAGGCGATCGAGATGACCGGTGATGAAAACATTCTCACGGCCGTCACCATCGATGGGCAGAACATCGGGGGTGAACCGGATGGAGTGGCCGCGCCATGAGCCCGAGCGTTCGCCTGCATGTCCATGCTCCGGATACATCGCTGAAGATCGAGGTCAGTGGTGATCGATTATCGCAGCCATTGACGCAGTTGCTTCGTCACGAGGGGCTGCCGCTCAACACCCGGTGTGGCGGACGCGATATGTGCCAGGGATGTCTGTGCGAGTTGGTCTCGGGCCGCCTTTGGAATGAGAGTCAGGCAACGTGGACGCAGACCGATGGTCAACCGGTTCAGCTTCGAGCTTGCAGGCATCAGCTTTCCGGGGCTGTTGGGCGTTCCGGGAGTGATGGCGGTTTCGGGGGCTCCGGGTTGGATGCGGCGGGTGAAGTCGAATTGCGCCTGCCGGCAAGGTCCGTTCTGGCCCATCGCCCTCGAGTGGTTGATCAGTTCAGCGTGCTGGTGCCCATCGGGCATGACCCGATCGTGGCTTCGACCACCGGTGCGCTTGGCGCGGCGATCGATATCGGTACCACCACGGTCGCGCTGGCCCTGGTAGATCTTGCCGATGGAAGAATCGTTGCCCGATCCACCGATTTCAACCGCCAGATGCATCTTGGCGATGATGTCCTGACCCGGATCAATCTTTGCGCGATGGATGTGAAGGCCGCCGGTCGGCTGCAAAGCGCTCTGATCAAAGAGACGCTTGCGCCGATGCTCGCCAGGGCCCTGACTGAGGCGGGCGCAATCCCCGGAAGCCTCAAGGCGATAACCTGCGCGGGCAACACCACCATGCTCCACCTGCTGGCGGGCGTTGATCCGACGCCACTGGGGATCGCACCGTTCAAACCGGTGTTCCTGGACCAACGGCAGATCAGCGCCCGGCAACTGGGCATCCACGAAGGCGATGTGCCCGTGTGGTTGCTGCCTTCAAGCGCTGCTTACCTGGGTGCTGATCTGGTTGGCGACTGTCTGATCAGCGGGATGGCGTATTCTGGCCGGACGGCCATGCTGGTCGATGTCGGCACCAACGGGGAAGTGGTGCTTCGCCATGGCGATCGACTCCTGGGCTGCGCGACCGCCGCCGGGCCGGCGTTCGAGGGCGGAAGGCTTACGTGCGGCGTTCGGGCCACCGAAGGAGCGATCAGTCGAGTGGTGATTCACCAGCAGCCGTGGAGCTTGGAAATCGAGCGGATCGGCGATGGGCGCCTGGTCCCGATCGGTTTGTGTGGCTCGGCATGCATTGACCTCCTGGCCCAGGGCAGAGCCGCGGGTTTGCTTGATCGTCGCGGCCGGATCAATGATGAGTTGACCGATGCGTTGGATGCGGGGCTGATCGATAAGACGCCCGGTGGACTGGCGATGATCGTGGCCCGGAAGCGGGGCGGTCACGGCAGGCCCACAGCCGACGGCGACATCATCCTGACCGAGGCCGATATCGCCCACCTGCTGCCGGCCAAGGCGGCCATCGCGGCGGGCATCCTGACCCTCATGCGCCGAGCAGACATCACGGCATCGGATGTGGATCGTCTCTATCTCGCCGGCGGGTTTGGCATGCATCTGAACGTTGACCATGCCATCGCCTGCGGCCTGCTCCCCGGCTTTCGTGCCGATCAGGTGGAGGTGATCGGCAACGGCTCCCTTGCCGCCGCCTATGTAACGCTGCTTGACTGTGCCTTGCTGGATGAATTGGCCGCGATCGCCGGGCGCATCGAAACTGTCGAGCTGAACCTCGACCCCGGCTTCGAAGAGTGCTTCATCGATCAACTCATGCTTCCGTAGCATCACCGCGACATGACCATCCATCGCCGCCCCCGCCGCCCGGCTTCCGATCTCTCCCGGCCAGGGCTCAGCGCGGACCATGCAGCGTGATGATCCGCTCGACGGGCGCGGCCGTGCGAACGTGCGGTTCCACCCCGCTGCCGAATTGATGGGCCATGATGCCGATTCGGATGGGAAACTTCGCTCGTTGCGGCACCTGGGCGATCCGCAACCGACCGTCTTCGACAACGGCCGGGCCGAAGGAGACGTGATAGCCCACGGGCAGGTCCGCATCGCTGGTGGCATGGAGCGCTTGGGGTGCATCGCCGATGCGCATATTCTGGGGCTGCGGAAAATCGATGATCTGTTGCCGGCCCTGCGTCAACCCTCGAAAACCACGGGGGAACATGCCCGCCACTTCCGTATGACGATAGGTTTCGTCGCCTTCGCTGTAGGCCAGAAACGTCGGCCGAACATGTTCGGTGGCCGGCGTCAGGGCATCGTAGTGGATGCGCATGGTGTCCGGTCCGGTGACGATCAGCGGGCCGTTGACCCGCCTGAGCCGAATGGGCGTCCCACTGTTGCCCACCGGTTCGCCGGCCCTGACCCAACGCGGCCCCTGGTTGTTGTGCTGGGTGGGGTAACGATCGGCGTATTCGAATCGCAGCCGGAAGCTCTGCCCATCATCAATCCAATTGAAGCCGTGGAAGTAGTAGCGAACACCGGCATCGACCCAGTATCGTTCGTTCCACCGAATGAACTGGTCCTTGCGTCCCATTTGGGCATGAAGTTGCGCGGCGGCCTCGGCGAATTCGCGGTCGAAATGCCAGTTGGCCGCGCTGCGTGGTCCGGTGTAATCCTCGAACGGTGCGGGCGCGGGCCGATCGGCATCGCGTAGATTCAATGGCGTCAGCCAGCCGCTTTCGACTTTGGGTCGATGGAGTCGGGCAGCGTGGCCGGAGGCCGGGTCCCATGACCGGGGAATCACATTTTCAGCCGACTTGGCGATGAACATGGCCGCGAACCGGGCGCTGACCGGAGAGCCGGCGAAGTGGCCGGCGCCGGGCTCGACGATCATGGCCAGGAGGCTGTCGGGATATCGCGTGCGGTAGTGGACCATCGCATCGCGAGGCTGCTCCCATGCCGGTTCATTGCCTTCCTCATCCCGCATCCAGCCGCCGAACTCATCGAACTGCCCGACCAGCATCAGGCATGGAATGCCCTCGGGAACCGGGGGAAGCGGCTGATCCTGATGCTCGCCATGCCACGGCCCACCGCCGCGCGATTGAATCAATCCGAAACATCGGTCCGCCATGGCCACGGCCGCGTTCTTGGCCTGCGGGCCACCGGCCGAGTGTCCGATGAACAGAAGCGGCGCGACCTTCAGTTCCGAGTAACCCGAGAGCTCGGCAAGGGATCCAAGCACCTGCTCGATGTTCACCGCCCCAAGTCCGGACTTGAAAAACACGATCGCCAGTTGGTGATCGGCACATGCCTGGCGAACACCCGCATCTTTCACCAGCTCCCGTTCGGCCGAGGTCATTCCCGCGACGACCGCGCCCCGAATGGTCCCGGCTTCGTGGGGGATCCAGAGAAACACTTCGGTCGTCCGCTCACCACCGGCGGGAACCTCGAGCCGATATTGGAACACCAGATCGGCCCATGCAGGCGCGGCCGAAAACCCCATCATTAACAAGGCAGGCAGTAAGACTCTGGCGATGGTTGGCATGGGCGAGCTCTCCGAGGATGGCAAGGGGTGGACACTGGCGTCCATCGCCGCGGATTGGATGCGGTAGGGTGGAACGTCCAAGGCGATGGATTATCGCATGGTCAGCCCCGGATCAGGCTTTCCGTGGGATGCGATCGCTTCAGGCGGCTTGAGCGTGCTCGATCGGAGCGACGGTGTGGGATGATTGGCTTTGAGGCGCGGCCGGTGCTCGATCGGTCATGTAGCAGAGCAGGGGAATCACGAGCAATTCCAGCACGGTCGCCGCCGCGAGCCCGAACATCATGGTGATGGTCAGGGGTTGCCAGAACTCTCCGCCGCCGGAAATGTTCAAGGACAGCGGCAGGAGCCCGCCGATGGTCGTCATGGTGGTCAGGGTGATGGCTCTCAAGCGGAGTTGACCCGCGCGGATGACCGCTTCTTCGATCGTCAGGCCCATGGCCCGCATTCGATTGATGAAACTGACCAGCACGATCGAATCGTTGACCACGATCCCGGCAAGCGCCACGACACCGATCAGCGCCGCCACCGAAAACGCCATGCCGCAGATCATCAGGCCCAGAAAGACGCCCACCAGGCTCAGCGGCACGCTCAGCAGCACGATCAGCGGTTGCAGGAACCGATTGAAATGCAGCGTCAGGACGAGCAGCATCGCGCCCATGGCCAGCAGCAGTGCCATCTGCAAGTCAGCCACCGCATCATCGCGCACTTCCGTTTCACCGCCGAACTCAACGATCACTTCGCTGTCGCTGTGGAGAATCCGTCCGGCGCGGCCCGGTGTTCGGCTCATGGCGGCGGCGGCACCTGGATCAAGCTGCTCCAGCAGCGCCAGGCGAACCGCATCAGCTAGCACGCCTTCGTTCAGGTCAGCCCGGATATTGATCACCCTCCGCCGGTCGTAGCGCCGGATGATGTCGGCTTCCTCGGTGCGGTGAAGCTGAGCGACATCGCCGAACGTGACCACCGCGCCGGATTGGGCGCGGATGGGCATGATCTGGATATCCTCGAGCGTACGCCGGAACTCGGGCGCGGCACGAAGCCGAAGATCGCGCATCTCATCGCCGCCGAAGTCCACTTCACCGACTCGCACGCCTTCAAGCAGATAGGCGACCGAAGTGCCAAGTTGCCGGCGCGTCACGCCATACAAACCGCTTACCGCGACATCCGGAGCGGCCCGAAGCTGCGGACGTACGCGGAAATCGTTGCTGATGCCGGTGACGCCCGGAACGCGACGCAGCGCTTCTTCGATCGCTTCAGCCCGTCGCGCCAGCGTGTCCAGGGTTGTCTCATCCTGCCCCAACACGCGGACAAGCAACGCTGAGCCTGCCGGTGGCCCCTCCGACGGTGAGTGGACGCGGTAGCGGAGCCCGGCCAGGTTCGCGTCCGACCGCATCCGATGTTGAATTTCCGCCCGGATCGCCCGACGGATTTCCGATGCCGACCGTCGCCGGTGTTCGGCCAGTTCCAGTTCGATATAGATTTTGCCGAACTCCGGGCCGGTGCCGCTTTCAAAATCCAGATTGGTGCTTAGCGCTGCCGGATCGCCCAGCGTTGTCACCGGCCGCAATCTCGGCCCGCCGCCGATCGGTTGATGCCACTCTTCATGCCGCACCGCCCGCATGACCGCCGCTTCCAGCACTCCGGCCGCGGCGATGGTCCGTTGCTCGAGCGATGAGCCCAGCGGCAGATCGAAATCGACCTCGATGATCGGCACATCGGTCTCGGGGAAGAACTCCATGCCGATCGCACCCATCCCGAATAATCCCAGTGGGATCAGCATCAGCACCAGGGCCATGCCCAGAACCATGAAGCGGTGTCGAAGTGCCAGGGTCATGGCGCGGCCATAGATTCTCGCCGCGCGGCTGCGCTCGACGAAACGCCGGGCATCCCGGATTTCGATCACCTCGGGCGTAAGCTCCGGGTCGATCTGCTCTTCCAGCCGCTCCCGTTCCTTGCCTTGAGCCCGCGATCGGCCCAGGTACATCGTCAACATCGGCAACAGGTAGTGATCGGTCATGGATGCGGCGATCAGGGCCAGCATGACCACCAGGGGAAGAAGCTCCAGATAATCACCCATCACCCCGCGGATGAGAAACATCGGCGCGAACGCCGCGAACGTCGTCAGATAGGCCGAGATCAGCGATGGGCCGACTTCATCCACGCCTCGACACGCCGCTTCGAAGGCGCTGCGGCCCAGTTGCCGGTGGCGATCGATGTTCTCGGCCACGATGATGCAACCGTCCACGACCAGCCCGATGACCAGGATCGTGCCGAAAAGGGTCATGTTGTTGATCGCCAGGTTCGGGGCGAAGCTCTGTTTGGCCATCCAGCCCAGCGCCGCCGCGCCCAGCAAGGCCATGGGCACGCTCATGCCCACCAGCAATGCGTTACGCCAGCCCATCGCCAGCCAGAGCAGCAGCATCACCAGCATCGTGCCATAGATCGCGCTGGCCCCAAGCTGGCCCAGCATGTCTTCGATCTCGCGGGCCTGCGATCGAACGACGCCGATCTCCAGATTCTGTCCGTGACCCCCGGCGATGAAATCGGCCACCACCTCTTCAGCTTCACGCGCTGTGCGGTGGACATCGATATCCCGTCCCGGCTGGATCAGCAGCACCACCGCATCCTGACTGTCGTAACGTGCGATGCTGCGGCGCGGCTTGTGGTTGGCATGCACATCCGCGAAGTCCTCAAGCCGAACCACCCGACCACCGGCGATGGGAAACGAGACCTGCTCGATCTCTTCCAATGATGCCAGGCGACCGCCCAGACGTACGCCCAGATCGAAACCCTCGCCCGGTTCCAGCGTGCCGCCGGGCGATGCATCATTGGCGGTGACCAGGGCGTGGGCCACATCATCAAACGACAGACCGAAGCCGGCCATCAGATGCGGATGCACTTCCACGCGGACTTCCGGCTCCAGGCCGCCGAATCGGCCCACGTTCTGAACGCCCCCGACACCCTCCAACCGCCGGGCCAGTGAATCGGCCACGCGGCGACGATGATCGCCGCTGTCCCCCCCGACCAGAAAGACCTGGACGATCGGCCAATCCTCGAAGGCGATCTCGCTGATGGTGGGTCCGGGATTGCGCTGCGCCGGCTCAGGGAACCGGCCACGCACACGGTTGACCAGGTTCTCCACATCCCGCCTCGCCTCCTCGATGCGGGTTTGATCATCGAAGATGAACTGAACCAGCGCGGCGTCGGCCGTGGCCTGGGACATCACCCGCCCATGACGCCTCAACCCGCCCAGCCGCGCCGATTCCTCCTCGATGGGCCGAATGATCTCGGTCTCGTTCACGGCCGGACCGGCGCCCGGATTCACCACCAGCACCTGCACCACCGGCAGCTTGATGCGCGGCGTGCGCTCCTTGGGCAACGTGGTGATCGCCACCCAGCCGGTGGCCACACACAACACCGCCACCAGCACAATGATCCGCGGCCGCGCCAGCAAGCGCCCAGACCCCATCATCGCTCACCCCCGCCCCCGCCCCCGGAAGTGATCCCGCCGCCGGGAGAAGCACCGTCCCCGGCGCTGCCCGGTTCGCCGTCTGAATGACCGCCTGCCCCAAGGTCATCTTTCTCCATCATCGCGTCGGGCATGTAGCCGGTCATGGCCTGGCCAGTCAGTTCCGGCAACTCGATCGTGCGAACCGGTCGCCCGTCGGTCAGATCGCGTGGATGGCCGGCCACCACGCCTTGCATGTTGCGCGGCAGATGAGTGACCAGCACGGCATCATTCTCTTCGATCGGCCGATCAAGATTCACCGCGCGGGCCAGATCGATGTCCTCCAGGACCAGGTCGCGATCGGCCCCGATCGCCCCCAGCGGAAGGCCGATCCGGGCGCCGCGTTGAATGAAATACGCCCATGCTTGCTGATCCCGATAGCGCACGGCTTCAAGCGGCAGGCGGACCGCCTGCACCGTATCGCCGGGCAGATGCGCCTGGGCCATCATGCCCGGGGCCAGAGAGCCATCGGTGTTGTCCAGTTCGATCTCGACACGGAAGAGCCGCGTCACCGGATCGGCGGCGGGCTGGACCATCGCCACCCTGCCCATGCGCGGCCGCGCATCACGGCTGTATCGGGGATTCCGCGCTGCCCGGGATTCCAACGCGCTGATCCGAACTTCCACCTCGCCACCGATCGAATCGCCAAACGCCGCGATCCGGCTCTGGGGCACCTGCAACACCAGCTTTACACGGTCCATGGAGACCATGCGGATCACGGTTTCCCGCGGACTGACATTCTGGCCCACCTGGTAGGGCAGCGCGGCGATGACACCATCCCATGGCGCGACCAGCGTCGCATCCTCGGTCTGGATACGTGCCTCCTCCAAGGCTTCACGCGCAAGGTGGAGCTGATGGTTGGCCGCGTCACGCCGGGACTCCGCGGCCCGATGAAGCGCCTGCGCTGCCTGGTACATCGCCTCGGCCTGCTCCCAGGCGCGTTCGTGTCGATCGAGTTCCGCCTGCGTGATGACATTGCGCTCGTGAAGGCGGCGTTGCTGATCACGATTGGATTCAGCCTCGGCCAGTTGCACCCGAGCGCTGAGCACGGCAGCGCGTCGTTCCTCGGTCACGGCCTGCGCTTCGGCCTTGTTGGCCTGGGCCTGTTCGACGCGCACTTGCGCTGAGCGAACCGCGACTTCATAACGCTGCGGCTCCAGCCATGCCAGGGTCTGGCCCTTGCGAACGCGGGCGCTCTCGCGCAGGGGCTGCTCGACCAATTCGGTCTGGCCGTGTGCGGAGTCCGGGTTCTGTCGTTCGACATGGACAGTGCCGTAACGGTGGATCCGCCCCGGAAGACTGAAGCGCATCTCCAGTTCCGCCTCGGGTTCGAGGATGCCGTAGAACCGTTCAATGGGCTGATGGGCCACCCGGTTCAGAGGCAGACTCACCACCACGGGAAGCTCATACTCCTCGCCCGCGATGGCTTCGACCGGCGGCGGCTGGCCTCGCCACCATGCCAGCAGACCGATAACCAACAGCAGAAGACTGAACGCGACCAGTATCGCCAGGCGCGTGCCGATCGCCGAGAGCCAGTTTTCCACTTTGGCCATAGCCAAGAAATCGACCGCCGAACGGCCCGGGATTCAACCCCGCATGCCCAGTCGGCAAAATCGGACTCTGAACGTCTCGCCCAGTCCGGATAACCGGCAGAGCTGGTCCAAAGGGCTGATCGGAATCGCCGGCTTCAGGTTGCCGGTTGGCCATGGTGCCCATCGCCCGGCAGTTGCAGGGCGCCGATGATCTGGCGGACGCTCTGGGCCTTCTGGTCGACCAGGTACTGATCCAGGCCGTCCAGGACATGGTTGGGCGTCGCCGGATCGACGAAGAGTGCCGTGCCGACGGCCAGGCCGGTGGCGCCGGCCAGGAGAAACTCGGCTGCATCCTGCCAGCACTGGATGCCGCCCATGCCGATGATCGGTACCCCCGCCGCGCGACAGACCTGTCGATGGACACGGCTGACCAGATAGACCGCCAGCGGTCGCACGGCCGGGCCGGAAAGTCCGCCGGTGCCGTTGGCCAGACGCGGCACGCGCTTGAAAATGTCCACGGCCATGGCCGTGTAGGTGTTGATCATGCTCAGCACATCGGCCCCGCCCTCCACCGCGGCCCGCGCTGTCGCCGTGATGTCGCCGACGTTGGGCGAAAGCTTGACGATCAGTGCCCGGTCCGGCGGCATGGCACGCCTGACCTGACCGACCAGCTCCTTGAGAAGACACGGATCGGTGCCGAAGGTCAGGCCGTCCTTGACGTTGGGGCAACTGACATTGAGCTCGATCGCATCGACATCCGGCTCGTGGCTGATGCGTCCGGCGGTCTGAGTGTAGTCCTCGACGCTGTACCCGGCCACATTGACGATGATGCGTGGCCCGCGGTCGCGAAGCTTACGGAGCTCGGGCATCTTCTCTTCCAGGAAAGCGTCCAACCCGATGTTGGCCAGTCCGATCGCGTTGAGCATTCCGCCGCGCGTCTCAACGATGCGATAGGCCTCGTTGCCCGGACGAGGCAACCGGGTGATGCTCTTGGTGACAAAAGCGCCCAGCCCCGCCATATCCATATACGGCTCATATTCCAGGGCGTAGCCGCACGTGCCCGAAGCGGTCATCATCGGATTGGCCAGCTTCATGGGCCCGAGTTGAACCGAAAAATCAGAGCGTGTCCGGGTCGATGCCGCGGAGGGCTCGGTCGCGGGCTTGGCCGGGGTTGTCGGGGTGGCATCCATCCATGATGTTTTAGCACATCGCGATGGGCTAGGATACGCGTCCGAATGATGATGCGATCCGATCTTCGCCCCGATCGCCCCAACTGAACATGCAATCAACGACCCCCTCCCATTTCTTTGACCTCGATGCCGAAGCGCTGCGGGCGTGGTTTGCCCTGCATCAACTGCCGGCATTTCGCGCAAAGCAGCTTTTGAAATGGGTTTACCAGCGGCAGGTGGTTGATGTGCGGGCCATGACCGATCTTCCAATCGAGCTTCGCGGATTGCTGGATCGCTCGATGATTTTCACGCGAGGCCGGATCGTGAAGGACGCCCTGGCCGGTGATGGCACGCACAAACTGCTGATGGCCTGGGAGGAGTCGGCGCGGCCGATGCTTCCGGTGTTGGATCAGGCCATTGGGGAGGGGAGCGCCGCCCGAGCCCTGGAGACTGAGTGTGTCATGATCCCGGCTTGGGATGAGGAATCCGGCGAGGCCAAACGGCGAACAGCCTGCATCTCCAGTCAGGTCGGGTGCCCCGTCGGGTGCCGGTTCTGTGCTTCAGGACTGGGCGGACTGGATGGCAACCTCACCGCCGGGCAGATCGTCGAGCAGGTCTGGCGACTGGGCGTGGCGACCGGTCAGCGGATCAGTCATGTGGTCTTCATGGGTATGGGCGAACCGCTGGCGAACTTCGACAACGTGATTCGCGCGGTGCGGATGATCCACGCGCCCTGGGGGCTGGGCATCTCCGCCCGCCGCATCACCGTGAGCACCGTCGGCCTGCCGGCCCAGATTCGCCGCCTGGCCGAGATCGATCTTCCCGTGACACTGGCCATCAGCCTGCACGCCCCGAACGATGAAGTTCGCCGCGCATTGATCCCGTGGGCCGATTACGTCTCGATCCAGCAACTACTGGAAGCGGGCCGGTTCTATTTCCAGCGCACCGGCCGGGAAGTCACGCTGGAATACATTCTGCTGCGCGATGTCAACGACCGACTCGAGCACGCCCGCGAGTTGGCGACAGTGGCCAGGCAGCTTCGCGCGAACATCAACCTGATCCGCTTCAATGAAGTTCGCGATGTGCCCTTCAGCCGCCCGGCAAGCGATGCGGTCCTCGAGTTCCAGCGAATCCTCCGCAGCGCCGGCATCAACACCCACATCCGAGCAAGCCGAGGCCGAGACATCGCCGCCGCCTGCGGCCAACTCCGCCACGAACACAAGGCGCGGCCCGCTCCGGCGTCAAGCAACGCCCGCATTGGAACCCCGGATCATTCAAGCAGACCATAGAGACGTTTCCTCCCGGGTCTGTATGGAGTGATTCGGTCCGTCTGGACGTGGCAGGGCCACTTTGTGTACGGCCATGGCCAGACCGCCGGCGAACAATTCCTCAGCCCCATGCGGCAACTGCTTCCACCATTCGCTGATCTGGTTGGGATGGACCTGGTACTGACCGGCCAATTGCGCGATGGTCTTCTGCTCCCGGACCACCTCCAAGGCCACCCGGGCCTTGAGCTGGGCCGAAAACCGCCGACGCTTGCGTACGCTCGTTGCCATGATTCGACTCCTTCGATCAGGTCGCCGAATCCACCCCTTAACCGCGCACCCAGTTCTTGGGGAGCGGCTCAGCTTTGTAAGGCGCTTCTGAAGCCCGGCGCATCGGACGGCGGCAAGCCCCAGGGGCGGTTGGGTCGCTTGTGGGGTATTCTGCCGTGTGATGAGCGATTCTCCTTCCAAACCATCGGGTTCCGGCTCGAAGCCAGCGCCACCGGCTTACAACCCGTGGCTGCTGTGGGGCGCGGCGATCGAACTGGGCGCTTCGGTGGCGATCCTTACCCTCGGCGGCTGGTGGCTGGACAACAGGTGGGGGACCGGGCCGTGGCTGACTCTGGCCGGACTGGCCTTGGGATTCACCGTCGGTTTTACCCATCTCTGGAAGGCCATCGCCCGATATACCGAGGCCGAAGATGCCCGGCTCAAAGGTGGCCAGGGCAAGAAACCTTGATCGTCCTGCCACCGCGACAGCCACCGATCGTTATTTTCGTCCTTTCGCCGCGCCCATTGAGAAAACCCGGCCATCAAACCTTCCGATAGTTGCAACAGGTTGATCCGGAAGCCGAGCTTTCCCGCTTACTCCGGTGGCCTTGCGCGAGAAGAGTTGTGAAGACGCCGATGTCCCCGCCGATAACCGCCGCGATCCTGCTGGTCAGCGATTCGGTCTGTCGCGATAACGCCGAGGATACTGTCGGGCCGGGGTTGACCCGGTTCGTCGAGGTCCGACTGGCGGCGATGGTGGTGGCGAGGATGGCCGTGCCTCGTGTGCCCGGCCGGATCAGTCAGCAAATCCGCAACTGGGCCATCAACGGCCCGCACCCGGACCTCATCCTCACCTGCGGCGGCACCGGCATGGCGCCCAACGACGTCACGCCCGAAGCCACCCTCGCCGTCCTCGAACGCCGACACCCCGGACTGCTTGAGCTCATGCGCATCCGCTGCTTCCTGCGAAGCCCCAGGATTTTTCTGGCCTGCTGCGAAGCGGGCATGATCCACAACAGCCTGGTCATCAACCTGCCCGGCGGTTTCGGCCCGGCCACCATCTCGCTCGAAGCCCTGCTGGATGTCATCGAGCCGGCCGTTGCGATGCTTCGCCAACCCAGGCCCGATAAGGACAAGCTCAAGACCGCCTTCATCGGCTAAGCCCATCGATTGCGGGCCCCACCCCTGAGCCCCGGCAACCATCGCCCGGCGGCCGGGCCATTTGTCCAGAGGCCATCGCGATCGGGACGAAAACACCTTCGGAGTCCGAGGTCGTTCGATCAACGCCGGCCGCGACGTCGATCGGCCTGTCACTCATGGCCCGCTTTCGACCCGTCAGGCTCCAAGGCCGCGACATGAAGGTTTTCCCCTGGCAACCCGGTCAACGCATTCGACAGCGCTGGGAAGTCTGTCGCCCGCTCGCCGGTGCGCGGCCAAGCGCGGTCTGTTTCGATCATCTGGCCGGCCGGCCGGTGGTGTTTACGATCCTGGGCGAAGATGAGGCAAGCTGGCGGGCCGCGGCGCAACTTGCCCCCTGGGTCGAGCTGCCGGCTCATGCCAATGTCTGCCGAGCCCTCAACTACGAGCGGCTGGACGGGCTGACCGTCCTCAAGACCGATTACCACCCCGGCGGTCATCTCGGGCGCTGGTGCCGCCGGCCGACCCGTGTCGTGGATGAACTGGCCCGGCGGCTGGACTGGCTCCTGGGCATCGCACGAGCCATGGAACACGCCGCCTCGCACGGCATCGGCCCCCACGGCGCACTTTGCCCAGCCCATTGCCTGCTCTCCGCCGACCAACGAATCAAACTGACCCCCTCCGCCCCCGCCCCCGGAAGCAGCACCGCACTCGACCGCGAAGGGGCGAGTGGCCCATTTCTCGAACCCCGCCACGCCATCTTCCTTGCGCCGGAGCTGATCGCCGACCACTCACCGCCGACCACCGCCGGCGATATCTATGCGCTGGGCGCTTTGGCCGTCATGCTGCTCGCGGGCCGGCAACTGCCCGATGACCAGGTGCTGCACGAGCCGGGCGCATTGCGACGGCTGCTCAGCGAGCCGGAGATGGACATTCCCGCCGCGCAGCTCTGGGGTCAGTGTCTGTCGCCCTGGCCCGAGGAGCGTCCCGAATCTTTTGCGGCGTTGCAGCCGCGCATTATCGCGGTGTATGAGCACCTCACCGGTCGCCGGCCCGACAGCCCGCCACGCGCTGAAGCGCTCACAGCCCTGCAATGGCTGGAGATGGGCCAGGGACTGGTCGATCTGGGCCGGTTCACCGAGGCCCATCCCTGTTTCGATCAGGCCCGCGAGCTTTCGCCGGGTTCGGTGCATATCGCCTTTACCCGTGCCATGGCGTTGATTGGTGATCGCCGCGCCGATGCGGCCATCAGCGCGCTGGAGCAGGTGCTCGAGATGGATGATGGGCATCAACAAGCGCGACATGAACTGGCCGTCCTGCTGCTCCGCCGACCGGCCGGGCGCGCCCGTGCCCTAGAACTGCTTCGCCAGGCCGATGACGCCGGCCACAAGCCCTCGGCCGCGGCGCTGGCCCAGTTCAGTGGCAATGAGAGCGATCCTGCCATGCCGTATCGGCTGGAGGATGGCATCGAGGAGGTGCTGCTGCGGGGCGAAAAACTCCTCAAGGCCGATCAAGCCCAGCCGGCGCGGATTTGCTTCGATCGCGCCCTGGCGCTGGATGCCCACGACACTCGCGCCTGGCTGGGCAAGGCTCGATCCATGCGCCTCTTGGGCAGCGCGCAGCAGGCCCTGCTATGTCTGAACATGATCCACAGCCTCCAGCCCGACTCCGCCGAGGCCTACGCCCTCAAGGCCGCCATCCACCGCGACCTGGGCGAACACCCCCAGGCTCTGCACTGCTTCGAACAGGCCCTGCGCCTTGGCGACTCCGCCATTCTCAGACAGATCGACCCCCAGAGCATGGCCCCGACCGGCATTTAGCGCGTAGGGACCGCTCCATCGCATGTTGTTGGGGGCCAGGTGTCAGGGCGATGGGTTCGCGGGGGCTGGTGCTCGCTGATCAAGCCGGATCGCGCCGGGCGCGAATGCGGTGGGCGCGGCTTGCCAAGATGAGCGGTCCTTACAATGGCCGATCTTTCCCGCGATCCAGCGGGGGTGCTGACCCATGGAGTTGTGATCATGTACTTGAGCGCCTGTTACTTTCGGGCTCAGCTCTACACCCACGTGCCTCGGCAGGTCCGTGACGATTTGGCCTGGATGGCGGATCACGGCACGCGCGGCGTGAACATTCCCGTGCTCGAGCAGGACCTGACCGCCGCGGTGGAGAACCTCGACCGAATCTTTGAAGCCGCCGCGGCGCTGGGATTGGATGTCTGGATCACACCGTCGCGCTGGGGCAATCTCGTGGCCGGAGCGCCCAAGGTGCCGTCCATCCTGACCGCCTGTCACCACGAGACCTGGGCCCTCAAGCCTGATGGCCAGCCGTATATCGAGTTCCTCGGCCCGCCGGCGAGCGTTCATCATCCGGCGGTGTTCGAGTTCTTCTGTTCGAGCCTGGATGTTCTGCTGGATCGCTGGCCCGTGGCCGGGATCATCTGGGATGAGCCCAAGACGCTGCATATCCGCGATTATTCACCCAGCGCCCGCGCTGCCCTGGGCGAGCGCATCGATGACCCGGCCGCGCAGCTTGCCGCGCAGGCCGGATTCTTCGGCCGGGTCAATGGCCATGCCCGAGCCCAGCGCGGCGATCTGCGCACGGCGCTTTTCATCTTCGGCCACAGCGATGCGGCAAGAATCGCCGCCTGCGCTGCGATTCAACCGCTCGATGAGTTCGGCCTCGATGGCCGGCCGTGGTGGCGGGCTGACGGTGGCATGGATGACAACGGCTCGGGCGGGCCGCCCTCGAAGTGGCTGCTCGACCAGGGACCGGCCTTCATCGAGGCCGCCCGGAGCGCGGGCAAGCGAAGTTACGCCCTGCTGGAAAACCACGCCCTGCCCGCCTCGTGCCATGAACTGATCGACCGCCGGCTGCCCGAGGTCCTGGCGATGGACTGGGATCACCTGGCGTACTACTACTATCCCCGGTCCTGCCAGGACCCGGACGGCGCCATGGCCCTGATCGGCCGGCATCTCAAGCGCCTTGGCGATCGCTCATCGGCCGATCAAGATCAACGAGGTGTCCCCTGACGACCGGTGAACCACCTGATCCGAGCGATGCGAGGCGGTCATGGCCGGGCCATGACGAATCTTCACCAACCCTTCGCGAGGCGGGGCAGGTCGATACGCCCCAGGTGCAGCGCGTGATCCGGTCGGCTTTCGGTGGCACGGAGGGTGAAGTGGTCGCGACACTGGTCGATGATCTGCTTGCCGACCCCACGGCGCTCCCATATCTATCGCTTGTGGCCACCGTCCGGGACCGGATTGTGGGACATGTGCTGTTCACCGCCGTAACCCTTCAGCCGCGCACGGAGCACGCGCCGGCATCGATCCTGGCGCCGCTTGCCGTCCACCCCGATTTTCAGAACCGCCGGATCGGGGGCATGCTGATCGCTGAAGGTCTCAATCGACTGCGGGAGCGAGGCGTGCGGCTGGTCTTTGTGCTCGGGGGGCCGGGCTACTACCAGAGACACGGCTTCTCACCGGCCGGCAAGCTCGGATATGCAGCGCCCCACCCCATCCCCCCTGAGTACACCGATGCCTGGATGGTTCAGGCCCTGTCACCCGGAACCGTGAGACACACCCCCGCCCGAGTTCAATGCGCCCGTACACTCGCCGATCCGAAACACTGGCTTGCGTAGGCGTCGCCGCGATTCGAAGCAAGATTGGGAAAGCTCTGGCTTTTGGAGGTTGGCCGCTGGCGGGTGGGCCTGCAAGAGACAGGAATTCCACGAAATTGCGCCATTTTTGCAAACGCTCCCGCCGGATGATATATCCAATTGCTATGCCATGTCCTGTAACATTGTCACCCCGTCATGGAGGACCAACATGGGCACAGAAGAAATCTTCGCCGCATTGAAGGAACTCGGCAAATTCAAGAGCCACTTGCAGACAATCAGGCATTGGTACTGGTTCCATCGGATCGGATCGAGAATGCGTTTTGATCCCGAGCGCGACGCCTTCTTTCTTGACGTGCCATATGGTCGATACGATGTCGGCCCGTACTGTGCTAGGTGTTATCAAGCTAAAGATAAAGAGCCCGTGAGGATGGTTACTGCCGATAATGACTACCCGGTGGCAGTGTGCGATCCGTCGGGCCCGCCACCCAGAAACAACGATCCCGGGAAGGACTCCACTGTTCGGTTCAAATGTCCAGTCTGCGAACTTGCTGTGTCTTGGCCTAAGCGCTTGGACGAGACCAACGAGCCTGCACAAACCTGAGCTTCAATCGCAGTGGCTTGCCTAGTACTACAACGCTAAAAAAGATCAAGTTTTCGCATCTTTCTGTCCGAAGGCAACTTGTGGGAGTTCCCCCGCAAGGAGACCTTTGGCATGGATGCTGACACGATTCTTCAACTCAAGCCCGCTTTGACCCGCTTCCTGC